>NZ_JBQCUB010000001.1:76723-484141 GCF_051963655.1 Neisseria sp. P0001.S007 | reverse complement strand
CAAGCAATCGGCCACTTTATGCTCGGTGCCGCCTTGGCCTACGCCAACGGCGCCGACCCGCTTGCCGGCGGCAGCGCCGCCGTTGCTGCCGAACGTGCGGCCGGGTATCTGGCCAAACAATACGACGACGGCCATACCGCGATTGACCCGCACACAGGGAAATTCAATCCCAACCTGTTACCCGAGCACATTAAAGAAGAGATTAAAGCGCAGACCGGTGCTATCGCTTCGGTGGTGGGTGCGGCCGGAGGCAGTCTGAACGGTACGAACAGCAGCAACGGAGCGTTGTTTGATGCGCAGGTTGCCGGGACGGTCGGGCAGAATGCGGTGGAGAATAATGCTGCGGGGAATAGTACTTCTGCTGTTACGCGGATGCAGAGTAGAGCCGCAACATTGGAGAATGCCGCATATGCAATGGACCCATTTTTCTTACAAGGTAATGTGCCAGATATATATGCTGAGATTCAAAAATTAAAAAGAATAGATCAAGTAAATCAAGACAAGAAAAATGAAATAGCTAGAAATTTTCTTAGGGAACATGGAATTAATGTACCGTTAATGACTGTAATGGATAGTGTTAATGGTGTGGGAGTAGTTCGCTTAGACACAGAACGAAATTACCGAAACCTAATGAAGGCCATGACAGAATTTAAACAAGCAGCAACTACGAAACATGCTACATTTAGAATGGCTAAGCGACAATTAGGGATTCCTAATTCAATGCAGCCAACAGCAGTTCGTCGTGTGCCAATTGTAGAAAAAAAGCATGATCGAATAGGCATAGTAACTTACAAAAAGGATTCTTTAGGACGCACGTTATTTTCTACGGAGTATCTATTTATTGTTAATGGCAAAGGTTATGTAATCCAAGACCACTCTGTAGGGCATAATTTTGGAGACCTTAATGGAATAGGAAATCAACATGCTCATTTTAATTTAAAAAAATTAAATTTAAACACATATACCACAAATGGAACTATTGATATAGAAACTTGGAAGGCCGAGCAGAACATCCCGCACAATAGGCAAACCTATGGAATCAGTCCGATCACAGGTATTCCAGAGCATTTGTACACAAAACCTTCTCCGCATGCAGATCCTAAAGAGCATTTCTTTGAGAGAATATTTAACATGAAAAATGGAAACAGGGGGAAAACGAAAAAATGAAGCACGCGCACATTGACTTTATTGGGGGAAAATGGAATCTATTAAAGCAAATGTATGGAGCAGATATACTTGAAAAAGGAAATTTTTACGTAGATGATATCTTTTTTACCAAATGGATAATTTCCGAAAATAATCTAAAAGGGTACTGTATCAATATGATTATTTATCTTCATACTCCACCAACCATTTATCCAAAAAAATGGGAAGATGCTCAAGGAGTAAAAATATGGCTTTCATTTGATGGCCAATTTGGCAATGGATTATTTAAATTAAGCAATAGAAAATTAATTAAGGAAATACGTCATAAATATGTGAGATTTTCTTTTTTAAATGAATTTATTAAAGACCACAGAAGAATCTTAATTCATCTACAGAAAGATAACTCATCAATATTTGCCACATCGATACATGTTTTAGGCATTTCCAAACTAATTTAAAAATCTTAGAAATCAACAGTGCTATTTACACTTTTCAGATTTCATACTTAGACTGAACTAACCGATTTTTTAGCGAAAAAACAAAAACTGGACAGCCTGAAAAAGTGTAAACAACATGACATTTTCCAACACATTAAAAAGCCTGGAACAAACTGGAAAAGTTAGCTACCGACCGAGAAGAGCAAAACAAAGTAGTTGGTTCTATCAGGAAGGCAGTCCGACAGGAATGGGATTTGCTCAAACGGCACAACAGCAATTTTAGGCATGCTGTTGTCAATGGCAACATTGATGATATACGTGATGATAGTGAAGTCGTTGCAGCTAATGGCTTAAGTTCCTCTACCCAATTGGTGCAGGACTAATCGGAACGGGAGGAAGTTTTGTTGCTGCCAAAGGTATGGGTAATCCGGCTTACCGCATAAGCTGGGAGGGGCTTCCGGAAACCAATGCTGTAAAAATGAGGCAGACTGGTGCAGTTTCTTTGCCGAAGATTACGAAGATAAATAATTTAACACATGAAGGAATCGAATCACATAATCTAAATAACGTTAATGCTCCGGGTAGAAAAACTGTACCCGTCGGCGAAATCCGTATTCCTTCAAATTCCAAAGCAACAGAGGGAACAACCGTTACCTTGGCACAGGAGCAACGCCTAGCCAACGGAGAGCTGATACCGAGAGGCTCTGTGGTAACGTGGTCGGACAATGCGGTGAAGGTGGTGCGGCCGGATGGGAAAAAGCGGAGATTTAATAGTCGGGATTGGGAACAGAAGGCATTGCCGAAACCACCGAAAGATTACAGAGATGACATCAACATAGGGAGAAACAACCCTAAATATAATCAGCAACGGCATGAAAAAATCGAATCCCACAACCCAAACAGAATAGAGGAGATACGCCAACGTAATGCCGTTTCTTCTGCAGAAAGGCAGGCTGATGCATTAAAAAGGATGCAAACGTCTGGCCGCACCCGCCTGCCTGGGCAGCCACAAAAAGGAAAACCCGGCGCTGCTAGAGAAATGTCCTCTTCAGACAATCCGAATCAAACAGCCGAGGCTTTTGCACGTCGATATTTAGGCAGGAAACCTACACTAATGGAACGAGTCGAAGGTGAAAAATTATACGGAGGTAAATGTGTGGGCTGTTGGAAAGCGCAAATGCCGGACGGAACCTTTGTGGTGTATAGGCCAGCAGGTAATGCTTCTATGACCAAGGGAACTACTGCGTCTGTTGATATTAATAACCCAACATTAAATAACTTAAATATTAATTTAAAAGGCAAGCCAACAGAGTTAAAATTTAAATTCCCTGCTAGATAAGGATGTTTTAATGAATTTAGAGACAGCAGAAAATATTCAATGCGAATTTGAGTATTTAGCATTAGATGGTTATTTTCCAATGCATTTTGCATCGCATGGTCAAGGAAACAAAGATTGGCAATTTGCAGTTGAATTCATATATAGATTATTAATATGTCAATTAGCAACTCTTGAACCTATCAACTTTGAAACGAAAAATGATATTTTAGACTTTTGCCATAATTTAGCAAAACAAAGTCCTTTTAATAATGATAATGAGGTGTGGTATCAGGGGGAAATTGTATTAACAAAAAAAGGGATAGATTTAATAAAGGAATATATTCCAGAGGCGTTTGAAGAGTGGAATGGAAAGAAATTTGAATTAAACATTCCTTTCATTAAAACATTAAAAAATATATTTGTTAATTATGAGGTAGCATGGGATGAGAAGAATCCACTATTCCCCATTACATCTTTTAAATATTGAATAAGTGGCATTAGGACAAAAAAGGGGCTAGAAGCCCCTACAAGCCTTATCCTGCAAGACTTTAAGCGGAGTCGAAGGTTTTGAACACAAAAAATTCCCTTTTTGCTGCCCAAAACAAGTCAAAAAGAACGGCAGGCAAACCGGCAGGCAGTGTTAAAATTAATTAATTTTTTTAGAAGGGTAAACTTATGAGAATAAATGAACGACAAGCATCTGCTATTCAGGATGTATTTCGAAAATTAGCTTTTGTTGATACAGAACCTATAGACCTTCCCAATTCAGGGATTGATTGGCAGGAAACAGTAGAGATTATTTACCGGCTGTTTACCTTGAGATGGATGGAATTTTGGCCGCAGAAAGAGATTACGGATGAAGACATCTGGGATGTATTGCCGGAATCTTGCCCGTTATGATCCCGATGCAGATCTTTATTTGAAAAGTCAAGAATTTGATCGTTGGCGGGGATATTATTGGCTTACACATATTAACCTTACCTCTAAGGGAGAATTATTTTATTTTAAATATTTTTATCCCGAAGTAGTGAACAGTGCAGAAGACGACAATGCCGTGAATCCCACCTTTATCGATCATCTTGAAAGCATCTTTGAAGAAAACGATATGCCGTGGGGTAAGATATTTTTTCCCGTACAGAGTATCGAGTAAGCATAGAATGCAGCTGAGGCTTTTGCACGCCAATTGCCGCAACCAGCCGACGACCGCACCCGCGCCCTGCAGGGTCTAGCCGCCGGCGCCCAAGCCTACCAACTGGCCGATGGCGTCGGCAAAGTGGCCGACGCCCTTAAAAGCAACAACGGACAGCAAGGCGCCGTCCTCTTGTCCGTTGAAGCCGGCTTCGGCTTTAAATCCGCCGGCAAGGAACAAAACCAAAACTACCGCCAAAGCCAACAAAGCAGCCTGAAAGCTGGCGACGACATCAATATCCGCAGCCGCGAGGGCGACATTACCGTCCAAGGCAGCAACATTACTGCGGGCGACGCCATCCGCCTCGATTCCGCACGCGATATCCGGCTGCTCTCCGCCCAAGACAGCCAACATCAGGACGGCAAAAACCGCAATGCCGGCGTACAGGTCGGCGTCGGGGTTTCCGTCGGTGCGCAAACCGGTGTCTATATCTACGCCGAAGCCGCCTACGGCAAAGGCAAAAACCGTATCGACAGCCAAAGCCATCAAACTTTTAGGCAGCAACAGGCGCGCTTAGCCTGTTGGCGGCCTTCAACAGGTTTAAACACATCGCCTTCAGATGGCTTTGCGCATTCACTTTAATCAACCCGAAATAGGCTGCCCGGGAGTAGCGGAATTTACGGTGCAGCGTACCGAAGCTTTGTTCGACCACATAACGGGTCTTTGACAAATATCGGTTGCGTTTAGTTTGCGCTTCCGACAACGGATGGTTACGGTGGGCTTTGCGCATAATGCCGTCCAACAACTGATGCTCTTTCAGATGTTGCCGGTTTTCCGCACTGTCATAGCCTTTGTCGGCATAGACGGCCGTACCTTCGGCTATCCCTTCCAGCAAAGGCGACAGGTGGTTGCACTCATGGGTATTGGCGGGGGTGATGTGCAGTTTCTCGATATAGCCTTCCTCATCGGTACGGGTATGTTGTTTGTAACCGAGTCTGTATAAACCGTTTTTCTTTGTCCAGCGGGCATCGCTGTCTTTACCCGGTGTGGTTTGGCCGCTGACTTGTCCTTCTTCATCAACTTCTATGGCCTGACGCTGTTTGCTGCCGGCGGTTTGAATAATGGTGGCATCAATGACGGCGGCGGATGCTTTCTCTACTTTTAGGCCTTTTTCGGTCAGTTGGCGGTTAATCAGTTCCAGCAATTCGGACAGGGTGTCGTCTTGCGCCAGCCAGTTACGGTAGCGGCATAAGGTGCTGTAATCGGGGATGCTCAGTTCGTCAAAACGGCAAAACAGGTTGAAATCGATGCGGGTGATGAGGCTGTGTTCGAGTTCGGGATCGGAGAGGCTGTGCCATTGTCCGAGCAGGACGGCTTTGAACATGGACAACAGGGGATAGGCGGGACGGCCGCGGTGGTCTCGAAGGTAACGGGTTCTTTGACGGTTCAGGTACTGTTCGATCGGTTGCCAATCAATCACTTGATCCAACTTCAATAGCGGGAAGCGGTCGATGTGTTTGGCAATCATGGCTTGGGCGGTTTGCCGGAAGAAGGTGGTCATGAAAAATCCCCTAAATGTCTTGGTGGGAATTTAGGGGATTTTTTGGGGGGATTTTGCAAAGGTCTCAGCCAGTATATCTACCTTTATAAGTTGATAATAATTACAGAATATACAATGCAACCAGGCAATAAGGTATGTGGAAATAAAAAGGCTCAACGAATTCACTTTTAACAGATAAAATAGTTGTATCAGCAATCAAATAAATCATGACAATTGGTTTGATATGATATCTGTGATAATGCTGCTGGTAAAGGGGGAAGGATTGACGGGAAGAAGGCCGTCTTAGAGATTGAATTTGGGTGATTCAAAATCTTTGTCCGTCCTATTCCAGCCTGCTATCAGTGATAGAGTGACAGTCTGTGAGTTGAAGGTACTTGGTATCGTACTAAGACTTCCTGCTCTCTACCCTATTCCACTAACCAATAATTAAGTGGTAGAGGTACAGCCAAATTTCTCTTAAAACCTATTGATTTCATACTAAAAATTGGAGTACTATGAGCACACTCTCTAGAGTATCATTGATTCTCATTTGACATATAGGAACAATAAGCGGAATTTGTAGAAGAATAGGAAAAAGGAAAATAATTTATATTATGTTAAATTTATAATGCTAGTATTTTAGCCTGCTAAGTCCTGTTTCTTCTAGTTGTACAATCACTTACAGAATTCAAATATAAAAGGCCATCTGAAGAATTTCAGACGGCCTTCTCTTTATCAATATCCATGAAACCAATTCAGATCACAGTTTTATTCCAAAGCATGATTAAATTTCTTTTATAGAATTTTAGATAGCCCTATTCATTGACTACCACCTCTTTCCCAAACCCGTCCGCGCTTTGCAAAAAACGGTGGGCTTCGGGAACTTGTTCCAATGTAAACACGCGTTCAATTAAGATTTTCACATTAAATTGCCGGATATAGTCAAACATCGCATCCAGCTTGGCTTGCGAGACATTGCCCGAATAAAAGGCGGTAAGATAGCTGTTGTTTTTGAGTTCAATAATCGGATCAAAATTGTTCACGTACCATATGTTACCAAGCTGCCCTGTATTGCAGACGATGCCGTGTTCGTTGATGTGGGAGAAAGAATCACGCAAAGTTGCCGGCCCGACCAATTCCAGAATTTTGTCATAGCTTTGGTCAGTTTGTATTTTGCCATCGGCTTCAGTAATCACTTCGTCAAATCCAACCGCCTGCAAACGGGTAGCTTTGGCAGGATTACGCGTTGAACCGTGCAGTACGACATGCGGAAACTGCGCTTTAAGCAACTGTGCAAAGGCTACGCCCACGCCACTGCCTGCACCACGCACCAGCACACGATCTTGCGGCGCGATACGAAGCTGTTGTAATGAGCCGAACGCGGTGTAGTAGGTTTCGGGAATTGCGGCAAGGGTTGTCCAATCCAAGTCGGTATAAACGGGGTAAATTTGCTCGTTGGGCAGCAGCACATATTCGGCGTAACTGCCGTCAAAGGCGCGCCCCATTTCGCCCATAATAGAGACGACCTTTTGTCCGACCGCCAGCGCGGGTGTGGAACTTTGCGCCACTTCGCCTACACATTCAATGCCCAAGATACGCGGAAACTGGACAGACAGCGATTTGCCTTCACGCGTGAAAATCTCGGAATGGTTGATGCCGAAGCCTTTGATTTTTACCAGTGACCAACTTTCTTTGATATCAGGTGTTGGCACGTCTTGATAAATCAGTTGCTCTGGACCGCCGGCTTGATAGATTTTTACGGCTTTCATAATACCTCCCTAAGAATCTGATGCTTTCAGGTAACCTACTGCCAATTTTACTTTCCTAACAACCCATTTTTCTCCAAATAATCCCGCGCTACGTTTTCCGCGCTTTCGCCTTGCACTTTCACGCGGTAGTTCATCTCGCTCATTTCCTCTTCGCTAATTTTTCCCGCCAGTCGGTTAAGTGCGGTCACAATTTGAGGATTTTTTTCAGCAAATTCTGCTTTCATCAATGGCGCACCCTGATAAGCAGGAAACAGGGAAATATCATCTTTCAGTAGGCGCAATTGATATTGTTTCAATTCTGCATCGGTGGAAAAGGCTTCCACTAGGTCGATTTTGTCATTCAACAATGCCGTATAGCGTAAGGCAGGTTCCAAGCTAACAATATGTTTTAGCGTGATACCGGCTGCCTGCATGCCTTTATAGCCATCCGCTCGGTCGATAAATTCCAGTGAGAAACCTGCTCGGATATTGGGCGCTACCTGCTTCAAGTCGCTGATTGTCTTCAGTTGGTGCGATGCACCGTAGCTTTCTTTGACCGCCAACGCGTAAGTGTTCTGATAAGACATTGGTGGCAGAAACTCTAGCTGATATTGTTCCGCCAATAATTGTTTGCCCCGTTGATAGGTTTCATCTGGCGACAGATGGCGGTTCTTCTGTTCAGTTGGTACTTGTACTAAGGCTTCCAGCACTGTGCCGGTGAATTCAGGATAAATATCGATTTCGCCACTATTCAGTGCGCTAAACAGGAAAGTAGTTTTGCCAAAATTAGGTTTGACTGTGACTTTCACGTTCGAATTCTCACGTTCAATCAATAATTTATACATGTTAATCAGAATATCCGGCTCACTCCCCATTTTGCCGGCAACCACCACGTTTTTTGTAGCAGGTGTAAATGAAATCTGAGACAGACCGAGTGCGCCGAAGCCCACCGCCAATGCAAGAATAATCGGCAACTTGCGTCGTGATTTCTGCAACAGCCCGATAATGCCGCTTACACCGACAGCCAATAACGCGGAGAGCAATGCGCCGGTAAACGTCATTGTCATGTTGTTGCGGTCAATGCCGAGCAGAATCAGGTTACCCAAGCCGCCTGCGCCAATTAGCGCCGCCAGAGTTGCCGTGCCGACAATCAGCACTGCCGCCGTGCGAATGCCCGAAATCATGGCAGGCAAAGCCATCGGCAGTTCAATCCGCCACAATGATTGCCAGCGCGATAGTCCGAATGCGGTGTACGCATCTTGAATCGATTGGTCAATTTGGGTCAGCCCCAAATAGGTATTTTGAAAAATAGGCAACAACGCGTATAGCGTGAGCGCAATCAAGACGGGCGGCGAACCGATACCGACAAACGGAATCAGCAAACCCAGCAACGCCAAAGACGGAATGGTTTGCAATATATTGGTAAACTGCAATACCGCTTCCGCTGCCCGCTGTCTGCGCGCAAACAACACGGCCGCAGGCACTGCAATCGCCACTGCCGCAAGCAAAGCCAGGCCGGAAAGCCATAAATGCGTAAGCAGCATTTGCCAGAGTTCTGCTGGGGTAACGTTTAGGGATGAGAACATAGTTTTAAATTTTATGTTTAGTACGTTGAATAATAGATGTTTATGTTTGCTTTACAGCAAGGTATTAGCGCCTTGAAAGAGGTTTCAGACGGCCTTCACCATCATAACACTGCCCTTCTCACAGCTTCCTGTCCCTGTTTATCCAACCGTAAGAATTGGTGGATGATGCGTTCGGCATCGGGTGCATCGGCGGTGGAAAACAGCGATTGCACATAATCATTTGCCGGCTGCTTTTTGATTTCTTCAGGTGTGCCGATTTGTACCAGTTTGCCATTATGCATTACACCGATACGGCAAGCGAGTTTGGCGGCTTCCTGCATATCATGGGTAACGAAAACGATAGTGGTGCCAAATTTTTGGTGAATCATAGCAATTTGGTCTTGCAGTACGGTGCGTACCAGCGGGTCAAGTGCTGAAAACGGTTCGTCCATCAGCAGAACTTGGGGCTTGGCTGCAATGGCTCGCAAAATACCGATGCGCTGCTGTTCACCGCCGGAAAGTTCATGCGGATAGCGGTCGCGGTAGTGCGCAGGGTCAAGTTCCACCAACTCCAATAATTCATTCACACGCGTTTTGCGTTCGGCTTTCGGCCAGCCCAGTACGTCAGGCATGAGTTCGATATTTTCCGCGACGGTCATGGTGGGAAAAAGCGCGATTTGCTGCAATACGTAACCAATTTGGTGGCGGAGCTGGCGGATGTCGTAGTCTTTAATCCGTTTGCCGTGCAGATAAACGTTGCCATCGGTCGGTTCAATTAGCGCGTTAATCATGCGTAAAGTGGTGGATTTGCCGCTACCCGAGCCACCCACCAACACGAAAAATTCACCCTGATAAATGGTCAAATCCAAATCGTGCACAGCATATTTGCCGTCATAATGCTTGCCTGTGCCACGAAACTCGATAAATGGGACAAGATTATTTTGCATATTGCGCCTTTACTACGTCTTCAAAATTAAGCGGCTCACGTCCCAACAACTGTGACAGGTCGTCTGAAACGGTAGCAAGCTCGCCTTTGGCAATGGCAGTGTAGGTAGAAACCCAGGCTTCAATCTGCCAATCGGGCGTGTCAGGATACTCAGCTTTGCGGCTGGCGAAGGCTTCTTCCACAGTTTCATTGTGGTAGCAGTGCGGTTTGCCGGTGATTTCGGTTAAGACGGCGGCTATTTCAACAAAACTTAATGATTGGGAACCGGTCAGTGTGTAGGTCTGATTATCGTAGTGGTGATTGTCGCAAGCGATGTCGGCGATGATGTTTGCCGTTGCTTGGGCGACATCGCGCTGCGAAACGCAAGCAACGCGCCCGTCGTCGGCTGGGCCTGCGATGATGCCGTCTGCATTAGCAATTGTTGCCATCATCTCACTGTAAAAAGTGTCGCGCAGAAAGATGTAGCGCATATTTGTTTGCCGGATTGCATTTTCGGTAACCGCATGAGTGCGCGCCAGCGTGAAGGTGCTGTCCAACGCCGCTTGAGCAAAAGAGAGATAGACAATACGCTTCACGCCCGCTTCCGAAGCAGCCTGCACCAAAGTCAAATGCTCCTGTTCGCGCATTGGACTTTCGGCGGCGGACACTATAAACAGCACGTCCACCCCATTTAAAGCCTGCTTGGCAAGCTCTAAATCACCATAGGCAAACCGTCGCACCTCGCAGTTCGGCAAATCGGTCGCTTTGGCAGGGTTGCGCAGCGGCAGAATAAGCGGCAGACCGCGTGTGCTCAGATGACGGGCGACCATACCGCCGATGTTGCCGCTGGAGCCAGTGATGGCTAGATTCATGTTGTTTTCCTTATGCGTTTTCTAAAGAGATAGCTTTGCTGTTTACAGGGTTTCTGTAAAACCATGTGCATGCTGCTTTTTGAGTTTCAGGTAGACTGAATAGATTCAAGGGATGGTTTATTGATGGTTATTATTGTAGCAGTTTTCCTACATACGATAAGCCGCGAAAGACTTACTTGATTATTAAGCTGAATAATACCGCAGGGCGATTTTTCAGGTATATTACGACCAAGCAGGTAATGGAAAACAGGCAGACCCCGACTATATGCGCTGGCAGCCTGTTGCAGTATGGGATGCCTACCTGCGCTACAAAATCGGCAAAAACCTGACTGCCGAGCTGGTGGGCAGCGACCTGACCAACCGCTACTATCTCGACCCGATGAGCCGCTCCTATCTGCCTGCACCAGGTAGGACAATCCGTATTGGGATAACTGGAAAATGGTAATGACCAATTAATCATTTTGAGAGTAAAAAGCCGTCTGAACATTGGATTTCAGACGGCTTTTTACATGATGGCTTAGTTATGCCCTACTCTTTCATGTTATATGAAAGTTGAAGCTAACCTGCATAATTTTTATATCTTCTGCTTTGGAATTAAAAAAGCTGTTTGAAAATGAAACGTCTATATTTCAGACGGCCTTTGCTTTATAGCAAACTCAAAATTTAAGCCACGAAATCCAACCCTATGTCCAACGAACGGCTGCTGTGGGTCAGATAGCCGAGGGCGATGCCGTCCACGCCGGTTTGTGCCACACGCTTCAGGCGGTTGAAGCCGATGCCGCCCGATGCTTCGCAATAGATAGTGTGTGTGTGGCAACGGTTTGCCGCTTCTTTCAAGGTTTCATCGTCCATGTTGTCCAGCAAAATCCGTTCCGCGCCCGCCGCGATGGCTTCGTCCAGTTGCGCCAATGTGTCCACTTCGATTTCCACGCAGGTCAACGGTCCGACCGCCTGTTTTGCCTGCTGCACAGCTTGGGCGATGCTGTCACAATAGGCAAGATGGTTGTCTTTGATGAGGATGGCGTCGTCCAAGCCCATGCGGTGGTTCACACCCCCACCTGCTCTGACGGCGTATTTTTGCAGGACGCGCAGCAGGGGGATGGTTTTGCGGCTGCACACGATGTCCACATTGTAACCGGCAACTTCGGCTACTGCGCGAGCGGTAGCGGTGGCGATGCCGCTTAAGTGCGTGAGGTAGTTGAGCGCGGTGCGTTCGGCGGCGAGCAGCGCGCGGGCGTTGCCTTCGACGGCGGCCAGCGTCTGACCTGCGCGGACGGCTTGTCCGTCTCGGATTTCGGCTTGGAAGCGGACGGACGGATCCATCGTCTGAAAGGCGAGGCGCGCCAAGTCCATGCCGGCGATAACGCCGTCTTCGCGGCTGACGAGGGAGAGTTTGGCGGTTTTATCGGGGGCGATAACGGCGGCGGACGTAATGTCGCTACGCCTACCCAAATCTTCGCTCAAGGCTTGTTCCACCATGGGGCGCAACAGGGTGTCGGGCAGGGGGAAGAGGGTGTTTTCAGACGACATGGGGTTTCCTTTGTTGAAAAAGATGGATGTTGCACCGATGGGGTAAAACTTCATTTTATAGTGGATTAACAAAAACCAGTACGGCGTTGCCTCGCCTTAGCTCAAAGAGAACAATTCTCTCCGGCGTCATCTGATTATTTTGAAATTGCCATTTCAATGACTTGCTCAACATAGTTGTTTTCCAAATCAATTACGTCTCCTTTTCTTTGTTTTGATATTTTTAATTCGTCATACGCGTAAAAAATAGCAATTTTTTTCCCTTCACAAAATAAATGTCTGTCGGATTTATTCATCATATACATACTTTCATTCCTTACGATGCCTTCACCATCTATAAAACTAAAACTATTCGGTATGTTTCTTCTTTCCATTCCTGCCTCATATATTGACGATATTACTCCGGAAACGCTTCTGGTGATAATCTGTCCGGAATCAATATTACTCCACCATTCCTCTGATGCAAATAAGCCTTTGTCTTTTTTGATGCCAAAGATACTTTCGTCATTTAATGATAATAATCTTGTCTTTTCAATAAATTCTTTTTCTCTTTTCATGACTTTTTTAAAATCATAGATTAAATACATATCATCATCCAAAATCAAATAACTCATTTTACGTCTCCAATTTTTTCAAAATAAATAATCTGTTTCTCAAAAGTTTCTTTACCGCCAGATTTCCCCAGCCCTGTATTGACTACCCCTTTTCCTTTATTCACATGTGGTTTTCCTTGGCCTTCAAGCTTGAATTGCACTTGTGTTTTTTCAGTCCATCCCTTATTTGTGCGAGGTAAATCTGGAAAAAGTTTGCCTGTGGCTGAGTTGCCTGTGGTGCCAATCTTTTTTAAAACTTCCATAGTTCCTGGTAAGGTGTTCAAGCACCAAGTGAATCGGTTCCGTACTATCTGTACTGTCTGCGGCTTCGTCGCCTTGTCCTGATTTTTGTTAATCCACTATAGGTCGTCTGAAAACGGGCTAACGGCTACCCAGCGGCAGTCCGATATCAGAAATCAGCTGATCGGGCAGGACATCGTCGCGGAATCGGTAAAGCTGTGCGGGACGGCCTTTACTGCCTGATACGCCGGTATCCGACGGCTCGATGAGGTTTTGCTGCTGAATCTGGCGGCGGAAGTTTTGCTTATGCAACAATCTGCCGCTGATGGCTTCGACGCTGTTTTGCAGTTGCAGCAGCGTGAATTCGGGCGGCATCAGTTCGAAAATCACGGGGCGGTATTTGATTTTGGCGCGCAGGCGGGACAGGGCGGTCGCCAGCACGCGGCGGTGGTCGTGGCGCATGGGCTGCCCCGTGAGCGCGAAGTCGAAGTTTGCCTGCGGCTCGGCGGCTTCCGCTATCAGGCCGCTTTCATACAACATTTCATAGCGTTGCAAAACGTATTCTTCCGACCAGTTTTCCGGTTCGACCCCCCAACACAAATGAATGCGCTTGAGCCGCTTTTGGCGGACTTCCTCCGTGTCCGCCGAGTTTGCCCAAATACGCAGGCGGCTGACAATGGTATCGCGCTGTCCGCCTTCGGTACGCAAATCTTCCCACGGAAAATAGCAGTAGCAGTCCTGCCATTTCGCATCGGGATGCAGGATGTTGTCGGCCACCTCGCGCACCAGTCCTAAATAGCTGACGTATAAGACAGGCAGGCCTTGTTCATTTTGGCGGCTCGTATCCACAAACGTGTAAAGCTGTTCTACATAGCCCATAGGCTGTGATGTCTGTTTGGCAACCCACATCCTGACCCCTGCTTGCAGGGAGTGGCGAAGCGGTGCAAGCAAGCCATTGGGTAATAGCTCTCCCTGGGCAACTGTCAAAACCCTCAAGCTGCCGTTTGTAATGGCGATTAGTACAGGAACAAGCTCGACGATACTTTGCGGATTGACCGCTGTTTCAGGATAGGCATCCATGCGTGGCTTTCATTCAAGAGAAAACCTTATTGTAAACCAAAGCGGTTTTCAGACGACCTTGCATATTATACTCAATTTGAGCATAATATAAAACTATTTCAAAATATAAACGGCAAACCTTTATGCCGTCTGAAAACCAGCTACAAGGAAACATCATGCAAACCGCCGCCCGCCGCTCGTTCGATTACGATATGCCACTCATCCAGACGCCGACTTCCGCCTGCCAAATCCGTCAGGCGTGGGCGAAGGTTGCCGACACACCCGACCGCGAGACGGCAGGCCGTCTGAAAGACGAAATCAAGGCTTTGCTGAAGGAAAAAAACGCGGTCTTGGTGGCGCATTATTATGTTGATCCGCTGATTCAGGATTTGGCTTTGGAGACGGGCGGATGCGTGGGCGATTCGTTGGAGATGGCACGCTTCGGCGCAGAACACGAAGCCGGTACATTGGTAGTGGCTGGCGTGCGCTTTATGGGCGAGAGCGCGAAAATCCTCTGCCCTGAAAAAACGGTGCTGATGCCTGATTTGGAAGCGGAATGTTCTTTGGATTTGGGTTGTCCCGAAGAAGCGTTTTCAGCGTTTTGCGACCAACACCCCGACCGCACGGTGGTAGTGTACGCCAACACTTCCGCCGCCGTGAAAGCGCGTGCCGATTGGGTGGTAACGTCTTCGGTGGCGTTGGAAATCGTGTCGTATCTGAAATCGCGCGGCGAGAAACTGATTTGGGGGCCCGACCGCCACCTCGGCGACTATATCCGCCGCGAAACGGGCGCGGATATGCTGTTGTGGCAGGGTTCGTGCATCGTCCATAACGAATTCAAAGGGCAGGAACTGGCGGCGTTGAAGGCGGAGCATCCCGACGCGGTGGTGCTGGTTCATCCTGAATCGCCGCAAAGCGTCATCGAACTGGGCGACGTGGTCGGCTCGACCAGCAAACTGCTCAAGGCCGCCGTATCGCGTCCTGAAAAAAAATTCATCGTGGCAACCGATTTAGGCATCCTGCACGAAATGCAAAAGCAGGCGCCCGACAAAGAATTTATTGCCGCACCGACGGCGGGCAACGGCGGAAGCTGCAAAAGCTGCGCGTTCTGCCCGTGGATGGCGATGAATTCGCTGGGCGGCATCAAACACGCCCTGACAAGTGGACACAACGAAATCCTGTTGGACAGAAAGCTGGGCGAAGCCGCCAAACTGCCTTTGCAGCGTATGCTCGACTTCGCGGCAGGACTCAAACGCGGGGATGTGTTCAACGGCATGGGCCCCGCCTGATTTGCCGTCAATATTGCTGTTTCAGACGACCTCTCAAACAAGGACAACACCATGCAAACCAATTGCGACGTATTGATTGCCGGAAACGGGCTGGCGGCACTGACGCTCGCCCTGTCGCTGCCTGAGTCGTTCCGCATCGTTATTTTGTGCAAAAACTGGCTGGACGACACTGCCAGCCGTCATGCCCAAGGTGGGATTGCGGCGGCGTGGTCGGGAGAGGACGATATCGAAAAACATGTTGCCGATACTTTGGAAGCGGGAGCAGGTTTGTGCAACGAAGCCGCCGTCCGCACCATCCTGTCGCAGGGCAAACCGGCAATCGAATGGCTGCTGGCGCAAGGCGTGGCGTTCGACCGGAATCATAACGACCTGCACCTGACGCGCGAAGGCGGGCATACCTGCCGCCGAATCGCCCACGTCGCCGACTACACGGGCAAGGCCGTCATGCAGAGCCTGATTGCCCAAATACGCCGCCGCCCGAACATCCGCGTTTGCGAGCGGCAGATGGCGTTGGACATCCAAACCGAATCAGGCGCGGCGTGCGGACTGACCGTCCTCAACCGCCAAACGCAAGAAATCTACCGCATCCGCGCCCGTCATACCGTACTCGCAGGCGGCGGCCTCGGGCAGATTTACGCCACCACCACTACACCGCCCGAATGCACGGGCGACGCCATCGCCATGGCGATACGCGCAGGCTGCGCAGTTGAAAACCTCGAATTTATCCAATTCCACCCCACAGGTTTGGCAAGGTCGTCTGAAAACGGACGCACCTTCCTGATTTCCGAAGCCGTGCGCGGCGAAGGCGGCATTCTGACCAACCAATCGGGCGAACGGTTTATGCCGCATTACGACCGCCGCGCTGAACTCGCGCCGCGCGACATCGTTGCCCGCGCCATCGCTGCCGAAATCGTCAAACAAACGCAAGACTTCGTCTCACTCGATATCAGCCATCAACCCGCAGAGTTCGTCCGTCAGCATTTCCCGTCCATCCATCGGCACTGCCTGTCCCAATGCGGCCTGGACATCACGCGCCAAGCTATCCCCGTCCGCCCCGTGCAGCACTACACCTGCGGCGGCATCCAAACCGACCCCAGCGGCAGAACCTCCCTGCCGCAGCTCTACGCCTTAGGCGAAACCGCCTGTACCGGACTGCACGGAGCCAACCGCCTCGCCAGCAACTCCCTGCTCGAATGCGTCGTGACAGCCAGGCTTGCCGCCCAAACCATCGCGGACGGACAAGCGTTCCAAACCGAACCATTCCAAAAGCCGTCTGAAAGCCTCTCCGCCGAAACAGACATCTTTTCAGAAGGCCTCCAAAACGCATTCAGCCGCCCCACCCTGCAAGCTTTCAACCAACGCCATCTGGGCATCATACGCAACGATACCGACCTGCGCCATGCTATCGCCCAACTTCGGCTTTGGAAGCAAAACCAAGCCGAGCCATACACCGCGTCCGAATACGAAAACCGCAACCTACTCGAATGCAGCCTCGCCGTCGCCCAAGCCGCATACGCTAGAAGGCAAAATATTGGCGCGCATTTTAATAGTGATTGTTAAGGCTGATAGAGACCTTTGCAAAATACCCCTCTTCCTTATTTCCCCCATATGGGAAAAACCACCCATCATCATTTTCTCGTACATGGGATTCAACTATTGACAATGAAATTCCCATTTCTTGCTCTATTTGACTGAAAAAAGATACTGCGATTTTCTTTGCTTCTTGATAATTAATTATCATGGCAATACTCCAAATTGAAAATGTTTGAAGGTAGTAAAATTGACTTCGCCTCCTTTTTGTATTTGCCTATTAATATACCTTTTTGGACAACTGCGCTTTATAGCCCGCGCAAGATCGGCACATTAAATAAAGGCCGTCTGAAACGGTTTTTCTGTTTTCAGACGGCCTCTTGGCTCAAACCGTGAGAACCGCATACGTGCGTTCCGCACACATCCTACTTGTTGAGTTTAGGTTTCATATGGGCCACGGCTTGCTTTCCAAATATGCTTTTATTTCATAAATTAGATTATTTATATTAGGGGAAACTACATTTCCTGTTTTTTGGATTACAAGTAGACAATTATATTTTATTGCCCAATCAATGGTTTTCTGAATAAATTTAGTATAATCAAATCTTAAATCAAGTTCACACTCTATATCATCTGGCCAAACGGTAAGACTATTACCAAAATTATCACAAAACATGATTGCGTCTTTATCCCAAGACTCTTTCAATTTAAGCTGTTTTTTTGCTTCATTTATTATTGATAATAATATAACATCATTATCAATAAAGTAATTTTCAAAACTTTTATTCTCATTAAAATTCTGAAAACCATTAGATCGATACTCATCAAGTATGATATCTTTATTTGCATTAAATTTATTTCTGATAGCAGCTGATGGGATAAGGTAGTACCGATAATTCCAAATTGCCATTTTTATTTACTCCTATACGAGGTCTATTAACATTACCTGATTCATTCAAGACATCAATAGAATTTTTCCAATTAGTATTAGGAACGGGAAAGTCAACTTTTTTAAATTTTAATTCACGTATCCTTCCAAGCAAGCCGTAGCCCGCATTAAACCTATGCAGGTAAGGTGTGTGCGGTACGCACGCTGGCCTTGAGTGTGATAAAAAAGATCGTCTGAAAAAAGTTTCCGGCTTTCAGACGACCTTTTGTAATATTATCGGCAGCGGCTCAATGCCAACCTTAAACCTGCTCCGATTTCTTCAGGACTGTTATCCAATGATAAAATTACATCGTCTGCATCAATGGCATCCCACGCTTCCAGCTTGACATGGCGGCTCGGGCTGATTTTCAGGCAGCCGTTGTGCAGCCAAATATCCACGCTCATCATGTTTTTAAATAGGGCGCGTCTGGTTTTATAGCCCAAGTTCCCGCATAGGTTGGCAACCCAATCCTCATAACGTGGTTTAAAACTTTCCTGTTTTAAAAAATCAATACGTTCAGCTTCGTTGTCTAACGTCCTGCTGTTCGCCAACGCTTGCAAGACCGTCGTGCCTAAAGTTTCATTGTCGGTATCCAATGGCAGGATATGGGGGGGATATAGGTGGTCTATTGCCGTTAACCCCAAACCTGAACATGTTTGAACAATCAGAGCTTCTTCATTAGCATAAAAAACTGCCCAATAATTTTGATCCTGTTTAAAAATCATTATTTGATCTCCGTAATTTTGACTGTAATGTTTCGATTTTTGCCATACTCTACCACACGTTGCAACTGCAATCTTTGCTCCTTATTAGTTTGTGCGGGTATGGCCAGATGGATTTCGCGCTGTTTGATCATGTCGGCCCCTAATGTCATACCCGAAAGGCTATGATGTTCAAAATTTGCCGTCTTAGAGTTGTGTCTACACCGCTTCGGATAATGGTTTTGCTAGCCGTGCTGCCGACATGGGTGTGGCGGTGGACTGCTTTTGTCTGATTGCTGTGGCGGCTTGTTGAAAGAAAGGCCGTCTGAAACCGTAGTTATTGTTTCAGACGGCCTCTTAGCTCAAACCCTGAGAACCGCATGCGTGCGTTCTGCACACATCCTTTTGTCAAGTAATATTAAGTGATAAAGCACATATGCCCAACCAGTCTTGTCAAGAGCTTCCGAAAAGTTGCTTGCGCAGAATGACAAGCTACGGCTCGTTTAATTGAAACTCTCCTGATCTAAGAATTCTAACTCTATTTCCCGGCAAACTATATCTATGCTAAAACCGGTCGGAAGATCATACCTACCGCCTATCAATTCCAGCGTACCTCCATAATCCCAGATTTCATCATCCTGCTTTAATTCTCCAAGCTCCAAGGTATTATCGATATTTATATCTTGGTTCTCCGTAGCGTATCCATAGATAAATTTCAGATAGCTGAACTGCTTGAATTTAATTTTTACCCAGTCTGTGTAATTTGGTGTAGGAATCTCTTGAGGAAAGTCCGGATAATCCACATCCTTAACGATGATATGGAATTCATCATTTTTCAAAGTATAGTTTAATAGAGACCCTTCAATTATATGCAGAGATTGATAATATTTTCTTGGAATAGTATAAGTTGTCATATTATTTTACCTTCAAAAGTCTGCTTGCGTAGCATGAAAGCTACGGCTCTGAAACTCTCCTGATCTAAGAATTCTAACTCTATTTCCCGGCAAACTATATCTATGATAAAACCGGTCGGAAGATCATACCTACCGCCTATCAATTCCAGCGTACCTCCATAATCCCAGATTTCATCATCCTGCTTTAATTTGCCAAGCTCCAATACATTTTTGATCTTTTTATCTTGGTTCTTCGTAGCGTATTCATATCTAAATTTTAGATAGCTGAACTGCTTGAATTTAATTTTTACCCAGTCTGAATAATTGGGCATAGGGATCTCTTGAGGAAAGTCCGGATAATCCACACAATTGACGATAATATGAAATTCATCGTTTTTCAAAGTATAGTTTAATAGAGTGCCCTCATATATATACAGAAATTGATAATCTTTTCTTGGAATAGTATAAGTTGTCATATTATTTTACCTTTTCAAAAACAATGGTTTTAAGGACTGTTGAGTTCAAGTCGCTTCCATCACTCTTCTGAAATTTCAGTTGTTTAAACTCCTCCTTTAACGGACCATTATATTTTAACCTTAATCCCATTCGGGCCAGTTCTGTTTCATTTGGAATTCCTCTTAGATATTTATTGGTTACTGTGCCATTAATCACAATTTCTCCCCCCTTTTTTGTAATACGTGCTGCTTCAGGAAGATAATCCATTATTGTAAATTTCCCTGCTGGTTTAGGGATATAAGGATTATTTGCGATAACTCTCGCCTGACTGCCTGTCGGTATATTGGGCATAAAGCGTGCATCTCTTGCAACAGCCATCGGATCTGATGGGCTAACTCCTACTGCTCCAGGTATTTGTACCCCTTTGCTGTCTGTAAACAGCTCTACTGTACCATTAGGTCTTATCTTCGGTACAGAGCTATCGGGCTTAGGCAACGCTTTTTGTTCGGTTACTCCGGCATATCTAACAGTTTTTCCATCCGGAAAAGTTGCTACTACACCGTTCTTATCTAATTTCGCAATTGTTCCTACAGGTAATATTTTTCCATTGGACAATACTTGCTGCTGCGTTAATTCGACTTTCTGATTGTTTATAAGAACGCTGCTTTTGAACGAGACCTCTTGACTAAGATCGTTAATCTGTTTGATACGTGGATTTTCTGGTGTGCTCGGATTGGTAATCTTTCCCAATTTGCGTGTAATCAGCGTTTCCAATCCCCATATAGCTAGATTTTTCGCATCAGATACTAACGGCGATTCGTATTCTATTGGTGTACCCAAAGATAGGACAACTTTTTTACCAAAATCGGACTGATAGGTTTCAAACAATTGCCGGCTTCCTTCTGAGGCCTGCGTATAACCACCGGTCATACCTGTCGCCGCAATAAGTCCACCGCCAACACAGCCAAGCCCGGTACTGCACAGACCTACGCCTGCAGCACCCGAACCGACAACAGTCGTTGCACCCAATCCCATATTGCCCGCCCCCTTAATTTTGGTGGCAGCCCGGTCGTAACTGCTGCGTATATCGTTCAGTCTATTCCAGTTTCCATATTCAAATGCACCCGTCCGCATCAATATATTTTTTTCCGCCACAAACTGTTTACCGGCATCTTGGAGGTTTTTCAGTCCCTTATAAAGAGGGTCGAAGTCAGGTACGCCTTCCGCGCACTGGGTTAATGCACATGCAGCGGCTTTTAGGCGGTACTGTTCTTCAGCCGATTTACCTTTTGACAGTTTGTTAAGGATTTGTGTTTCTTTCGGATGCAGCTGCCTATTGTTCCAATCGATATTCGCCCCTACTGCCGCCGTACCGATATTTCCGCCCGCCGCATAGCCGATTGCCGCCCCGCCCAGTGCGTTGACCGCCGCTTTGCCCGCCGGGCCGAGGTTTTCCGCCGCTTTGTCCAAATACGGTGCGGCAAGGGAAGTGCCGCCGCCGGCCAGTATGCCGCCGAGGTTGCCCGTCGTCAGTCCGCCTGCCGCTCCGTGCAGGATACTCCTGCCTATGCCGCCTTCTTTCCAGGTGTCGTAGCGGCTTTGGTTTTCGGCAAGGTAGGCGTTTACTTGACCGAGGGATGTGCGGATAGCGGCTTTTTCGGCTTCGCTGTCCGTATTTTGCAGTTTGGCCTCCAGCAGGGTTTTGGCTGCCTGATACCGTTCGTAACTTTGGGTATTGCCGAGTTTGTCGGAAACGGCTGCTGTGGTTTGGGCGGCGTTTTTGCCGAACTCCTGTGTTACTTCCCTTTGCAGGTTGATTTCTTTGGCCACCGCGTCTTTGTCGAAGCTGTTTTTCAGACGGCCTGAGTGTTGATCCGCAGTTTCGGTGTCGATGCCGGTGTAGATACGCGCTTCGGTTTCTTTGGTAGTCCTGCCTGTTCGGGCAAGTTGTCCCGCTTTGTCGGTGATGTGTATGTTGCGGGTGTTGATGCCGCTGCGGGTGGTGCTGTTTTTGCTGTCTCCGTCGCTGCCGTAGCCTACTGATGAACTTGCGCCGTTTTTATCGGCTACGCTTGTCAGGTGTTTGTCTTGAGGCTTATTTTGTGCGCTCTGCCCCAGTGTTTTGCCGCTTACGGCAACGTTGGCACCCAATCCAAAACTTTCGCCTTCGTATCGGCTGTAGTTTTGAATGTCGCTATGGGTGAGGGTGGCCGTCTGAAAGCGGTTTTTGCCTTCGTCTTCTGCGCTTTGGCCAGACGTGATGATGCCGCCTGTTAGCCGGGTGTGCCCGCCTACTTGCACATCAAAGCCATCATCACCCGCAAACAATCCGCTTTGTTCGCTCACGCTGCGGTGTTCGGCGTTGATTTTGCTTTGGCTGTAATCGCCTGAGGCGGATGCGCCATAGCCTACGGTTACTTGGGCGCTGATGTTTTGTTGGCGGCTGCGGTAGTCGGCGGTGTCTTGTAGGCTTTCTATATTGAAGTTGGTGGCGCGTACGGTGATGCCTTTGCCTGTTACTTGTGCGCCTTTGATGTTGGTGTCGCCACCGCTCACAATAACGGTGGGACTGCCTGCGCTGCCGACATGGCTGTGGCGGTAGGTGGTTTGTTCGGCACAGGTTAAAACCATATCGGCAGATTATTTCAGGCTGCGTAAACTGCTGGATAGACGCATTTATGAGCTATGTGCCAAACATTGCGGGAAGCAAAATGAATGGCACATTTCTCTGGAAATACTGCATAGAAAATCGGGCAGCATGGCAACGCTGCGCCGTTTTAGGCAGGCGATTAAGGAGTTGGTAGCCAGTAATGATTTGCCCGATTACCGACTGACTTATGATGATAAGAAAGATATGTTGAAAGTGCGAAATCGGGATTTGTCTAAATTTCTCAAAAAATCACCATAGGCAGCCTGAAAGCATAAATTAAGGTTTTTCAAGCTGCCTAAATGTGTTTTTAAAGCACCTATTTTTTATGGGTTGTAAATAATGCTGCACGTCCTTTATAAAAATCCAAGTTAAACAAATCAATATTAAAATGTTTGCAATATTCAGCAACCATATCAACCGTTAATCGCTCCTTTTTGATTCTTTTTTCATAACTAGCTAAGTTCTCAAATTCAAAAGGTTTTCCGCTTTGTTCAAAAGTTGTTTTACTGGTTTCTTTATGCACCATAATTGTTCTACTTTCTACTGCATATTCTGAAATTTTATTTGCACCATTTCGCCAATGAAACATTACCGCACCAAATTCATCTTTCTTAAAATCTGGAGAAAGATATAAGCTGATATTCTGAACTCCCAAAGTTTTGGATAGATAACTAGGTTGGCTAAATACGTCTGTACCACGATATCCATTTTCCATATATAAGCACCATTCAGAAGCAGTCTCTAAAATAATATATTTATTGGGGTATCTTTGCGCAAAAGGTTCCAACATTTTAATTTTATCTGACAAACTTAATTCATCAGATACTTTTTGATGATGTACTGTCCACTCCCATATTAGACCAAGCTCTTGCAATCTTTGCTCAAAATGTAACACCATTTCATTAAATGGTATTTTTAAAAAGCTCAAACGGGTGGTATGGGGTTTATGATCTTGTAAAAAAAACTGTGGGTTATTCATAATCAATCTAACGTCCTTAAAATAACAATAGCATCTTTATCATTACTGAATATTCGATCTGCATGTGGCATTCCGCGCGATGAAGTGCTTCGATCGTATTCAATATACACTCTTTTACCTGATGGAAGCGTTGCTTGCAAGTCTGGGCGGCATATTCCTACGCGACAAAAATTTCCATACTACTAATCTACGTCAGCCCCAAAAACAAAGATTTGTTTTTTTCATTCAACATATCTATCCTAAATATACCATCGCTCCATTTAAATCCATCTTCAAAAATCCATTCTAAATATACTCTTAAATTAGAACGTGCATTATCACTTTTGCATAATGGAAATAAACCATACAAAAAATCAAATGCCTCATTACATGATTTAATTGAAAAATATTGCGATTCATCCGAAAGCATGGAAACAAAAGATTCGCTTTCATATTCGACAATCATAATTTTTACTAGAGTAAAAAAATCATTCTTACTTATTATGTTATTAATAGAACAGATCCAATAATAATCGGTTAATGTTAAATCTAAATCCTCATAAGGATGTTCCCCAAAAGAACTGGTTTTTTGAAATTCGGCATATTTAAACCTGTTATATTCAACAATTTTTTCTCTATCAATTTCAATATCATAAGGAAAAACGAATATAAGCTCGGCAATGTAGCTGGTCATTTCTTCAATATCATTCATTGTGATCACTTGCTATCTCTCCTCCTGATTGCATCATTCAAAGCTGGCTCAATGTTTTGTCGGAATTGATTTATTCTATTTAATAACGCTTGCTTATCGTTATCGCTTAATGTTGAGTTTTTAATTTTCCTTTCTAATTTTTTTGCTTTTTTTAAAAGATTTTCTGTCTTTTGGATATGGTTTGACGGATGTTTAACACCCACTTCCTTACCAGTTCTTGCATATTCCTCAAGTGCACCTTTTAAGCCTCCTCGACTTTCAGCCTCTCTGCCTGTGTAATTTGCAATTCCTTCAATATCAGAAATTTCATTTTCGTACTGCTTTTTGATTTCATTAAGATCGCGTTTAGGTTTTTCAGGTTTATCCGCGTTATTAGATACTTTATCTGTATCATCAGGCGTTTTATTAAAATTAGATTTCCTACCATTATCAACTACTTTATTATTATCAGTATTTTTGCTTACATCAGACTTACGAGGTGCAGGCAACGCCCTTTGTTCAGTCACCCCTGCATAACTAACATTTTTACCATTGGGCAAAGTTGCCTCCACTCCCTTGCCTGTTAGTCGTGCAATTGTCCCTGCCGGCAGGGTTGTTCCATTGGACAGATTCTGTGCCTGTGTGAGCTTAACGGTTTGATTAGGTATCAATGTTCCACTGGTAAAATCAAATGCTTTTCCATTTGGAGCAATTGGTGCTTGTTTTTTTATTTCTGCTGCCAGTTGTGTAGCAGATAACTTACCTGCGCGGTACAGTTTATATTTGTTAGCCAATTTACTAGGGATACGTCCTGCTAGCTCCATTACTGGCAATTGATACCACATTAACCGTTGTTGGGTTGCATGGTTGTATTCATATATTCTACCTGCTTCAAAATCTCTCCCTTGTAAACGTAGCAGGGCTATACGGTTAGTCTCCATTTGTTGATCGTCTAGTGGGCCCACTTCATCACTGGCAGACGAATCATAGACGTATCTCGGCAAGGAAATTATGCCTTTCCCAATTATCTTTGGATCATTATGTGCATCGTTACTGCTATCTTTATAGCCTTGTTCCATTCCTCTTTTAAAATCCATTGAGGCATTACGGTTTTCAATCTGAATACTATGCAAGAATTTATTTATTTCGTTTTTGTTTTTATCGGTATAGGTACTAAATAATGTTTTTAAATTTCGGTCTTGATCTAAATATTCACGATTAGTAGCTGTAAAGAATTGATGACTTGCACCAAAATTATCTAGATAATGAAATCTAGATGTGTTTTGAGATAAAAACTGTTCTGCAAGTTCATTGCGTCCATGCAGTATTGCCCATTCGCTGTCCACCATCGCGGCAGCTGCGCGATCTAATTGGAGCTGTGCTTCTTGGGTGGTTAAATTTATACCCTTATTTTTTAAATAGTTAATATATTTTTGTAGCGTATCTTTACTGTGTAACCACTTCACTTCATCAGGATGCAACTGGCGATTAAACCAATCCGCATTCGCCCCCGCAACCGCCGCACCCGTGCTTCCACCCGTCAGCGCACCAATCGCTGCGCCACCAAATTTATCGCCTACTTGGTTTAAATAGGGTGCTGCTAGCGATGAGGTGCCTGCTCCTACTGCGCCTTGTGCATCACCTGTTAAGAGTGCTCCTACCCCTGCGTGGAGCGCAGCTCGCCCTAATCCGCCTTCCTTCCATGTGTTGTACTCTGTTTGATGGTCGGATAGGTATTGGTCTGCAAGGACGATTTGTTGTTGCAGTTGGGCAATTTGCTCAGGGTTTTGCGCGTCTTTTAATTGCTCTTGTAAATTTGCTTTGGCGATTTGAACGCGCTCGTAGTTCTGTATATTGCCCAGTTTATCTGCTGTCCATGCAACAGTTTGAACGGCAACGGGGGCAAATTGTTGTGAGACATTGCGCTGCAAATCCAGCTCGCTTTGCACTTTGTCCGCATCAAATCGGTTTTTCAGGCTGCCTGATTGTTGGCCGGCATCCTCGGTGCGGATGTCGGTGTACGCCAGTTGCGCGGCTTTGTCTGTGCCGTAGCCTGTTTTGGCGAGCTGTCCTGCCTCATCGGTGAGGATGATGTTGCGGGTGTTGATGCCGCTTTTTGTGATGCTGCTTTGACTGTCTCCATCGCTGCCGTAACCTACTGACGAACTTGCGCCATTTTTATCGGCTACGCTTGTCAGGTGTTTGTCTTGAGGCTTATTTTGTGCGCTCTGCCCCAGCGTTTTGTCGCTTACGGCAACGCTGGCACCCAATCCAAAACTTTCACCTTTGTATTGGCTGTGGTTTTTGATGTCGCCATGGGTGAGGGTGGCCGTCTGAAAAAGGTTTTTTCCTTTGTCTTCGGCACTCTTGCCGGAGGTGATGATGCCGCCCTTGAGGTCTGTGTTGTCTCTGACTTTGATTTGATAGCCGTCTTCTCCGGCATAAATACCACTTTACTCGGTTACGGAGGCATGGTCTGCTTTGACTTTGCTTTGGCTGTAACTGCCGCTTGCACTGAATCCGTAACCGACGGTAACTTGGACGTTGCCGTTTTGCTGTTTGCTCTGATAGGTTTCAGTATCTTGTACACTTTCTATATGCAGGTCACGCGTATCTGCCTGTATGCCTTTGCCGATGAGCTGCGCACCTTTGATGGTGGTGGTGCCGCTTTGGATAAGGGTTTGGCTGCCTTTGTCGCCAATATGGCTATGGCGCTGGGTTACACTATCGCCATTGCCGTAGCCTTTGCCGACATTGCCGCCTGCGGTAAAGCCTAATGACCAGCCCCCTTGTCCGAATGATACGGCAGCACCTGCGTTCCAGCCTGCTGATTTGTTTTGGCTGCATTCGGTGTTGCTTTGTTCGGCGGATTGCAGATGGATTTGCTTATCGGCAATCAGGCCGGTTCCTGCTTTACCTGAAACATCTGAGCCCGTGATGTTGATATTGGATTGTTCGCCTGCACCTTGTCATACAGGCTGGTTACGCTGGCTTTAAGCTTGTTTCATTTGTTCTTCGTAAATTTCTATTTTAGGCAATTGTGTCAGTTCAATAGGGCAAGTTGCTCTCCACCAAAAATGCTCTACATAAAACCAAGGATTATCTGGAAAATATAGCAACATCTCTTCCATATCTGGCCAAATTCTTCTTAATTCATCTACCTGTGTTTTTGGCGAACCAGTTAATATTTTTGGAGGATTTTCACGATAATCGCATAATTCAATAACACCATCTGATAAAAGTTCTTCCAAAAAATCAAAAAATTTAATTTTTAAATTTGGATCTTTGATATCCATATTTAAATAATTTTTATAAACACCAAAAATACCACCTAAATATTCACAATATTCTAAAAGATTATATTTTATCTTCGCATTCATAACGTAACCTTTATCTAAATTTTAACTCTAATCTTTGCCCACGTACTGAAGCAGGTTGATTCCTAAACTCAATTGTCCATTTTGCTCCAGTTTGTTCTCGGCTAGTTGAAAAATTTCTTAAAATGATGGTCGTTCCTTTCCAAGGTCCTGATGTAATAGTCGTAGAAGATAATTGCCCTTTATTCGGAATATTCCTAAAATCAAGCCTCTGACCTGAATATTTTTCATACAAATCAAATATTTCTCTTCTACTTACTTTAGAATATATCGGCATTCCATTTTTGCTGGCAGATGAATTTGGTCTGATCGTTTTCCTGAATGTCGTTCGGCGGTGTCTGTGGTTACGTTTGTATCAATTTCAGCTTTGGTTTGTGCCGCTGTTTTGCCTGTCAGCCGGATTTGTGCGGCTTCGTCTGTGATTTGAATGTTTTGGGTGTTGATGCCGCTTTTCGTGATGCTGCTTTGACTGTCGCTGCCATAACCCACTGATGAACTTGCGCTGTTTTTATCCGCTACGCTTGTCAGGTGTTTGTCTTGAGGTTTATTTTGTGCGCCCTGCCCCAGCGTTTTGCCGCTTACGGCAACGCTGGCACCTAAGCCGAAACTTTCGCCTTCGTAGCGGCTGTGGTTTTGAATGTTGCTATGGGTGAGGGTGGCCGTCTGAAAGCGGTTTTTGCCTTTGTCTTCTGCGCTTTGGCTAGACGTGATGATGCCGCCTTTGAGGTCGGTGTGGTTTCCGACCTTGATTTGATAGCCGTCTTCTCCGGCGGAAATACCGCTTTGTGCGCTGATGCTTCGGTGTTCGGCGTTGATTTTGCTTTGGCTGTAACTGCCGCTTGCACTGAATCCGTAGCCTACGGTCACTTGGGCACCGGCGTTTTGTTGTTTGCCCTGATAGGTTTCGCTATCTTGTACACTTTCTATATGCAGGTTACGCGTATCTGCCTGTACGCCTTTGCCGATGAGCTGCGCACCTTTGAGGGTGGTATCCCCGCCGCTTCGGATAATCGTTTTGCCGGCCGTGCTGCCGACATGGGTGTGGCGGCGGGTCGCTTTTGTCTGATTGCTGTGGTGGCTTGTTGAAAGAAAGGTCGTCTGAAACCGTATTTGTTGTTTCAGACAGCCTCTTGGCTCAAACCTTCTGTTGGCTTTATAGTCCTAACAGCTCTAGAAAATATTAAAGAACACATGTTTAATGCATCCTTAAACATAGATTTTATGTGAGATAAATTTCATTAATTATCATTTAAAATATAATCATATTTAATAATTATTTTTTCCATAATATTTTTTATATATCCTTTTTTAAACACTGATTCCTTAATAATATTATTATTTAAATATAACAATTTTTCATTATACTTATCGGACAAATACCAAATATTATCTTTTTCTTCAGGGTTATCAATATATTCTGTTATACAGTATTTCCAATATAAATAAGATTCTTCTTCTGATAATTTCATATTACGATAATGAACAGCATCGTTCAAAAAGATATATGCATTACAATAGTCTAAGTTAAATAAATTAGGACACTCTAGATTATCATTTATTGAAATAAACTGTTGTATGCTACGCAAAGAATTTGGTAAAAAAGTAGACGTATTTGGTAGTTCTTGAGGAATCATGTCTCCATTCACAAAAAATGTAAAAATCCCTTCGGAAAAATTTTCTGAACTCCATTCATCTATCTCCTCAATCCAAATTGCAAATTTATATGGATCCCCAAAAATCATTTAGAACACTCCTTGAATAAAATTTATTTTCCAGGAATACCCAATTTCCTACGCAGTTGGATATTAAGTTTATCAATTCTATTCCTGTTTAAGGTTCCTGCCCAGTGATACAAATTCCTGTTGTTATCAGCACCAACCAGTAAAGGATTGCTGCCGGTAACAGTCAACTTTATGTTTTTCAGATTGTGGACACCTGCAAAAAACGCGAAGAATTCGTGAAGGCTATAGTTTGCTAAAATATATTATAGATTCAATTGAAAAATAACAGATTCAACTGTACCTTTCTTATACCTGATTTCTTTAAAGTTTTTCCCATTATCAAAACTATAAAAAAGTCTCTCTTCCTCACCAGCATATCCCATTTCTAATACTAAACAATCTATTTCACAATTACTCCCTCCACTCATATATGCAGTATCAATAGAAAATATATTACATAATTCCAGAGAATTATATTTATCTATATCAAATATTTGCTCTCCAAAATCTAAACCATTGTTTCCACCTGCATAATACTTCTCTTCAAAGGATGATTTCAAACTATTAAAAACTGTATTTAGTGTAAAATATCCATATGGGCATATCTTAGGATATATATTCTCTCCTATTATTATCTGAATTTTTCCATAAATAAAACCATTACATTCAGAGTTTTTTTCCCATAAAATCCCAAATTTTCTTGTTGAATCCATAATAATATTCATATAAATCCTTATTTTAATAACTTATTCTTTTATTGCTCGGGGTATGCTTTTTTAATTCCTGCTTTTTGTTGACTTGTTAAGGACAAGGGATTCTTCTTATCGGATGTAGAACCAGCCCAATGCCAAGGTTCATTTTTCCTATCGCCCCCATATAACGATGAATATGTCCTTTATCATCAATTGCAAATCGCTGTTTACCAATTTGTACTGAACTTTCAATTAATTGAACTGAATTCTTTGGCTCAATACCAGCATCAAACTTAAACCCTAACTGACCAGGAGTATGTTTAGGATTAGATTTATAAGTAGTTTCACTAATCGTTTTATCTGGATTTTTAATTTTTATTGAGATAGCTTGAGGGACAGGTATAGAAGACCCTGCCCCCTGTCCTTTAGACGTACCAAAATCATTCTTTTGATGACTCTTCGACGCCAATGCCGTATCCGGAATCCTGTCCCCCTTCGCAACATTGCCATTTGCAGGAATACGGATATTCCCGCCCCCTGCCAATAAGGGATCGCTGCCGGTAACGGTCGGCTTGATGTTTTTCAGGTTGCCAACGCCCACAATAATCGGGGCTTTTATCCTCGGATTGGGGTTGACAAAGCTCATCAGCCAGTCGGCAACGTTCAGCGCAAGCTCTTCGTTTTTCCGCTCTTCCTGCCTGATTTTGGTGTCTTTCGTCCCGCTGTGCAACCAGGTCAGGTTGCGGTATTCGGGTTTGTCCTGTCGGCGGTATTCCTCAAACAGCTTCGGATCGTTGTAGGCTTGCGGATTTCTTGCGCCGTAGTTGCGGTAGTCCCAAGTATAACCCAAGGCTTTGTCTTCGCCTTTCATGCCGATTGTGGAAATAACCGTTTGGTCGGTATAGCCGTCTTGGGAACCTTTATCCACCCAGCGCAGTATCTGCCTGCGGATTCTCATTGCCGCTTCTTGACTGCTGATTTTTCTGCCTTCGCGTTTTTCGACTTCGCGCTTGAGATCATTGGCATATTTGTCGAACTGAGTTTGATTGGGCGGTTTCAGTACATAAGGTGATGCAGGCTACTTTTTCTGATTGCTGTGGCAACTTGTCGAAAGAAAGGCCGTCTGAAACCGTATTTATTGTTTCAGACGGCCTCTTAGCTCAAACCTTGAGAACCGCATACGTGCGTTTCTCACACATCCTTGTTGAGTTTAGGTTTCATATGGGCTACGGCTTGCTAGTGGTGGGAAAGCAAGGGCAGCAAAAAATGCGTTCTGCATAAATAACCCTTGGCAGGCAAGGCAAAAAGGTCGTCTGAAAACCTCCTAAATTGACGTTTTCAGACGACCTTTTTCATGAGTCGGCTTCCTTAAATTTTTAAGGTGTGAAAAACGGAAGTTTTCTATTTCAAATTATTATCCATTCCTAAAACGACAATATCGTTTGGAAAAAAATGAATTCGCTTTAACTTCATAGCCTTAAATTAATTACCCAAAGAAGGCTTGACCTGACGATTTAATGTGGCTATGGTTTAATAAAAAATAACAATATCCCACATGCACACCGCAATGCTTTTTTCCCTCCTCCTTATAGAAAGGATATTGCAATGCCCTGCTTGACCCGTACGTTGCCTCGTCTGACTGTCTTCCTGCTGTCCACCTTCGCGGCATTCTCCGCAGCTGCACACGGAAACCACACACATTGGGGTTACACCGGACACGACTCCCCCGAAAGCTGGGGTGAGCTTTCTGAAGAGTTCCGTTTATGCTCTACAGGCAAAAACCAATCCCCCGTCAACATTACCGAAACCGTCTCCGGCAGACTGCCCGCCATCAAAGTCGATTACAAGCCGAGCGCGGTTAACGTGGAAAACAACGGCCACACCATCCAAGTCAACTACCCGGAAGGCGGCAATACCCTCAGCGTGAACGGACGTACCTACACCCTGAAACAATTCCATTTCCACGTACCCAGTGAAAACCAAATCAAAGGCCGCACCTTCCCGATGGAAGCCCACTTCGTCCACTTAGACGAAAACCGCCAGCCTTTGGTATTGGCAGTATTGTACGAACCTGGCAAAACCAACGACCGCCTGGCTCCGATATGGAACGTGATGCCGATGAAGGAAGGAAAGGTAAACCTCGACAAAGCTTTCGACGCCAGCACCCTGCTGCCGAAACGACTGAAATACTACCGCTTTGCCGGTTCGCTGACCACGCCGCCGTGCAGCGAAGGCGTATCATGGCTGCTGTTGAAAACCTACGACCACATCGATCAGGCGCAGGCAGAAAAATTCACCCGCGCCATCGGCTCGCATAACAACCGCCCCATCCAGCCGCTTAACGCGCGCGTTGTCATCGAATAAACAGTAAAGCCGTAAATGAAAAGGTCGTCTGAAAACCTAAATTTGGTTTTTCAGACGACCTTTTTCGCTCTTCATCACAATATTTCTGGAACAAAGTCATCGGCTTGGGTTTCAACTCAAGCCGAGACCTTTGCAAAATCCCCTAAATTCCCATGAAGACATTTAGGGGATTTGGGGAATTTTGCAAAGGTCTCACAAAGTTCCTACAGAACTAAAATGTAAAGAGCAGCCTGCACTCGCATCTATCAATGTGAAGGCTGCTTTGTTTTCAGCCTGTCTGAAACGATCAAAAAACAGTATGATTTGTCTATTTTCTGTTTGGAGGAGTCATCCATGATCGCTGCTACCATCACGATCCAAGACCAAAACCTCGCCGGCAAAGTGCTGCACAAGCTGTTTTTAAAATTTAGAACCAATCACATCAGCGCGGCGGAGTTGATTGCCGAACGCGTGCGACAGGAAGTTGACGCCTACAACAACCGTGCCGCCGATGCCCTGCTGCGCCACAACCTCATTATCCCCACCGATCGCGGCGACATCGTGATTCGGGAAACGCACGGCAAAAAAGGCACGCACCCACAACCTGTGGACGTGGAAAAGCAAATCGCCGTCGCTTTGAAAGCTTTTGAGCAAAATTCGTTTTTCATCCTTGCCGACAATCGCCAACTGGAAACGCTGGACGATATGGTGTGCCTGCATGACGGGCTGGTCGTCAATTTCATCAAACTCACGCCGCTGGTGGGCGGATAAGCAGCCTGAAAACCGCCGCGCAACGCTACCTCACCTTTGTAGAAGATGCTCCATACAGCCTGAATAGTGCGGACAAGAAAACGCTTACCGACGTTATCCACCTTTGCAGCGAAATAACCAACACATTGATACGTAAAGAAAGTCCTATGACCCAAAACCAAACCATACAGATTTCCGACAGCCGCCGTGCCAAGTTCAATCAGCTTCTCAACGCACTGGAAAAGGAATGGCTCCAAAACCGTTCACACGAATACGACACGATAAGCCTGAAACTCTGTCCCAGTTTTGCCGAAGTGGAGAAAGCCGCGCCCGAATACCGTGTCGATTTCCTAATCCACTGCATTGATTTGATACGCGGCTGGGGACGGAATAAAATTTTTAAAAATATGGGCGAGGACAGGATACGCAATTACGGCACCATCCGTGTAGCGGTAGCGATGGCTCTGGCGCGTAAAACGCTGCCGATGACGGAGCAGGATGTGCAGCATATTTTTGCCGCCATGCTGGACGATAACGGGCTGTCCGAGCAGGAGGCAGATTACTATCCGCTCAAATATCTGATAAACCAAATCAAAAAACAGTTTCCCAATCCGAGCAAAACGCTTTCAGACGGCCTGAAAAACGCCTGCGACCGTTACCGCGTCTTTGCGGAAAACCTATGGGACAAGAAAGCCGCTACCGCCAACCTTGCCGCCCTGGCAGAACTGGCAGGCGGTTCCGCCGAAGCCTGTTTTCCCGCCCAAGACGACGAGTTTGCCCGATACGCCAATCCGCAACTTGCCGTGCTGCCACCGGAACAGCAGGACATATGGAGCAAAATCATTGCGCTTGCCCTATCCGCCAATGCAGGCAAGCCAAGCGAAAAATACCTGAAAGAATCCAAAACGCTGATCGACACATTGGGTGCGGACAGGTTCAAAAAAATGCTGCACGGCTGGATAGAATTTGTCCGCGGCAGCGAAGTGCAGATCGAAACCGTTACTCACGGAGCATACAGCTACGACACTCATGTCCTGCCCGTTTGCAGCATCAACCAGACCGCGCTCAAAGGGCTGGTGTGGATGTGCAGCCACTTCCACGACAGCGCCACCCTGTCCGCCCTTACCCAACTTGGGCTGCATTCATACGACAAAATCCCCAATCTCGGCGCGCGCTATGCTTCCGTGGGCAACGCCTGCTTCTATGCGCTGTTCCGCTCCAAAGGGCTGGACGGCATCGCCTGCCTTTCGCGCCTGCGCCTGCGGATTAAGTTCAGCAACGTGCAAAACTCGATTGCTAAATATCTGGACGAAGCCGCTGCGCAGCGAGGCGTATCCCGCAACGAAATCGAAGACATGGCGGTGGACGATTTTGGCTTGCAGGAAGGCTGCTGCGACTACGGCTTCGGCGGCTACACCTGCCGTCTGGCGGTTACGGGCGTAGGAAAATCCGAACTGCGCTGGTTCAAACCCGACGGTTCGCCGCAGAAAACCATGCCCGCCTTCGTGAAAACCGACTACGCCGACAAACTGAAAAAGATTAAAGCCGCACAAAAAAACCTCAACACCACGCTCACCGCCCAACGCGACCGCTTGGACCAGATGATGCGCTCCGAACACCGCGTGCCACGGGAACACGCCGAACAGTATTACTGGCAGCACGGACTGATGTCCTTCCTCACGCGCCCGCTAATATGGCAATTTTTCCGCGACGAAAACGACACACAGGGTCACGCTGCACTGTGGTTGGACGGAACATGGGGGGACGAAACGGGAGCGCAAACCGATGTTTCAGACTGCCTGCAAGTCTGCTTGTGGCATCCCGCGCTTGCCACTCAGCAAAGCATCGCCCGGTGGCGCAAACTGCTGCAGGACAAAGAAATCCGCCAGCCGCTGAAACAGGCATACCGTGAAATCTATCTGCTCACCGAAGCCGAAATCAACACCAAAACATACAGCAACCGTTTTGCCGCCCACATCCTGAAACAACACCAATATATGACGCTTGCCAAAGGACGCGGCTGGAGGGGCTCGCTGGCCGGTGCGTGGGACGGTAGCGACGACGCAACCGTATCGTTGGATTTGCCCGAATACAACCTACGCGCCGAATTTTGGACAAACGCGGTGGATAGCGAAGAAGCATGGACAGAAAGCGGTATCTGGCAGTATGTCGGTACCGACCAAGTGCGCTTTCACCGGTTGGACGACGATTACCATGCCACCGCGCTGGACTTAATTGATATTCCGCCGCGCGTGTTTTCCGAAGTGTTGCGCGACGTGGATTTGTTTGTCGGCGTGGCAAGCGTGGGCAACGACCCGACTTGGGAAGATAACGGCGGAGAGGCACGTTTTTACAGCTACTGGCAGAGCTATTCCTTCGGCGATTTGGGCGAAGTGGCCAAAACCCGCAAAGCCGTACTGGAAACCCTGCTGCCGCGCCTGAAAATCGCCAAGGTTGCCCACATAGACGGCAACTTCCTCATCGTACAGGGCAAGTTGCGTACCTACAAAATCCACATCGGCAGCAGCAACATCCTGATGCTGCCGGACGACCAATACCTCTGCATTGTACCCGACAGCCGCAAAAAAGACGCATCCGACAAACTGTTTATCCCGTTTGAGGGCGACAACACGCTCTCGGTCGTCCTCTCCAAAGCCATGCTGCTGGCGGAAGACGACAAGATTACCGACAGCACGATTACCTCGCAGATTCAGCGGTAAATTGGGACAGCCTGAAAAACGCAAATGCCTCCATCCTTGCGGTTTCAGGCTGTTTGGGAACACAAGACGCGTAGGCAGCACATGTCCTACCTACGGAAAGAACACAATACATATTTTTACCATAAATATATTGCTTTTCATCTGATTTAGATAACCGACAACATCATGAAACCTGCTTTTTACCTCCCAATATTGTTTTTACTTTCAGCGTGCCGTCCTGAAGCTGAAACAGCCGATACGGTTGCACCAACGGCACGTAAGCCTTCTTATTACGAGTCTGAAAAGCGTCAAACTGCAGTCACTCCAGTTAAAACACAAATTCCTGCATTATCTGTAATCAAAAGCCAAGCCGATTTTGACTTGCTTTCGCGTATTTATGAGCAAGGGAGCGAATATGAAATTCCTCACATCCTTTTCCTCATCGATCGCGAAGACGATGGCCGTACCGACTACATCAATACTCCCAAATTTCGGCTACATGAACGCTATTTAGCTACTATCTTGAAATCCATGCTGTCAAAAACTGAATTGAATCAACAATACCGTAGTCCCAACCGGCGTTATCTGTTTGGTACTATTAGTTGGCAGAATAGTACTCAGGAATATGTTTATGAGTTTTGGGAAGGAGACAAAATCACGCCTGAATTATTGAAATTGGCAGCAGGCCGTCTGAAAGACAGTTTCTACGCTCCGTTGCGTTATAAAACCAATTCTTTATGGCAGGAAACCGTTGCCGAGCAAAGTAAAGTTCCTTTTATTACCCAAGAAAGTTTGATTAAAAATTTTCCCTACCTGCCTCTAAACCAAGGTAAAGCGATAGGTACATTACGCGTTATTGCTAAAGAAGATGATCTTTATAATGTCGGCTCCGACGATATTATTATTTTGAAAGAGGTTCCCCTAGAGCTGCCACCTGTGGCGGGGATTATTAGTGAGAAACCATCCACTGCATTGTCCCATGTGAATGTATTGGCACGCGGCTGGGGGATTCCCAATATTTACCTTAAAGACGCAGAAAAAATCCTAGCCCCATATATTGGCCGTCGTATTGAATTTGAAGCGACTGCTAAGCAATACCGAATTGTCCAAACCAACCGGAACACTACCAGCAAAAGCTTTTCAGACGGCCTTACCCTGCCCCAACCTGATGTTTCCAATTACAACCTTCGGGCTTTGGCAAACCTGCGCCGTGATGACAGCTATTACTGCGGCAGTAAGGCTGCCAACCTCGGCCATATCCGCGCCCATATTGCAGGCAGTAATGTACCTGATGGATTCTGCATTCCGTTTGCCTACTATCAAGCCATGATGGATAGGCTGGGTATTAACGCGACAACACTGGCACAAATCGAAACACAAAGTGATGGGGACAACCGCAAGCGACGCACTGCCTTACTCACACTGCAGAAAAAAATTACCGATGCCGAAATCCCGTCAGAATGGAAACACAAATGGGTTGAACAATGGCGCAATCAATTAAACAGCAAAGGCGTGTTTGTCCGCAGCTCCTCTAATTCCGAAGACCTGCCCAATTTCAGCGGCGCAGGACTGTACACCACCGTGCCAAATGTTACCGATGAAAACGCGTTGGCCGAAGCAGTGAAGCAATCTTGGGCCTCCGTTTTCAATTACAGCGCATACGAAGCCCGCCGTATTGCCGGATTGCCTCACGATAGCGTGAAAATGAGTGTCTTTGTGCAACAAAGCATTAATGCAGATCTCTCCGGCGTACTGGTTACCATCAATCCTTATGATATTGCTCAGAAAAACAGCGCCTACATTGCCGCCAAACACGGGTTGGGTATTCGTGTCGTTGAGGGCAAACGGGTAGCCGAACAGGTAGTCTATAACCGTCGCAATGATTCTGTACAACGTCTCAGCTCCTCTAATGAAACCACAGCGCTGCAACTGGATAAAAACGGTGGAGTACGGGAAGTTCCTGTAACCAATGGCAATGTGATGAATCAAGAACAAATCCGTTGCCTTGACCAAACCGGCCAACAAATCAAACAGCTATTTGCTAATGGTGAGCAGGACATCGAATGGGCGTTTGACAATGGTAAGCTTGTTATCCTCCAGGCACGACCGTATCTAAACGGCACACGTTAAAGTAAAAAGGCCGTCTGAAATTATCGTTTCAGACGGCCTTTGCATCATAAGTTAGTTATACCCTATACTTCCAGGTCTCCAAGGAACTATGATGTCAAAACAACTCACTTTTTATTTTATTCGCCATGGCCGTACCCAATGGAACGAACAAGGGCTTTTGCAGGGATCCGGCAATTCACCACTGACCAAACAAGGGATTGCAGGAGCTCAGAAAACCGGGGCGGCGCTACAACAAGTAGAATTTACCGCTGCTTATTCCAGTATTTTACAACGCGCCATTGATACGGCTGGCCATATTATCGGTCAGCGTCCTATTCCTCTTTTTCAGCACTGTGGACTAAATGAGCAATCTTTTGGAAGTTGGGAAGGTATGCAGATCGCTGATCTGCGGAAGCTAACCGAATTCAAACAATTAACCAATGACCCGGCAGCTTATAAAGCATTAAGCAATGGTGGCGAAACCTTTGAACAATTAGCAGTACGTACAATGGCCGCCCTTTACGATATCATTAAAGTACATCAATCGGGAGCCAATATTTTAGTGGTATCGCATGGCCACACCTTGCGTCTCTTATTGTCCTTACTAGGCGGAGCGACTTGGGAAAACCATCGTGATGAGGGTAAATCCGTGTCATTGTTGAATACTTCGATCAGTATTGTGAAATACGATAGTGAAAGCGGTTTCCATATTGAGCAGCTTAACGATGTGGCTCATTTACAATGATCACAACTATTCATCAATAATAAAAAAGGTGGACATTTTTACCCACCTTTTTTGCCATTAACCAAATACTTTTTCCAAGTGTGCTTGGTAGTCTGCTAAGTATCGTGCTACTTGTGGATTTTTAATCACATCGTTACATAAGAATGTCGGCAGACGGGTCAAGCCGATGAATTCGTTGAGTTTGTGGAAGTGCATGTATAAAGCATCCACGCCTTTTCCTTCAAAGAAGTCTCCTTCACGAGTGAACGCTTCAATCGGGGCATTCCAAGTAAGCGAAAGCATGTGTTTTTTGCCTTGCAACAAGCCACCTGTGCCATAGCCTTCGCTTGGATTAACACGATGGCGACCATCACTGTGGTAAAGCTTGCCGTGTCCAGCGGTTAATACTTCGTCTATGTATTTTTTCACTGTCCAAGGTTCGTGCATCCACCAGCCTGGCATCTGCCAAATCACTGTATCCATCCATAAGAATTTTTCGATTTCTGCCTCAACATCATAGCCGGCATCAATCACGGTTTCTTTTACATCATGTCCAAGTGCGGTCAAAACTTCTTTCGCTTTTTTATGAAGCGTGTGGTTCAACTCGCCATGTGAATGTCCGAAATCTTTACCACCGTCTAATAATAAAATATTCATCTTCTGCTCCTACAACAAATAATTCTGAAAAATGAGGGCTTCAATTATGCCTTTTTACTGCATCTTTTAAAAGTGCATTCGCTTATACGCTATTTACAGACCATAAAGGGAAATTTCTCGTACCTATCATTAGCATTCATTATTCCTCTTCAATCAAACAAGCCTTTTCTATCAACTCTCTGATCCATTTATAAGCAGGATCTTTATGTGTCCGTTCGTGCCAAATCAGTGTTTTGGTAAAACCTTGAATTTTAAGAAGGGGTTCAAAGCGTTTGAGATTGGGCAAGTTGCCAATCAAACGTTCAGGCAGGACTGCCAATAAATCGCTTTGTTCTAGTAATTCAGGCAAAACAATAAAGTTTTGTACCGATAGGTTGACATTTCTTTGTAGCCCCATCGATTGCAGCGCTTGGTCGGTAACACCACTGAAGCTGCCGCCATGATAGGAAATTAAGGCTTGCTCTAACTGGCAAAATTGCTCAAGGGTAAGTTCTGTTTGTTGGGCTATTGGGTGATCGTGGCGAACGGCACAAATATAGCGTTCGTCATACAAATTTTTTGCGTGAATATCCTGTGCTTGGAAGTCTAGTGTAACCACCGCAAAGTCAATTTACTGCTGTTCAAGCTGATTTTGTACGATGCTTTCGTTAATCGCCAGCACCACCACTTTAATTTTCGGCGCTTGGATTTTAGAAAGCCTGCCTAACAACCGCGTGCGTGTATTAACCGAAGAAAGCCAAATCGGCAAACTCGCCAAAGGCTTGGCAGAAACTGTGCCAAATCCAATGGTAAACGGCCATTAAGCATGGTTAGACGGTTTAACAAAAGCTGCGAAAAAATAAAACAACCTGCACTTTTGAAAACAAGGTACAGGCTGCTTTAGGGTAATGAGCCGTTTATCAATCTAGCTTCACAATTTCTCCGTCTTCCGGAACGTTCACACGGCTTTCAATGCTTTGACCGCGTATAAATTTACGCATATCAGCGCGGCTGACGGCGGTATGATTCACGGTATCCATGTGTACGGTGATGATTTTGGCTTTAGGCATGACTTGGCTGGCTTTTAATACATCAGCCGTCCCCATAATAATGCCGTCTGAAATGCCTGAAATCAGCGCGTAGCCCGTGTTCATAATCAGATAATCGGGTTTGTAGCGGTTCAATGCTTTGTTTACATCTGCCGTCCACACAGTATCACCCATAATATAAGCGGTTTTATGTCCGCTGCTTTGGAATACCACACCCATTGCATCACCTAAGATTTCGGCTAGCTGAGGGTTGGCATACATGGCTTCTGTACCGTGTACGCCGCCGGTTTTGCTGATGGTTACGCCGTTGAAGACAGCGCTGCCGTTCAACACGCGTACATCAGTAAAACCTTGGCTGCGGATTTTTGCCGCGTCGGCTTGGTGCTGCACATATACGGGCAGTTTTTTCGGAATGGAACGTGCGGCGGTTTCGTCCCAATGGTCTTCGTGGGTATGGGTAACGATGACTGCATCCACACCGTCCAAAATTTTATTCACGCTCATCGGCAGCCCGACCAGCGGCATTTTGGCTTGGCTGTTGAACGTGCCGGCAAAGCCGTTCATGGAGTGCTTGGGTGCGAAAAACGGGTCAATCAAAAACGTCTGCCCCGCATATTCGACCTTGGCGGTAGCGTTACGGATATGTTGGTATGAATCGTCTGCCCAAGCGGAAAAGGCTGTCGCGCCCAAAACAGTGGCAAGAATAAATTGCTTGAATTTCATGATGTTGCTCCTTAAAAAATCATGGAGCGTATTTTAAGCAGCAGGTGCATCGGCTAAAATAGGCAATATTGCCAACAAACGCAAGGATAGTGCCAAAATGTCGTCTGAAAACGAGCGTAACGAGTTTCGCCAAAATCAAGCTGTTCCCAAAATCGTGCTATATGCTCAATCGGGCATGAATGATTTTGTCTTCAACATTCCCTTTTCTGTTTTTCAGACGACCTATCGGGACAATCCGCTCTTTGACCTGAAAATCTGTTCCGATGACAGCAAAGACGTCATCACGGCACTGGGCGCAAGTATTCCCGTACACGGCGGCTTGGATTTGACGGAAGAAGCCGACATCATCGTCATCGCAGGCTGGCGCAATATTGAAGAAACCCCGACGCCGGAACTGGCTGAGAATTTACAGCGGGCAGCGAAACGTGGTGCGCATATCACCGCCCTATGTTACGGCACTTACGCCCTTGCCTACACAGGACTTTTAGACGGCAGAACCGCCGCCACCCACTGGCTGGCAGAAGACGACTTTGTCCGCCGTTTCCCTAAAATTCATCTAGATACCAACCGCCTATATGCGGAAGACGGCAACTTTTTAACATCGGCAGGTGCGGCGGGCGGGCTGGATTGCTGTCTGTACCTCATCCGCAAAATCCACGGTGAAACCGTTGCCAACGACCTTGCTCGTACCTTGGTTGCGGCACCACACCGCGAAGGCGGGCAGGCACAGTTTATCCACCGCCCTGTCGAACGCCGTACCGCCGATGACAAAATCAATCACTTATTGGACGAACTGCGCCAAAACCTTGCCACCCCATACCGCTTGGACGATTTGGCAAAAAAATTAGCTGTTTCCCGCCGAACCTTTATCCGCCATTTTTCTCAAGCCACAGGCATGAATTTCGGTGAGTGGCTGACAACAGAGCGGCTATGGCAGGTACAGGATTTATTGGAAAATACGGATTTGCCGATAGAACGCATCGCCGAACAAAGCGGCTTCGGCAGCGCGGCAAACCTGCGTTTGCAGTTCAAAGCCAAATTTAAAATCAATCCGAATGCCTGGCGGAAAGTATTTGGCAGATAGCTCGCGTTAGTCAATCCAAAATACCTGAGCACAGGCTGCTTTGGAGGTCGTCTGAAAACCTAAAAAGCAGCCTGTACTTTTCAGACGGCCTTTTTTCTTTTTCAAAGAGTAGAGAAATTTCAAAGAGTTTTTATAAATCATCTTCAAAATCCAAACGCTTGTTCTATCCTAATCATTTATATTCAAAGATGACAAGTTCAATCTCATCCTTGCCAATAAAGATAGCGGCTCTTATATGGATACAAGATGCCGTCTGAAAGTTGAGTTTCAGACGGCCTTTGTGTAATGTGAGCTTTCCTACCATTTTGCATTGCATCGATGAATCATACTTCCTCTACGATGTAAATTATGTAAACACTGTGTTGATGGTTTATCATAGCTAGCCTGCACCAAGCAATCATAAATACCGCAATATGTATAAAATCAAAAACCAATAAGAGAAAAAATGAATAAACAACAACTTGCAGCCAAAATTTGGCAATCTGCGAATAAAATGCGTTCCAAAATTGAAGCGAACGAATACAAAGACTACATCTTAGGCTTTATTTTCTACAAATTTTTGTCCGACAAACTGGAGAAATTTGCCCTTGAACAAGGCTTAGAAAAATCAAATTTTGCCGATGAGCTTACCGAATCTAACGTGGATCTTGTCAACCATATCAAAAGAAACCTCGGTTATTTCATCAGCTACGAACACCTATTCTCAACTTGGTTAGCCCAAGGCTCGGATTTCAATATTGCCCACGTTCGTACGGCAATGAGCGCTTTCAGTCGCAATATTGCCGACAATTACACCACTGTTTTTGACGGTATTTTCAAGACCTTAGAATCCGGTTTGAGCAAATTGGGCGATGGCGCCACCAACCAAACCAATGCAGTGAAAGACCTTTTTGTACTAATTGCCGATATTCCGATGGACGGTAAACAGGGCTATGACGTATTGGGCTTTATTTATGAATACCTGATTAGTATGTTTGCTGCCAACGCAGGCAAAAAAGCGGGCGAATTTTATACGCCGCACGAAGTATCTTTGCTGATGTCTGAAATCATTGCCGACCATCTCAAAGATCGTGAAGAAATCAGCATTTACGACCCGACCAGCGGCTCAGGTTCATTGCTGATCAACATCGGCCATAGCGTTGCCAAACATCTCAAAAGCGCCGACAGCATCAAATATTACGCCCAAGAATTAAAAGAAAACACTTACAACCTCACGCGCATGAATTTGGTCATGCGCGGCATTTTGCCGAGCAATATTTTCACCCGCAATGCCGATACATTAGAAGACGACTGGCCGCTGGAAGGTGAACCGCTGTATCTGGATGCCGTAGTGTCCAATCCACCCTATTCCCAGCCGTGGAATCCCAAAGACAAAGAAGGCGACATCCGCTACAAACGTTTTGGCGTCGCCCCGCAGGCAAAAGCCGATTTTGCCTTTCTATTGCACGACCTCTTCCATTTAAAGCCCGACGGCATCATGACCATCGTCTTGCCGCATGGCGTGCTTTTTAGGGGCGGAGAAGAAGAGAAAATCCGAAAAAATCTGATTGAATACAATCATATTGATGCCATTATCGGTCTGCCTGCCAATATCTTTTTCGGCACTGGCATTCCCACCATCATTATCGTTTTACGCCAAGAGCGCGAACGTAACGACGTATTGATGATTGACGCCTCCAAGCATTTCATCAAAGTAGGAAAAAACAACCATTTGCAAGCAAGCGACATCAAGCGCATTGTCGATTGCGTGACCCATCGTCGGGAATTACCTAAATTCTCCCGCATTGTGCCGAAAGCCGAAATTGTGGCAAACGGCTACAACCTCAATATTCCGCGCTACGTCGATTCTGCGGAGCCGGCGGAGCAATGGGATATCTTCGCCACCATACACGGCGGCATTCCCAAAGCCGAGCTGGCACAATTTGCAGACTATTGGGCAGCCTTTGACGGTTTACAGACGGCCTTGTTTACCGATAACGGCACACCTTATGTGCAGCCGAAAACCGACAATCTCAAAGCCGCCATGCAAAGCCACGCCAGCGTGCTGCATTACCAAGCGCAATTTGCAGAAAACTTTGCCGATTTCACTGCCAGCTTGGGAACCCTGCTGATTGAGCCGATGGAAACGCTCAACATCTCCCAAACCCAGCAGCAACTCGCCGAACTCATTCGGGAAAAAGTGCAGGCAATGCCCTTATTGGATTTTTATACCGCCTATCAAAAACTCGATGACCTATGGCGCGCCGATGTGGCAGGCATTGCCGCCGATTTGGAGATGATTCAAACCGAAGGCAAACAAGCAATTAAGCAGGTTGATCCATTTATGGTGTTGAAAAAAGACAGCAAAACCAAAAAAGAAGCCGAAGTACAAGACGGCTGGGTAGGGCATATTCTGCCATTTGAATTGGTGCAAGCCGTCAAATTACCGCAGGAATTGACAAACCTGAAAGCCAAAGAAAATCGCTTAGAGGAAATCACCGCCGAACTACAGAGTATTTTAGATGATTTGAGCGAAGAAGAAAAAAGTGGACCTTATGTCAATGACGATAATGATGCATTTATTGCTAAAGAAATTGCTGCTTATTTCAAAGTAATTTATGCAAGCGTTACAACAGAAGAAACAATCGCATTGGAAAATTACCTAGAATTATTGTCAAACAAGGCTAAAAAAGCTGAAAAATTAGTGTTTATTCAAGAAAATACGGTTGTAAATTGGGAAAATATTGAAGCTTCAAAAGATGGCACTTATGCAAAAGCGAAAGTGAATGCATATTTAAAATCTTTGCGTAGCGGTTATGAATTTGACGAAGATAGCTTAGAGAACAAACTATTAACAGTTCAAGCATTATTGGAGGAAGAAAAAGAAATAAAAGCCCAGATTAAAACCGACTCAGCGAACCTCCACAGCAAAACCAAAGCCACCATTGAAGCCCTGGATGATGCCGAGGCCCTCGATTTGCTCCGCCAAAAATGGTTTGTTCCGCTTAATGAGGCGATGTGCAGGCTGCCTGAAAACATGCTGGCGCAATTCAGCCAAAAACTGACCGCACTTTGCGACAAATATGCCGACACCTATCAGCACATCAGCGAGCGTAAACAGGAAAGCGCCGCCGCACTGGCGCAAATGATGGACGAACTCACCGGCAGCGAGTTTGATTTGCAGGGCATTGCCGCATGGCAGGAGATTTTGAAAGGCTAAGGGGGAAAAATGAATAAGCAACAAGAGCCACGTTTGCGGTTTAAAGGGTTTTCAGGGGCGTGGGAAGAGAAAAAAATCGGCGAGATATTGAGTGAAGTACGCCGTTCTATTTATTTAGAAGATAGCGAAAAATACCAGCTTGTTACCGTAAAACGCCGCAACGAAGGTGTCGTTTCTCGTGGATATTTATTGGGGAAAGATATTTTAGTTAAAAATTATAGCCAATTAAAAACGAACGATTATTTAATTTCCAAGCGTCAGATTATTCATGGTGCCAATGGCATTGTTCCTTCTGAGTTAGATAATGCAATTGTATCGAATGAATATTTGGTTGTTGTCAGTAATAACGATGTAAGAACAGAATTTCTTACGCTTGTTTCTCGAACGCCAAGTATGTACCGCAAGTTTTTATTAAGCTCTTACGGTGTAGATATTGAAAAAATGGTTTTCAATGTTGAAGACTGGAAAAGCAGGGAAATCACTTTACCGTCTCTTCCCGAACAAACCCATCTCGGTTTGTTTTTCCGTCGCTTAGACAGCCAAATCGCCGAGAGCCGTGCAGTGTTGGAAAAAAGCCGTCAGCTTAAAAAGGCAATGCTGGCAAAAATGTTCCCCGCAAACGGTGAAAAAATACCGAAAATCCGCTTTAAAGGGTTTGAGGGGGAGTGGAAGACAAGAAGCTTGAGAGATGTATTAGAGATTGAGCGAAAAGGAAAAGCTCAGTATCAAAAATTACAAGCAGGAAATGTACCTTATTTAGATGCTGAATTTCTTAATGGGGGTGTGAAAATCTTGACTGATGCAGTGTCTGATGTAGATGTGAATGATATTTTAATTATTTGGGATGGCTCAAATGCAGGAAAAGTTTATACCGGATTTAATGGGGTTTTAGGATCAACATTAAAATCTTATCGTACTAATGCAGATTGTTCATCAATGTTTTTATATCAAGAATTGGTGCGTAATGCAGAGGTTATTTTTAGCCAATATAGAACGCCAAATATTCCGCACGTAATTAAAGATTTTTCTGATGAATATAATTTCTTAATGCCGTCGTACACGGAACAAACCGCCATCGGCAACTTCTTCCGCCAACTGGACGAAACCATTGCCTTACAGACGGCAGAAGTCGAAAAATTAAACCAACTCAAAAAAGGGCTGTTGGCGGCGATGTTGGTATAGGCTGGCGTTCCTGCCCATGATTGAGGCCGTCTGAAAAATTGTAGTAGCGCCCTTACGGAGAAAAAGAATGTTTAATAAAGAAGCTGATTTTGAAAAAGCACTGATAGCCTTGCTGGCCACCAAAAGCTGGGAAAAGAAAGTGTTGCGCCACCCCACTGAAGAAGAGTTGATTGCCAACTGGCAGGCTCATTTGAATAAAACCAACCAACATATCGACAAGCTCGATGTGCCGTTGCTTCGCACGGAAATGAACCAGATTTTGGAACAGGTACAGGCATTGAAAACGCCTTATGCTTTAAACGGCTTTATCAACGGCAAAACGGTGGCAATCAAGCGTGAAAATGAGAAAAGCCGTCATTTCGGCAAGGAAGTGTCGCTGGATATTTTTGACCGTGAGGAAATTTCTGCCGGCAAAAGCCGCTATCAAATTGCCCAGCAGCCCCAATTTACTCCTCGTTCGGATTTATACCCTAAGCAGCGAGGCGATTTGATGCTGTTAATTAATGGGATGCCGATGTTCCATATTGAGCTGAAACGCTCGGGCGTGCCCATCAGCCAAGCGACCAATCAAATTGAGCGATACCATAAGGCAGGCGCGTTTTCGGGCATTTTTAGCCTGGTGCAGGTGTTTGTGGCGATGACGCCGGAAGAATGCCGCTATTTTGCCAATACCGGCGGTCCATTAAATCCGGCGTTTTATTTCCGTTGGGCGGATTTCAATAATGTGTATATGAACGAATGGGATAAGGTGGCGACACATTTCCTCTCGATTCCAATGGCGCACCAGTTTATCGGCGATTACACCATTGCCGATGCGAAAGACGAGCAGCTGAAAGTATTGCGCAGCTATCAGTATTATGCGGTCAACAAGATTGCCGATACGGTGGCAAAGACAGATTGGACTTCGGGCAATCAGCGCGGTGGCTATATTTGGCATACCACAGGCTCGGGCAAAACGATGTCAAGTTTTAAATCGGCGCAGTTAATCAGCCGCCGCAAAGATGCGGATAAGGTGATTTTCTTACTCGACCGTATTGAGCTGGGCAAGCAATCTCTGGAGGAATATCAGAATTTTGCCGACAGCAAGGATGATGTGCAGGCAACGGAAAACACCGCCATTTTGCTCGCCAAGCTGAAAAGCAAACAAGACCGCGACCGCTTAATCGTTACCTCCATTCAAAAAATGAGTAATATCAAGGCGGAAGAAGGGGTAAATGAGGCTGATATCAAGCAAATCAGCGGCAAGCGGCTAGTGTTTATTATTGATGAAGCCCACCGCACTACTTTTGGCGATATGTTGCTCACCATTAAGCACACCTTCCCCAATGCGCTTTTCTTCGGCTTTACCGGCACGCCGATTGAAGAAGAAAACGCTAAGAAAAATTCAACCACTGCCACGGTTTTCGGTAATGAATTGCACCGCTATTCGATTGCAGACGGCATTCGCGATGAAAATGTGCTGGGCTTTCACCCCTTCCATATCCGTACCTTTAAAGACAGCGATTTACGCAGAACTATCGCTTTGCAAGAAGCCAAAGCAGCAGATGAAAGCGAAGTATTTGCCGATGACCAAAAGAAAAAAATCTACAATCAATTTATGAATGATGTGCCGATGGCGGGAGAATATACTTCAGACGGCAAATATCAAAAAGGCATTGAAGATTATGTACCCAATGTGCAATATCAAACGCCGGAACATGTGAATGCAGTGATCGACGACATGCTGGAAAATTGGCGACGCCTCAGCCAAGGCAAAAAATATCATGCCATTTTTGCCACCAGCTCTATTCCCGAAGCGTTCAATTATTATCGCTTAATTAAAGCCAAAATTGCTGAGAAAATCAGAATTGCTGAGGAAGTCGGAAATTCTGAGGAAGCTAAAAAATCCTTGCCGAAACTGACCGCCCTTTTCGATCCGAATATTCTTAACGATGGGCAAGGCAACGATAAGGAAATATGGATTGCCGAAATTTTGAAAGATTACAACGCCCAGTTCCACACAAATTTCGGCTACGCCACCTATTCCCGATTTAAAACAGATTTGTCGGATAGGTTGTCGCATATCAATGCGTATAAGAGAATCAAGCCCGACGAGCAGCTGGATTTGTTGATTGTGGTCGATCAGATGCTGACGGGCTTCGACAGCAAATGGCTCAATACGCTCTATCTAGACAAAATTTTGGATTACGCCAACTTGATTCAGGCGTTTTCCCGTACTAACCGCGTATGCGACAAAACGGATAAGCCTTTTGGTTTAATCCGCTATTACCGCAAGCCGCATACGATGCAACGCAATATTGAGCGAGCCGTAAAACTTTATTCGGGCGACCGTCCTATGGGGCTGTTTGTCGATAATTTAGATAAAGTTATCGACAAAATGAATGTCTGTTTTGCCGATATTGCCGATATTTTCAAATGGGCAGGATTAGAGGATTTTTCAAAAAACCCTGATGATACAACCTCATGCGCAAAGTTTGTCAAACTATTCAATCAGCTCAATGAGCACTTACAAGCTGCTCGGCTCTTGGGCTTTTCTTGGGAAAAATTAAGCTATGACGTGGTACAGGAAGACGACAGCGTGATCACTGCCACACTCAATTTCGATCAAGAGACTTACGATAAACTGCTGGCTCGTTATAAAGATTTGTTTAAAGAAAGTTCAGGCAATGGTGGCGGTAGCGATGATGTGCCGTTTGATTTGCGTTCGCACATCAACGAAATCGAAACCGACAAAATTGATCAAAATTATATGAATGCCCGTTTTGAAAAATGGCTTAAAACCATCGGTGGCATAGAAGAAGCTGCTGCACTTGAGGAGCTACACCACTCTTTTGCTACGCTTTCTAAAGAAGATCAAAAATTTGCTGAGTTGTTTTTACACGATGTGCAATCCGGCGATATCAAGCTTGATCCAAATTTAGCATTAAGTGATTACATCACCACGTACAAACAAAAAGATGCCGATGATAAAGTGCTAAAAGTAATTAAAGGTTTAGGGCTGGATGGAGATTTGCTACGTGCGCTGTTGGCAAGAAAATATACCAGCGAAAATTTGGACTTAGGCAGACTAAATGACCTAAAAGAAACAGTCGATAGGGAAAAAGCCAAAGCTTATTTTAACGAAGAACGTATATTTTATTTAAATATACGGATTGATGAATTTCTAAGGGAACTAATTACAAGATAGTTATTACCTATTGAAAGATACTAAATAATCATCAAGTTAGCCTATCTCTACCTGAACATTAGCCCCTCACCGACCCAACTACAAAGGCTGGGCCAAATCGTTTTCCGTATTGTAGCTGATAAAATCCTGCTCATGAGGGAAATGGACAACCCGCGCGCGCTGTTGCTGTAGCCAGCCGCGGATGCTGCGCATTCCTGAATAAAGGTATGGCACGGTACTTTGTAGGATTTGCGGTCGGATAAACATCACGCTGTAATGCGGCCTGGCAGAGGTCTCCACATAGAATGCATTACACAATGGCGTGCGCCGCGCGATGGTTTCAAATTGGGATACCAAATTTTCCGGCAAACGCGGCATATCGCAGGATACGATAAGCAGCCAATCGGCAGTGGCAATTTGCAAATCGTTGGCGGCAGTACACAAAGCGGCTAGAGGGCCGTAATGCTGCCACTGGCGCGAATCCGAGAAAACGTGCGCGCTGCGTTGGGCGTAGGATTCGAGATTGCGGTTGGCACTGATGGCGATATGGCTGACTTGCGGGCGGATTTTTTCGATAACATGATCTATCAAGGCTTTGTTGTGCCATTGTACCAACCCCTTATCGACACCTCCCATCCGGCTTCCCTGCCCACCGGCCAATATCAGTGCGAAAATTTTCATTTTGGTAGTCCTTTGCGAAGCAGAGTATGGAGTGTGGTTCAAGATGTTGTGTTTATTGGATAAGTTTCAAGGTTTCAGGCCGTCTGAAACCTTATTTTCATGATTTAATTCACTTGAGATGAATTTTATCATAACATGATTTTACATTAAACCCCTGTTTTTTCTTATCATAACCACACAATTATTTTAGACAGGTTGTTTATAGGCCGAAAGAATGATATTTTTATAAGATTATCGGATTAGTTCCCCTGCGTGCTTTATGCGTTTATTCTCCGGATCTTCAGACGGCCTGAGCCTGTCTTCGCGTTTAAAACTGCTGACTTTTTTATGGGTCAGTTCGGCGTTTTTGTCGATTGTCTTTACCCTGCTGCTTTCTTGGCGTTTGGAAAACGCAGCCAAAACGATTGAAGATGTAGGCAGTTTGAAAATGCAGGTGTACCGTTTGGCTTATATGGCAAGCGTCCGTACACCCAATGCGCAAATTGACAACCAAATCAAAGAATTTGAGCGTACGCTGGCCAATGTGACGCAAAGTGATGCCATTCATCCGCTGATTCCGTCTCAAATGCCGCTGGCTTACGACTTGATTCAATCGATGCTGTTGATTGATTGGGAATCCAACATCAAGCCGTCTTTGCAACATTACGAGCGTCCGACCCAAATCGGCCTGTACCGTTTTGCCGGCAACATCGAGCTATTTTTACAGGCGATGGAAAATGCCAACGAGCAAAATACCTTGTGGCTGCGCCGCTTCCAAATGGCCATGATGCTGATGATTGTTGTGGCCGCAGGCTTGATGATTGTTTGGCATTATTCATGGATTATCCGGCCCTTGGAAAAACTGCGTGATGGCGTAGAAACCATCAGCAAAGGGCATTTCGGCGTTCAAATCGAGACAGACCAGATCCGTGAGTTTGCCCAAGTAAGCAAGGGTTTTAACCAAATGAGCCGCCGTCTGCATACGCTTTATACAGACTTGGAAGGACAAGTTGCCAAACAAACCCAAGACTTGGCGCGGCAAAACCGTGATTTAACCCTGCTCTACCAAACCACGCGCAATCTGCACCAAACCTTTACGCCGCAACAGGCGGCAGAAGAATTTTTAACTCAGATTCTGCCTGCGTTTTCCGCCTTAGGTGGTACGGTATATCTTTCCGATGAGGAGCGGAAACGTTCTGATTTGGCGGCAAGCGTCGGTGAAACCGAAGAAGGAAATCGTGTAGAATTTCCGATCGTTTATCAAGATGAACAGCTTGGCGTACTAACCCTATATTTTTCAGACGGCCATATGCCTGATGAGCAAGACGAAAAACTGCTGCATACTTTAAGCGGACAGCTGGGCATTTCCATCGCCAACAACCGCATGGAACAAGAGCGCCGCCTGCTTGCAGTCTTGCAGGAGCGTAACTTGATTGCGCAAGGTTTGCATGACAGCATCGCGCAAGCTTTAACCTTTTTGAATTTGCAGGTACAAATGCTGGAAAGCGCGTTTGCCTCAGACCAACGCGAGCAGGCCGAAGAAAATATCGGCTTCATCAAAGACGGCGTGCAGGAATGCTACGAAGACGTACGCGAACTTTTGATGAATTTCCGCACCAAAATCAGTAATAAAGATTTTCCTGAAGCGGTAGAATCGCTGCTGGCGCGTTTTGAACGACAAACCGGTATTCCAGTTGATTTAAAATGGCAGGACGACGGGCAGGCTTTGAATTATGATGAGCATTTGCAGATCATCTTCATCTTGCAGGAAAGCCTGTCCAATATTCGGAAGCACGCGCGTGCGCAACATGTCAGCGTCGAAATTGCCAACCACGGCGATTTTGTCATGACGATTCGTGACGACGGCGCAGGCTTTAATAAAGAACACCTATCAAACCGGCCTTCAGGCGAACATGTCGGCTTGGGCATTATGCAAGAACGGGCCCAACGGATTAACGCAGAATTGGCCATTACATCACAGATTGGGCAAGGTACGGCGGTTATGCTGACTTTGCCGCAACAAATGAGAACAGCATCATGACGATTAAAATTACCCTTATTGACGACCACACCCTATTTCGCAGCGGTATCAAGGCCTTGCTTTCGCGCCAGCCTGATTTTGAAGTCGTCGGCGAAGCTTCAGACGGCCTGGCCGGCGTAAAAATGGTTGAGCAGCTCAAGCCTGATGTGGTCTTGCTGGACTTGGATATGCCGGTCATGAACGGCCGCGAAGCATTGGCCCAAATTTTAAGTATCAATCCGCAGCTGACCGTCATCATGCTGACTGTTTCTGAAGACAGCGATGATTTGACTGAATGTATGCGTATGGGTGCAAAAGGCTTTTTGCTGAAAAACATCAACGCCGACTTCCTGTTGGAAAGCATCCGCAAAGCTGTCGATGGCGACAATGTCTTCTCTCCGGAAATGACCAGCCGCTTGGTGCAATCGCTGATTTCCCCTTCTCCTTCACGCTCGGATCATCTGCTGGAGCAACTGACCCCGCGCGAGATGGAAATCTTGGGCTATCTTGCCGCCGGACACAGCAACAAAATTATTGCCCGTCATTTGAATCTGGCAGAGTCAACCGTCAAAGTGCATGTGCAAAACCTGTTGCGCAAGTTAAACCTAAGCAGCCGCGTCCAAGCAGCGGTTTATGCGGTGCAACACAAAGTACCGCAACCGGTATTGTCTTAAAAAGGCCGTCTGAAACCTTCTTTTTAAAAGGTTTCAGGAAAAGCGTTTATTCGCTATAATCACTCCGATTTATATGTAGGGTTGTCTGATTCTTTCAGACGGCCTTTTTATTTGATTTCTCACTGATTTAAAACAACATGTCCGAAAACATTCCAGAAAATACACCCGAAAATACCGTTCCTGAAGAACACAAACGCAGCATCCGCAGTTTTGTCTTGCGCCAAGGCCATATGACCGCGGCCCAACAGCGCGCCATTGATACGATGTGGCCGCAATTTGGTGTGGACTTCCAAGAAGCTCCTTTGGACTTGAACCGCACTTTTGGACGGGACAATCCTAAAGTATTGGAAATCGGTTTCGGTATGGGCGTCGCGACAGTGGAAATCGCCAAATGTCTGCCCGATACCGACTTTTTAGCGATTGATGTTCACGGCCCGGGCGTCGGCAATATCTTGAAGCTGATTGAGGAAGAACACATTTCCAATATCCGTGTGATGCGTCATGATGCGGTGGAAGTAGTGGAAAAGATGCTGGAAGACGGTTCTTTAGACGGCATTCATATTTTCTTCCCTGACCCTTGGCACAAAAAGCGCCATAACAAACGCCGCTTGGTACAAGTGCCATTTGTTGAAAAGCTGTTGCCCAAACTCAAAAGCGGCGGCTATGTCCATATGGCGACCGACTGGGAAGAATACGCCGTGCAAATGCTGGAGGTTTTGAGCAGTTTCGACTCTTTGCAAAACACGGCTGCCGATTATGCCCCTACGCCTGATTATCGTCCTGAAACCAAATTTGAAGCCCGAGGCAAACGATTGGGTCATGGCGTTTGGGACTTGGTGTTCCGTAAAAAATAAAGCCGAACATAAAACACAAGGCCGTCTGAAAAATTTCAGACGGCCTTTTATCTTACTGATTAAGCCAAGAAAAGTTTATAAGCCGGATTATCGGTTTCTTCTCTATAAACATAACCCAAGCTCTCCAAGAAGTCGGCAAAGGCTTCATTGTCGCTTTCTGGTACATCGATACCGACCAAAATACGGCCGTAGTCCGCACCATGATTGCGATAATGGAACAAGGTAATATTCCATTCGGCACGCATATGGTTCAAGAAGCGGGACAATGCGCCGGGACGCTCTGGGAATTCAAAGCTGACCAAGCGTTCGCTGGATACTTTTTCCGTACGTCCGCCGACCATGTAACGGATATGGATTTTGGCGATTTCGTCATTGGTCAGATCGACATTGGGCAAACCTGCGTCAGCCAGTTGTTTACTGATGACGGCCAAGTCTTGCGCACCGGCAGTTTGCAAACCGACAAAAATATGAGCATTGTTGTCGTTGCCGTAGCGGTAGTTGAACTCGGTAATGTTCCGGCTACCCAAGACATTGATAAACTTGAGGAAGCTGCCTTTTTCTTCAGGAATGGTAACGGCGAAAATACCTTCGTTGCCCTCGCCCAGCTCACTGCGTTCTGAAACATGGCGCAGGCGGTGGAAGTTCATGTTGGCGCCACTGGTAACGGCAACCAGGTTTTGACCTTGGATATTGTTTTTCGCAACGTAAGCCTTCAAGCCGGCAAGCGCCAATGCGCCTGCAGGTTCGGTAATGCTGCGCGTATCGTCAAAAATATCTTTAATTGCGCCGCACAACATATCCGTATTGACCGTAATAATCTCGTCCAGCAGCTCTTTACACAGGCGGAAGGTTTCATCACCGACAACCTTGACCGCCGTGCCGTCTGAAAACAGGCCTACATCTTTCAAATGTACGATTTCCCCTGCCTCAACCGATTGTTTCATACAGCAAGAATCATCGGTTTGCACTCCAATGACTTTAATTTTAGGGCAAACCTGTTTGATAAACGCCGCTACACCCGCTGCCAAACCGCCGCCGCCAATCGGGACAAAAATCGCATTGATATTGCGATGTTGTCGGAGAATTTCCATGCCGACAGTTCCCTGACCGGCAATCACATCAGGATCATCAAACGGCGCGATATAAGTCAGTTTTTCCTTTTCTGCCAACTCCATCGCATAATCATAGGCATCGTTGTAAGACACGCCTTTCAATACCACCTCGCCGCCACGGCTCTTGACCGCGTCAATTTTAATTTTGGGCGTTGTTTCCGGCATCACGATGACGGCGCGGCAACCCAAATATTGAGCCGACAAAGCCACACCCTGCGCATGGTTGCCCGCGCTTGCTGCAATCACGCCACAATCCAAGGCTTCTTTAGGCAGTTTCGCCATTTTGTTGTACGCGCCGCGAATTTTGAACGAAAACACCGGTTGCAAATCTTCGCGCTTGAGCAAAACCTGATTGTTCAGACGGCCTGACAAACTGCGCGCCAAATCTAAAGGCGTTTCTACGGCCACATCATAAACGGAAGCGGTCAAAATACGGGTTAGATAATCAGAAAGAGGAAGGGAATGGTTCATGGTATTTTAGTGTTCGGAAATAAATTGCAATTCGGTCAAATCGACCGGAGGAAAAAGTTAAAACCATACCCCTGAGGCCGTCTGAAGGCAAGAAAAATCTTAGCAAAGCCTAAATGAGACGGTATAATGTCCGCTTAATATCTATTTAATATGCCAAACTGTTTACTTTGAAAGAAACAGTGTCCACTGATATTCAAATCCACAAATAATGATGAAAAAAACGCTACTTAGCTTAATTTTTGCTGCCCTCCTGAATACTCCTGCCCTTGCTGCCGACCCGGTTGCTTCCGCACCTGCCGTACAAAGCGAGGCTCAAACGCAGCCGCTGCTGCACAGCATCAACAGCCCGACAACGCCGCCAGAAATTGCGGCGACCGCCTATATTGTTACCGATCTGCACAGCAAGCAAACCTTGGCATCCAACAATGCCGACACGCCTATCGAGCCTGCCGCGTTGACGCAAATGATGACCGCCTACCTTGCCTTTAAAGCACTGGAAAACGGTACGCTTCAAGCAGATCAGATGCTGACAGTTTCAAACGTCGGCTGGAAAGTCGAAGGTTCACGCATGTTCCTTGATCCGAAAGTTCCTGTCAGTGTCAGCGATTTGATTAAGGGTACAACCATCCAGTCGGCCAACGATGCCGCCATTACCCTTGCCGAAGCCATTGGCAACGGCTCTATCGACGAATTCGTCAAACAAATGAACGAAGAAGCCAAACGCTTGGGCATGAAGCATACCCACTTCAACAACCCGACCGGTGTTTCTTCTAACGGCCATGTTTCAACCGTTGGCGACCTTGCTATCTTGGCAGCCGCGCTCATTAATGACTATCCGAAATATTATCCTTTATTTGCAAATAAATCTTTCAAATACAATAACATTGAGCAGCCCAACCGCAACCTTCTGCTCTATCGCGACAGCAGTATCGATGGTTTGAAAACCGGCTATAGCGAAGGCGCAGGCTACCATCTCGCCGCTTCCAGCAAACGCAATAACCGCCGTATTGTTTCCATCCTTGCCGGTGCCGAGTCCACCGAAGCGCGCGCCAGCGAAAGCAGCAAACTGCTCAACTGGTCATTGCAGGCATTTGATACGCCCAAACTTTACAACGGCGGAGAAGTGATTTCCCAAGTCAAAGTTTACAAAGGCAGCACCAAAGCCGTAGATATCGGTTTCTTGGACGATGTTTACATTACCATTCCCCACGATACAGGCAAAAACGTCAAACCAATCTTAGAAACGCTTCAGCCCGTCCTCGCCCCGATTGAAAAAGGCCAAGTATTGGGCAAGCTGAAAGTCATGAAAGACGGCAAAATCATTGCCGAAAAAGACGTCGTCGCCCTGACCGGCGTGGAAGAAGGCAGCTGGTTGCGCCGTATGTGGGACGCGATTGTGTTGTGGTTTAAAGGTTTATTCAGTTAATCCTCTTTCTATCAAAACATAAATAAAGGCTGTCTGAAATTTTCAGACGGCCTTTTGTATATCTGTTTTTTATGGCTTTAATAAAAATTCCTAACAAGAAATTTATCCATTTTAATCTTAGCAGTTTCAGTGATTGACAATATGAAACGCTTCAAAAAATGCCGTCTGAAAACATAAAGATTTTCAGACGGCATTTCAATACCTTAATAGGTTATCAGTATAAGCTTAAACTAAGCCTTTTTTCTCCAGATAGCTTTCGTAATCGCCCAAGTAGTGTTCATATCCGCCTTTGCCATCCAATTCGATGATTTGGGTAGCCAATGAAGATACAAACTGACGGTCGTGCGAGACGAAAATCAGCGTGCCGTTGTATTTTTCCAGCGCCATGTTCAAGGATTCGATGCTTTCCATGTCCATGTGGTTGGTCGGTTCATCCATGACTAAGACATTGGGTTTCAACAGCAACAGTTTGCCGTAAAGCATACGGCCTTTTTCGCCACCGGAGAGAACCTTCACTTTTTTCACGACATCATTGCTGCCGAAGAGCAAGCGGCCCAAAGTGCCGCGGATGACTTGTTCGTCATCGCCTTCCTGACCCCATTGGCGCATCCATTCACTCAGATCCATATCGACGTCGAAGTCGTTTTCATGGTCTTGCGGATAGTAGCCGACGCTGGCTTTTTCCGCCCATTTGATGGTGCCTTCGTCCGGCAGCAGGCCGTCTGAATATTCGGGGTTGTATGCGCCTGCCAAGAGTTTCAGCAAAGTAGATTTACCTGCGCCGTTTGGGCCGATGATGGCGAGGCGCTGGCCTGCTTCAAGGATGAAGTTCAGGTTTTTAAACAACTGGGTTTCAAAACGTTTGGCCAGTTTTTCAACTTCCACAGCCTGACGGTGCAACTTGGCTTTTTCGTCGGCTTCAAAACGGATATACGGGTTTTGACGGGTAGAAGGTTTGACTTCGACCATCTCCGATTTGATTTTGTCGGCCTGTTTCAGACGGCTGGTTGCCTGACGGGCTTTGGATTTGTTTGCGGAGAAGCGTGCGACGAACTCCTGTAGCTCTTGCAGTTTCTCTTTTGCTTTGGCGTTGTCTTTCAGGGCGCGCTCACGCGATTGGGCGGAAGCGAGCATGTAGTCGTCGTAGTTGCCCGGATAAATGGTGATGGTGTTGTAGTCCAAATCCGCCATGTGTGTGCAGACTTCGTTCAAAAAGTGACGGTCGTGCGAGATGATAATCATGGTGGAGTCGTATTGGTTCAACACGCCTTCCAGCCAGCGGATAGTATTAATGTCCAAGTTATTGGTCGGTTCGTCCAAAAGCAATACATCTGGCTTGGAGAACAGGGCTTGCGCCAGCAATACGCGCAGTTTGAAGCCCGGTGCAACTTCTGCCATGGTCGCATTGTGCAAATCTTCGGAAATGCCCACGCCGCTCAACAATTCAGCAGCGCGTGCTTCGGCGGTATAACCGTCGTATTCGGCGAACTTGGCTTCCAGTTCGGCGGCTTTCATGTAGTCGTCTTCGGTGGCTTCGGGGTTGGCGTAAATTGCATCACGCTCGGTCATCGCCGCCCACATTTCTGTATGACCCATCATCACCACGTCCAGCACGCGCATGTCTTCGTAGGCAAACTGGTCTTGGCGCAATTTACCCAAACGCACGCCGTTTTCAATTGCTACTTCGCCGGCAGTCTGTTCCAAATCGCCGCCGAGGATTTTCATGAAGGTGGATTTGCCTGAACCGTTGGCGCCGATCAAGCCGTAACGGTTGCCTTCGCCGAATTTGACGGATACGTTTTCAAACAGCGGCTTTGCGCCGAACTGCATGGTGATGCCGTTGGTAGAAATCATTATTCGTAAAACCTTTATAAATAGAATGTTATAATCGGACGCGATTGTAGCATATTTTTGCAAAGACCTCAGGATTGAGGCCATGGCAAATGTGCCCAATTTCGATACAAGATGAAAATAGGCAGCGCTTCACACAAAAATGCGTTGTAGGTAGCATTTCAGGCCGTCTGAAACGGAGAAACGATATGGAGACGCACAAAATCTATTACGCCGTGATTATTTTGGTATGTGCCGCTTCCATGCTGCTCAGCCCATTTTTCTATATCCGCCGCACGCGCTCTGGAGCCGAATTGCGGCGCGCGCCCAGACAGTGGAAACCCATCCTCTTCGCCAACATCATCATGATTGTGGCTTTAATTGTTTGGTGGAAATGGTTTTAAGGAAAAATAAAAAATGAACAAAATCTGGATCAGCACATTACTGCTCACTTTGACAACTGCGGTTTCTGCCGCACCCATTTTTGAATGTACCGATTCTGCCGGCCGCAAAGTCTATACCCAAGCCGGCGGCAAAAACTGCAAAGCCAGCAATATCGGCAAACCGTCCGTATATACTTCTGCGCCTGTTTCAACACCGGCAACGCCGACTTCCCCAAGCAAAACCGAGCAGGCGGAAGAAGCTGTCGCCCCGGTCAATCCGGCTGACGTCGGCGCGGCCAAGCGTGCTTTGGATACCGCCAAGAAAAATTTGGAAGAAGGCAAAAAAGTGCGTTATGGCAATGAGCGTAACTACGCCCGCTATCTCGAACGGATCAACGGTTTGGAAAAAGCCGTCCGCTCGGCTCAGGAAAACTATGACGCGGCGCAACGCCAGCCTGCATCTCAAGATCCTGTGGCCTATTGATCCTTACCACACCAGCAAGGCCGTCTGAAATTTGATGTTCAGACGGCCTTTTCATCTTTTCAATATAACAAAATCGTCTTTATACCAAACAAAGCATTCTTTCCAGTTTTCAGATGGCCTTGTTAAAGTAAGCGTGTATTAAATTCTGACGGTTGCCATTATGTTGTTACTCAAAACGCCTTCTGTATTGCCGGGTTTCAAACTCAGCCTGGGTTTGACGGTTTTATGCCTGTCACTTTTGGTGGTTTTGCCGTTTGCGATGATGGCGGCCAAAGCAGCAGAAATCGGCTGGAGCGGATTTTGGAACACGATTACCGAACCCAATGTCTTGGCGGCCGTCTGGCTGAGTTTGCGGATGTCGTTTTATGCGATGTTGACCAATATCGTGTTCGGTACGTTGGTCGCTTGGGTATTGGTGCGCTACGAATTTCCGGGCAAAGGGTTGGTAAACGCCTTGGTCGATTTGCCGTTTGCGCTGCCGACGGCGGTAACAGGCATTGCGTTGGCCACCCTGTATGCGCCCAATGGTTGGATAGGCCGTTTTTTCGAGCCTTTGGGCATCAAAATCGCCTTTACGCCCATCGGCATTTGGATTGCGCTGATTGTCGTCAGCCTGCCCTTTATCGTTCGCGCCGTGCAGCCGGTATTGGAAGAATTGTCGGGCGAGTATGAAGAAGCGGCGGCGACTTTAGGCGCAAGCCGTTGGACTACGTTCCGCCGCGTCCTCTTGCCAGAAATTACACCAGCCCTGTTGACCGGCGCAGGCATGATGTTTGCCCGCTCTACCGGCGAATACGGCTCGGTCATTTTCATCGCAGGCAATATTCCGATGGTGTCTGAAATCCTGCCCTTGATTATTACCGGCAAACTGGAGCAATACGATGCTCAGGGTGCATCAGCCGTTGCTCTGTTTATGCTGATGATTTCGTTTGTCATTTTGCTGATTTTAAACATTATGCAATGGACTTTAAGCCGCCGCGCCGGAGCGAGGGTTTAACAAACAACAGGCCGTCTGAAACATTAAGTAAACATTTTTCAGACGGCCCAAACAGATACAAGAATAAATCGAGACTACCCTACCATGAAAACCCATTCCACCAATCCAAATTTGAGCGAACCGCGTTGGCTGCGCGTATTGCTGACCGCTACCGCCTTGGGCTTTCTGCTGCTGATGCTGGTCGTACCTTTGGTTGCCGTATTCTATGAAGCCTTAAAAGGCGGTTGGGATTTGTACCTGCAATCTCTGACCGATCCCGAGGCATGGTCTGCCATCAAATTGACGCTGATTACCGCGCTGATTGTCGTCCCCGTCAATGCCGTATTGGGCGTGGCGATGGCGTGGCTGCTGACCCGTTTTGATTTTCGCGGCAAGCAGTTGCTGACCACCCTGCTCGATTTGCCGTTTTCCGTGTCGCCCGTGGTGGCCGGTTTGATGTTCGTCTTATTGTTCGGCGCGCACACGGCGTTGGGCGGCTGGCTCGAAGCGCAAGGCATACAGATTATCTTCGCCATCCCCGGCATTATTTTGGCGACGCTGTTCGTTACCTTCCCCTTTGTCGCGCGCGAAATCATTCCTTTAATGCAGGCGCAGGGCGACAGCGAAGAACAAGCCGCGCTGATACTCGGCGCAAGCGGCTGGCAGATGTTTTGGCGCGTTACCCTGCCCAACATCAAATGGGCGCTGCTCTATGGCATCATCCTCACCAACGCCCGTGCGATGGGCGAGTTCGGCGCGGTCAGCGTGGTATCGGGGCATATCCGCGGCGAAACCAACACCATCCCGCTTTTGGTCGAAATCTTCTACAACGAATACAACTTTACCGGCGCATTCGCCCTCTCCGGCGTATTGGCACTTTTAGCCTTGGCCACCTTGCTGGTGCAAAACATCATCACCAAATTACAAGATAAAAAACTCGCCGCCGCCGAAAGGAACGCAGCATGAGCATTACTATTCAAAATCTAAACAAACACTTCGGAGCGTTCCACGTGCTGAAAAACATCAACCTCAATGTCCCCACCGGCAAACTCGTTTCCCTGCTCGGCCCTTCAGGCTGCGGCAAAACCACGCTCCTGCGCATTATCGCCGGACTGGAAAACGCCGACGGCGGCCAAATTCTCTTTGACGGGCAAGACGTAACCGCCAAGCATGTGCGCGAGCGCAAAGTCGGCTTTGTATTCCAACACTACGCCCTCTTCCGCCACATGAACGTGTTTGATAACGTCGCCTTCGGTTTGACCGTATTGCCCAAGTCCGAACGCCCGTCCAAAGAACAAATCCGCACCAAAGTCGAAGAATTGCTCAAACTCGTGCAGCTCTCCCACCTCGCCAAATCCTATCCGCACCAGCTCTCCGGCGGCCAACGCCAACGCATCGCCCTCGCCCGCGCCCTCGCCGTCGAACCCAAACTCCTGCTCTTGGACGAACCCTTCGGCGCACTGGATGCCAAAGTACGCAAAGAATTGCGCACTTGGCTGCGCGACATCCACCACAATCTAGGCGTAACCAGCATTCTGGTCACGCACGACCAAGAAGAAGCCCTTGAAGTTTCCGACGAAATCGTCGTCATGAACCACGGCAAAATCGAACAAACCGGCAGCGCCGAAGCCATTTACCGTAAACCAGAAAACGCCTTCGTTACCGAGTTCTTAGGCGAAACCGACGCTTTTGAAGGTCGCATCGAAAAAGGCATCTGGCACTACAACGGCTTCGCGTGGAAATTGGACGCGCACTACAAATGGCAAGAGCAAACCGCCATCGGCTATATCCGTCCGCACGAATGGCAGCTTGCCGCCGAAAACGAAACCCCGATGATTCGTGCCAAAATCGAAAAAATCCACGCCGTCGGCGCATTGACGCATATTGTGGTAAAACACGACAAACAGGACGTACATATCACGCTGGCAGGCAGCGATGCCGCGCGTTACCAAATCGCCGAAGGCAAAGAATTGAAGCTGATTCCGAAACAGGTTTATGTCTTTTCTCAAAACGAACTGATTGAATATTCGATTTGAGACTAAATCATAAGGCCGTCTGAAAATCTGCTTTCAGACGGCCTTTTATCTTATTAAACCTGCCAATCAATCGGCTCTAAACCATGCGCCTGCAAATAAGCGTTTGCCTGCGAAAAATGTTTGCAGCCGAAGAAGCCGCGATATGCAGACAAGGGCGAAGGATGTGGCGCGGTCAGCACCAAATGACGGTTGCGGTTGATAAACGCGCCTTTCTTCTGTGCATGGCTACCCCACAGCATAAAGACCAAATGCTCGCGCTCCTTATCCAATTGTCGGATGACTTCATCGGTAAACGCCTCCCAACCGAAGGTTGCATGGGAATGCGCCGCACCGGCACGGACAGTCAACACCGTGTTCAACAGCAACACGCCCTGTTCCGCCCAATGCTGCAAATAGCCGTGTTGCGGAATCCGAAAGCCCTCAATATCCGTCGCCAACTCTTTATAAATATTGACCAGTGATGGCGGTACCGCAATTTCAGGTTGCACGGAAAACGCCAAACCATGCGCCTGACCTGCGCCGTGATACGGGTCTTGCCCCAATATCACTACTTTCACATTTCCGAATTCAGTCGTCCGAAAGGCATTGAATACATCGCGCTCAGGCGGATAAACGGTTATCCCCGCCTGCCTTTCATGGCGAACCTTCTCCAAAATCGTTTGAAAATACGCCTTTTCTTTTTCTGCACCAATTGCCTCGTGCCAAGTCTGCATTATTTGCCGCTCCGTATTTGAATGGACTTAATTATAACTGAAATAATTTTCAGCCTTAGCCTTTTCATTTTAAGCCCTTGCCATTATGATAAGGATTATCAAAAGATTATTAAAAGGATATGCCGCATGACGATATGGTTTGTTGCCGCCGCCGTTGTTCTGATTGTCGAATTGTTTATCGGAACGGTTTATCTTTTGGTGGTCAGCGTAGCGCTGGCTGCCGCAGGAATCATGTACGGATTAAGCGGACACTTTTCTGCCGCCGTTTTGACCGCCGCCATCATCAGCGCACTCGGTATCTGGCTGGTACACGGCCGTCTGAAAAACCGCTTGGCTCCCCAAGCGCTCAACGATGATTTGGATATTGGGCAAAACGTCCGCATCCTACGCCACCTGCATGACAATATTTACGAAGTCGCCTACCGCGGTACACACTGGCAGGCACAAGCCGAACGACCTCAAGATACTTTTCAGACGGCCTCAAGTGCAGTCATTACTGCCAAAAATGGCAATCTTCTGATTATCCGCACACTATCCCAACCATCATCATAAGGAAACATTATGGAATTTCTGCTCAGTCTCCCCGTCCTCATCCTCATCGTCGTTGTTGTTTTTGGTTTCAAATCCTTTATCGTTGTGCCGCAGCAGGAAGTTTATGTGGTTGAACGATTAGGCCGTTTTCACAAAGCACTAACGGCAGGTCTGAACATCCTGATCCCATTTATCGACCGTGTCGCCTATCGTCACTCGCTGAAAGAAGTTCCTTTGGATGTTCCCAGCCAAGTCTGTATTACCCGCGACAACACTCAGCTGACTGTGGACGGCATCATCTACTTCCAAGTTACCGATCCTAAACTCGCTTCATATGGTTCCAGCAACTACATCATGGCGATTACCCAGCTTGCGCAGACAACTTTGCGATCTGTCATCGGCCGCATGGAATTGGATAAAACCTTTGAAGAACGCGACGAAATCAACAGCATTGTTGTTGCTGCTTTGGACGAAGCGGCAGGCGCTTGGGGTGTGAAAGTATTGCGTTACGAAATCAAAGACTTGGTTCCGCCGCAAGAAATTCTGCGCTCAATGCAGGCGCAAATTACCGCCGAACGTGAAAAACGTGCGCGCATTGCCGAATCCGAAGGCCGTAAAATCGAGCAGATTAACCTTGCCAGCGGTCAGCGCGAAGCAGAAATCCAACAATCCGAAGGTGAAGCGCAAGCCGCCATCAACGCGTCAAACGGTGAAAAAATCGCCCGCATCAACCGCGCACAAGGTGAAGCCGAAGCCCTACGTCTGGTGGCCGAAGCCAACGCCGACGCCATCCGTAAAATCGCCGAGGCGGTTCGCTCAGAGGGCGGTGCTGAAGCTGTTAACCTGAAAGTTGCCGAGCAATACGTTGCCGCCTTCAGCAATTTGGCTAAAGAAAGCAACACGCTGATTATGCCCGCCAACGTTGCCGACATTGGCAGCTTGGTCTCCGCCGGTTTGAAAATCATCGACGGCAACAAGCCTAAAGCCTCATAATAGCGTTCTGACTCAGGCCGTCTGAAAACCCAATACGGCTTTTCAGACGGCCTTTTTATATCGTTCGATTTTTATATGAATACACAAACCATCAAAACCTATCTTGTCGGCGGCGCTGTCCGTGACCATCTGTTAGGCCTGCCCGTCAAAGACCGCGACTGGGTAGTCGTCGGTGCAGATGCGCAAACCATGTTGGCTCAGGGTTATCAGCCGGTTGGCAAGGATTTCCCTGTCTTTCTCCATCCGGACAGCCATGAAGAATACGCCCTCGCCCGTACCGAGCGCAAAACCACCAAAGGTTATGCCGGATTCAGTTTTCATGCCGATAAAGACGTCACGCTGGAACAAGACCTGATGCGCCGCGACCTGACCATCAATGCCATGGCTCAGGATTCAGACGGCACGATCATCGATCCCTTTGGCGGACAACAAGACTTAGCGGCCGGCATCCTGCGCCACGTTTCGCCTGCCTTTGCCGAAGACCCCGTGCGTATTTTGCGTATTGCCCGTTTTGCCGCGCGTTATGGTTTTCAAATTGCCGATGAAACCATGTCGCTGATGCGGCAAATGGTAGAAAACGGCGAAGCGGATGCCTTGGTTGCCGAACGCGTCTGGCAAGAATTGGCTAAAGGCTTGATGGAAAAAAATCCGCGCCGAATGATTGAAGTTTTGCGCGAATGCGGCGCACTCAAAGTTTTGCTGCCCGAGCTTGATGCCCTTTTCGGCGTACCGCAACGCGCCGACTATCATCCCGAAATCGACAGCGGTATTCATACGCTGATGGTTATACAACGAGCTGCCGAGATGAATCTGTCCCTCGCCGAACGCTATGCCGCCTTATTGCACGACTTAGGCAAGGCAAAAACACCGGCCGATATCCTGCCGAAACACTACGGACATGATGTCAACGGCGTCGAACCCGTCCGCGAAGTCAATCAACGCCTGCGCGCACCCAAACACTGCGCCGAACTTGCCGAACTCGTCTGCCGTTGGCACATCATGCTCCATCAAGTCGGGCAGTTTAAAAGCAAAACCATTTTGAATGTTTTGAAAAAAACCGATGCATTCCGCCGCCCCGAACGTTTTCAGACGGCCTTAAACGTCTGCGTGGCCGATAAGCAAGGCCGTCTGAATCTTGAAAACACGCCTTATCCGCAGCGTGAACACTGGCTGGCCTTACTTGAGGCCGCCAACAAAGTAGATGCAGGCAAAATTGCCGCCGAGTGCCGCACACAAGGGAAAGCCCATTTAATTACTGAACAAATCGATCATGCCCGCTTAGCACAAATTAGGTCGATTCAAAAAGCGTATAAGACAGAAAAATTAGGAAGCTATTGATGGTATAGACGGCCTTTGAAACAGCCGCAACAATATCCGCTATAATCCGTACCTTGACCATCTTATTTCAACAATAAAAATCATGACTATCCAGACCGATTTACTTCACGAAAAAATCAGCAATGAAGATTATCAACGCCTCATTGTCAAACACAGCGAATCTTTCAGCGACGGCGAAATCCGCCTATTAAACGAAATCCTTGAAAAATTCCACTTTGATGTCGTACAGGCGCAGGCTTTGGCGCAAGCCGTCATGCAGCAGGTGCGCTTCGATCCAAACGACTACCATATCGACAGCGACGATGAAGATACAACCGGCATCTGTCCGCACTGCATCAATCCGCCCATGCCGCCCCTACGCGATTATCTAGTTTGGCGCGAAACACGCGGCTAAAAATTTTCCTAATCGATTTTGATAAGCTATTAACCATTCGCTATCGAACAAGGCCGTCTGAACAGGTGTCATCGTTACATTTGTTCAGACGGCCTTTTGTAAATAAATGTTCATGACTAGGATAAATCAGTATAATCTGCGCCGTTTGAATTTTCTTCGGAGCTTTTATGAATCAGCTTAAAACGGCGGTAGCCGGTGCGCAGATTTTGTTTGTCGCATTCGGTGCCATGGTGCTTGTGCCGCTTCTGACGGGACTGAACCCGGCTTTGGCATTATTGGGCGCAGGCTTGGGCACCTTGTTGTTCCAATTGGTTACCAAACGTAAAGTGCCGATTTTCCTCGGCTCTTCTTTTGCCTTTATTGCACCGATTATCTACTCCATCGGCGAATGGGGCCTGCCTTCTACCATGTTCGGTCTGTTTGCGGCAGGTTTCATGTACTTTGTTTTTGCCGCTCTGATCAGATGGCGCGGTCTGGATGCGGTACACAAGCTGTTGCCGCCCGTGGTTATCGGCCCGGTGATTATGGTAATCGGTTTGTCCGTAGCCGCTGCAGCCAGCAGCATGGCCATGGGTCAGGCAGATGGAAAACAGGTCATCGACTATATCGACTCGCTGATTCTCTCCGGCTTTACCTTTGCGGTAACCGTCATTGTTTCTGTCTTCGGCAGCAAGATGATGAAGCTGATTCCGATTCTGATCGGCGTGGCTTCCGGCTATGTGTTGGCTTTGATCATGGGCTTGGTCGATACCAGCGCCATCATCAACGCTCCTTGGTTTGCCGTCCCTCATTTTGAAACGCCTCAAGTTAATTGGCAGGCTGCCTTGTTTATGTTGCCCGTTGCCATTGCCCCTGCCATCGAACACATCGGCGGCATTATGGCCATCGGTAATGTAACCGGCAAAAACTACACTAAAGACCCAGGCTTGGACAAAACCCTCGCCGGCGACGGCTTGGGCGTATGCGTGGCCGGTTTGATCGGCGGCCCTCCTGTAACCACTTACGGCGAAGTAACCGGCGCGGTGATGATTACCAAAAACAGCAACCCCATCATCATGACTTGGGCGGCAATTTTTGCGATTTTCATGGCGTTTTTCGGTAAGTTCAACGCGTTTTTGGCTTCGATTCCCATGCCGGTTATGGGCGGCATTATGTTGCTGCTGTTCGGTACAATCGCCTCTTTGGGCATCAAAACATTGATTGATGCGAAAGTCGATTTGATGCAGCCGAAAAATCTGGTTATCGTCAGCTCCGTATTGACGACCGGTATCGGTGGCATGATTATCAAAGTAGGTACTTTGAGCTTCGCCGGTGTAGGTTTGTGCGCCGTATTGGCGATTATCCTGAACTGCGTTTTGCCCAATACCAAATCAGAAGAAGCATAAATAGCTGGCTCATAAACTCAAAGGCCGTCTGAAAATGAGATTTCAGACGGCCTTTTTATTACGCTTTATACAATGAAAAATGCCGGAGACTTTATCATCTCCGGCATTTTTGAATAAGGTGGCGAGCCGAACCCCCGGCACTGGCTCATCAGAGTGGGCTGCTGGCTTCCGCCCCTGACCCGTTGTTCCGAATTACCATGCGGGGAGACCCGCCGTAGAAGAAACGCATTATAGCGGTTTTACAGAAAAACTCAAGCGATAAAATCTGTCAGGCCGTCTGAAAACCATTTACACGACAAGATTGTAAACAATATTGCCTAGTTGCAAATCATTCCCATTGAAATGTTTATTGTCTTTTCCGTTGAAAAATATCGAAAATTACACTACATTAACACTTTACGCCATCAAGAAGAAATTGCATTTTTCAGACGGCCTTTAATATAAAAACATTACATCCATCAACGGAACACAACCATGACCACGACTACTGCCCCTCAGCGTATTCGAGAAATTCCCTATAACTATACTTCTTATACCGACCGCGAAATCGTCATCCGATTATTGGGCGATGAAGCGTGGCAAATCCTGCAAGACCTGCGCGGTCAACGCAAAACAGGACGTTCGGCACGAATGCTGTTTGAAGTATTGGGTGATATTTGGGTGGTCGTGCGCAATCCGTATCTGGTCGATGATTTGCTGGAGCACCCAAAACGCCGCGCCGCGTTGGTACGCGAAATGCGCCACCGCTTAAATGAAATCCGCAAACGCCGCGACGACAATCCGCAAGTCGATGTATTGGTGGCGGCGGCGGAAAAGGCGGTCGAGCGTTTTGACGGCAGTTTTGACGAAACGCGCCAAAAGCGGCGGCAGATTTTGGAGCGTTTGAGCAAAATCACCAAGCCGCACAATATTATGTTTGACGGGCTGGCGCGGGTAACGCACGTTACCGATGCGACCGACTGGCGCGTGGAGTATCCGTTTGTCGTCGTCAATCCTGATACCGAGGCAGAGATCGCGCCTTTGGTCCGCGCTTTAATCGAGTTGGACTTGGTCATCATCCCGCGCGGCGGTGGCACGGGTTATACCGGCGGCGCAGTACCTTTGGACGCAAACAGCGCAGTCATCAATACCGAAAAACTCGACAAACATCGCGGTGTCGAATACGTTGAGCTGGCAGGCTTGGACGGCAAACATCCGATTATCCATTGCGGCGCAGGCGTAGTAACACGCCGGGTAGAAGAAACCGCGCATCAGGCAGGCTTGGTGTTTGCCGTCGATCCGACTTCCGCCGATGCGTCTTGCGTGGGCGGTAATGTGGCGATGAACGCAGGCGGTAAAAAAGCCGTGCTGTGGGGCACTGCCTTGGACAACCTCGCCTACTGGAACATGGTCAACCCTCAAGGCGAATGGTTGCGTATCGAGCGCGTGCGCCACAATTTCGGCAAAATCCATGACGAAGAAACCGCCGTATTTGACGTACATACGCTGGATTCAGACGGCCGCAATATCGTCAATACCAAACGTTTGGAAATCCCCGGCCACAAATTCCGCAAAGTCGGTTTGGGCAAAGACGTTACCGACAAATTCTTGAGCGGCCTGCCCGGCGTACAAAAAGAAGGCACGGACGGCATTATCACCAGCGTTGCCTTCGTATTGCATAAAATGCCGAAATACACGCGCACCGTGTGTATGGAATTTTTTGGTACGGTCGCCACCGCCACACCTTCCATCGTCGAAATCCGCGACTTCTTGCTTACCCATGAAAGCGTACGACTGGCCGGTTTGGAACATTTAGATTGGCGTTACGTCCGCGCTGTCGGCTATGCCACCAAAGCGGCAGGCAAAGGCCGACCTAAAATGGTCTTGCTGGCAGACGTGGTTTCTGACGACGAAGCAGCCGTAGAAGCAGCTGCCGAACACATCTGCGAACTCGCCCGCGCCCGCGACGGCGAAGGCTTTATCGCCGTGTCGCCCGAAGCCCGCAAAACCTTCTGGCTCGACCGCAGCCGCACCGCCGCCATAGCCAAACACACCAACGCCTTTAAAATCAATGAAGACGTGGTAATCCCACTCGAAAGACTCGGTGAGTATTCAGACGGCATCGAACGCATCAACATTGAGCTTTCCATCCAAAACAAGCTCAAACTCTGTGCCGCCTTGGAGCAATATCTGTCCGGCAAACTCCCCATCGACAAAATGGGAACAGACCTGCCAACCGCCGAACTATTGGGCGAACGCGGCAAACACGCCCTAGCCCACGTTTCCGCTGTCAAAGCGCGTTGGGAATGGTTGCTTGCTAACTTGGATGCGCCACTTGCCGACTATAAAGCTCGCTATGGCGCAGCCGTCCATGCCGCTCCCGAAGCCAAAGACAATGAAAGCTGCTTTATTGCCTTCCGCGATTTCCGCCTGCGCGTGTCTGTCAAAGCAGACGTAATGAAGCCTCTTTCTGAAATTTTCAGCGGCAAAACCGATACCAAAATTATCCAAGGCTTGGGCAAAATCCATGCCAAAACCGTACGCAGCCGCGTCTTTGTCGCCCTGCATATGCACGCCGGCGACGGTAACGTTCATACCAATATTCCGGTTAACTCAGACGATGCCGAAATGCTTCAGACGGCCTACCGTTCTGTAGAACGCATCATGAAAATCGCCCGTTCGCTCGGCGGCGTAATTTCCGGCGAACACGGCATCGGCATTACCAAGCTCGAATTTTTGACCGATGAAGATTTGCAACCGTTTTGGAACTACAAAAACCAAGTCGATCCCAAACACACCTTCAACCGTCACAAACTGATGAAAGGCTCGGACCTGCGCAACGCCTATACGCCGTCCTTCGAGCTTTTGGGAGCGGAATCGCTGATTATGGAAAAATCAGACCTCGGCACCATCGCTGATTCCGTCAAAGACTGTCTGCGCTGCGGCAAATGTAAACCCGTTTGCTCTACTCACGTTCCGCGTGCCAACCTGCTGTACAGTCCCCGCAACAAAATCCTCGGCGTAGGCTTGCTGACCGAAGCCTTCTTATACGAAGAACAAACCCGTCGCGGCGTTTCCATCAAACATTTTGAAGAACTGATGGACATCGGCGACCACTGCACCGTGTGCCACCGCTGCGTTAAACCTTGCCCTGTCAACATCGACTTTGGCGACGTTACCGTAGCCGTCCGTAACTACCTTGCCGATTCCGGCCACAAACGCTTTGCGCCTGCGGCTTCAATGGGCATGGCATTTTTGAACGCCACAGGCCCAAAAACCATCAAAGCTCTTCGTGCCGCCATGATACAGACCGGCTTCCCAGCGCAAAACTTTGCCTACAAAATCGGCAAACTTCTTCCGATTGGCACTAAAAAGCAAAAAGCCGAACCGAAATCCACCGTCGGTACCGCCTCAATCAAAGAACAGGTTATCCATTTCATCAACCGTCCTTTGCCCAAAAGCGTGCCCGCCAAAACACCGCGCTCCATGCTCGGCATAGAAGACGACAAAAGCATCCCCATCATCCGCAATCCCGCCGCGCCCGAAGATGCCGAAGCTGTGTTCTACTTCCCCGGCTGCGGCTCTGAGCGCTTGTTCAGCCAAATCGGGCTTGCCGTTCAAGCCATGCTTTGGCATGTCGGCGTACAAACCGTCCTGCCACCCGGCTATATGTGTTGCGGCTATCCACAAGACGCAGGCGGCAATAAGGCTAAAGCCGAAGAAATGAGCACCAACAACCGCGTGGCTTTCCACCGTATGGCAAACACCCTCAACTACCTCGACATTAAGACCGTCGTCGTCAGTTGCGGTACCTGCTATGACCAACTGGAAAAATACCGTTTTGAAGAAATCTTCCCAGGCTGCCGTATCATCGATATCCACGAATATCTGCTTGAAAAAGGGGTGCAACTAAACGGCGTGAAAGGTCAGCAATACCTCTACCACGACCCTTGCCATACCCCGATTAAAACTATGAACGCCACCCAAATGGCCAGCAGCCTGATGGGACAGAAAGTCGTCTTAAGCGACCGCTGTTGCGGCGAGTCCGGTATGTTTGCCGTCAAACGACCAGACATTGCCACTCAGGTCAAGTTCCGCAAACAAGAGGAAATTGAGAAAAACCTCAAAGAGCTGCCGCAGGGCGAACCTGTCAAAATGCTTACCTCCTGCCCAGCCTGCCTGCAAGGCTTGAGCCGCTACGCCGACGACAACAATATGCCTGCAGACTACATCGTCATCGAAATGGCAAAACACATCCTCGGCGAAAACTGGCTGGATGAGTTTGTGAAAAAAGCCAATAACGGCGGTGTAGAAAAAGTATTGCTCTAAGGACTTAGACAAAAACTTTTGGATGTAATAAAGGCCGTCTGAAAATCTTTCAGACGGCCTTTTTATTCAAAAGAATCAAAATACAATAATCAAATCAAATGCCTTTACAAATAGCGATGCTACACCAGCAGTATTTAATAAAAAATAAAACCTGAGGCTTTTATCCCTCAGGTTTTATTTTCAAGTCTTATGCTTTTTCTTGCTGACGTTTTCTTTCTGCCATCATCTCATGCAATGTTTGCTTGGCAGGTTTCATCGGAACATGGTTATTGGTCCAGCTTAACTGCTTGCTTGGCGTCAATGCACGGAATTTGGTAGCAGCCCAGCCGAATGCTCGATAAGCTTTACTGCCGCTGAAAATACCGTTAAACGTACGCCATGCCATTTGTTCGCCGAAAGTATGCGATGCACCTTGACCACGGATAGGATGAGGAACGGTTTCGGTTGGCGAACGTTGCGCTTCAACACGCAGACGTTGCATTTGTTCGGTAATCGGAATACGTACCGGACAAACCTCAACACAGGCGCCACACATGGTACACGCAGTCGGCAGATCGCGTGTTGCATCCAAGCCTAACAAATGTGGAGAGATAATCTCGCCAATCGGACCAGGATAAGTCGTACCGTAAGCCGCGCCACCGATACGGGTATAAACCGGACAGTGGTTCATACACGCACCGCAACGGATACATTGCAAGGTACGGCGCATTTGATCTTCTGCATACGCTTGGCTACGGCCGTTATCAAGCAGTACCAAGTGCATTTCTTGAGGGCCGTCCAGCTCTTCGCTACGGCGAGGGCCGGTAATCATATTGAAATAAGTGGTAATGTTCTGACCGATGGCGGAGCGTGGCAGCAGGCTGTACAAAGGCGGAACATCCGACAGCTTCGCAACCACTTTTTCAATACCGGTAATGGCGATGTGCACAGGCGGTACAGTGGTACTCAAGCGGCCGTTGCCTTCGTTTTCAACCAGACACAAAGTACCCGTTTCCGCAACGGCAAAGTTCACACCGCTCAAACCAACATCGGCAGTGCTGTAAATATCGCGCAATGCTTTACGGGCAAATCCGGTTAGCTGATCTACATCGTCTGTCAAAGGCGTGCCAAGGTTTTGATGGAAAAGCTCGCTAACCTGCTCTTTGGTCTTGTGAATGGCAGGCATCACGATATGGGTTGGTTTCTCGCCAGCCATTTGAACGATAAACTCGCCTAAGTCGCTCTCAACTGCTTTGATGCCTTGGTCTTGCAGATAATGGTTCAGCTCAATCTCTTCGCTGACCATAGATTTGCCTTTCACCATCAGCTTACCGTTTTTATCGGTAATGATGTTGTGAATGATTTGGCAGGCTTCGGCAGGTGTTTCCGCCCAGTGGACTTTAACGCCTAACTTGGTCAGGTTTTCTTCCAGTTGTTCCAATAATGCAGGCAATTTGGACAACGAACGTTGACGGACATGCTCACACAAATCACGCAGGCTTTGCAGCTCTTCTTCATCTGTCAAAACGGCTTTGCGCTTGGTCATCAGCATATCCATCGCCGTGCGCAAGCTTTTACGCAGAGGCTTGTCTTGCAAAGAAATCGCGGCGTTTTGCTTGAATGTTTCCGGCTTCATATGGAATTTAATGGTTTGGGAACTCATGCTTTTTCCTCCAACTTGGCAGGGGAAATGTAATCAGGCAGAACGGCCAAAACCACCAAATCGCGCGGGCCGTGTGCACCATAGGCCAAAGTCAATTGAATATCGGCAGTCTTAGACGGGCCGGAAATCAAAATAACGTTGGTAGGCATGCCTTTTTCTACCAGTTTTTCGCCTTCAACAGCATTATGGAATTCGTTGTACATTTTGCTGGTGTCAAACAGGCAGAAATGCACAGGCGGAACCAAACTCAGGCTGCGCGGCTCGACAGGGCTGGACTCCAGCATAATCGTACCGGTACGGGCAATACCGCATTTAGAGCCGCTAAATCCAGCCTCAATATCGGCAAAAAATTCATTTTTCCAGTCGTCGATTTTTCGCTCAAAACCGCGCGGTTCAATATTGGTATCGGCCAAAGCTGCACGAGCCAGCTGACCATGTTCCGTTTCCAATGGAAGCAGAATGTTTTTCAAGCCTTTGCCTTCGGCTGCTTGGCAAAATACTTGCGGCCAGTTGGTTTTAGTAACCCAATAGATTTCAGTTTTGACGGCACGCATGGCAGCCGCCCAATGTTTCAAGCGTTCGACATCGTTTGCCCAAGAAACACCCATTTCACGGTAATAATCGAAAACCGGCGGTTCTTCCATCGGCAAGGCATCGGCTTTTTTCAATTTCGCTAAAATATTTTCGCGCGCGCTCATGCTTTACCTCCGGTACGTTCCAACAGGAAAGATGCAATATGTTTCGGACGTGGCATATTGGGTTCGTCTTTGGCAATTTTGCCGCCAATATTCATCATGCAGCCACAGTCCGCGCTAATGATTTCAGTTGCGCCTGTTTCTTTCAGTGCTGCAACTTTGTCGGTTACCATCGCGCCGGAAATATCGGCTTGTTTTACAGAGAATGTACCGCCAAAACCGCAGCATTCACTTTCATGGTCGTGAACGATACGTTCAACATTTTCCATGCCGTCAATCAGCTGCCAGCCTGACAAATGGACATTCATCTCGCGACGTGCCGCGCAGGAAGTATGAACGGCCACTTTAACCGGCTCGCCTTTATCTTCAGGTTTGTAACCAATCGCCAGCAGGAAGTGGGTAAATTCAATGATACGATTGGCGCAATCAATGGCTTTTTGTTCGTACTCGGTGCCTTTGAACAAAGTCGGCCAGTGGTGTTTCATCATGCCGCCGCAAGAACCAGAAGGCACGACAATCGGCCAATTTTCAGGGAATAAATCCAGTTGCGCTTTGGCAACATCAAAGGCTTCTTTAGGATGACCTGACGAATAGGCCGGTTGACCACAGCAGCTTTGCTCCATCGGATAATGGATACGGATGCCCTGTTGTTCGATTAAAGTGATGGCATCCATGCCTGCTTCGGGCATGAAAAGGTCAAGAACGCAAGTACCGAAGAAATAAGCATCGGTTGGCTTGCTGTCGAATACGGTGATTTGTGGTGGTTTGATTGCGCTCATTTTTTTGGAACGGGACAACCCGTTTTCTTGTGTAAAAATAAGATGGGTACTTTAAGTAATTGCTTGTAATGGGTCAAGTCTAATTTTAAAAAATAATATTAAAAAAGCATGACAAACCAGACAAACACCTTTTCCTTATTAACTTGATAATCTACATAATAACCACTATCAATAAGAAAACTGATGGATTCATTTTTTAATAAATGAAACTCGTACATTCCTTCCCTCTTCAAAACACAATCACTGCCTCTTTATAGAATTTTGATTTACATCAGAAGTCATGAACTTAATCTCTATGACACGTTTTTAGATGAAACAAGCAATCCGCTATGCTGTAAATATGTTTCAGACGGCCATATTGGAATAAAAAGATATCTAAGACAATAAAAATAAAAGTTTTTCTCACAAGACTCAGGCCGTCTGAAAGATAAGTTCGTCAAAAGGCCTCTTTCCATCTGCTTAATCCTACTTTTAATCAAAATCAAACACTTGAAAAATCATCGTTCCTAACCTTGAAAACCCTTTGCACACTCAAGCACTTCCAGTATCATTGAGACAGTTTCTTGACGCAAAATTACAGTCTTAGCCGCCCACAATCGGCATGGATTTGCAAAAGAAGTGAAACCAAGCTTCAAAACAATTTCACCTTAATTTCGGAGTAGGCATTATGTTGACCCAGACTCAACAGGTTGATTTGACCTTGCATCACCTTAAAGAACGCACCCTATCGATATATACTCCCGAACAGCGTGCAAGCATCGAGGCATCTGAAGACTGGAAACAGTTTGACAGACGGCTTGAAGAACACTTTCCAAAACTGATGCACGAGCTGGACAACGTTTACAACAACAACGAAGCCGTCCTCCCCATGTTGGAGCAACTGATTGCCCAAGCATGGCAAAGCTATTCCCAACGCAACGCATCTTTAAAAGATATCGATATCGCGCGCGAAAACGATCCTGACTGGATTTTGTCCAACAAACAGGTCGGCGGCGTGTGCTACGTCGATTTGTTCGCAGGCGATCTGCAAGGTTTGAAAGCCAAAATCCCTTATTTCCAAGAATTGGGCCTAACCTATCTGCACCTGATGCCCCTGTTTAAATGTCCTGAAGGCAAAAGCGACGGCGGCTATGCAGTCAGCAGCTACCGCGATGTCAATCCGGCTTTGGGCACAATAGACGACTTGCGCGATGTCATTGCCGCACTGCACGAAGCAGGTATTTCCGCCGTTGTCGATTTCATCTTTAACCACACTTCCAATGAACACGAATGGGCAAAAGGCTGCGCCGCCGGTGATCCACTCTACGACAACTTCTACTACATCTTCCCCGACCGCTGGATGCCTGACCAATACGACCGCACCCTGCGTGAAATCTTCCCCGACCAACATCCGGGCGGCTTCTCCCAACTGGAAGACGGACGCTGGGTATGGACAACGTTCAACTCCTTCCAATGGGACTTGAATTACAGTAACCCGTGGGTATTCCGTGCCATGGCAGGCGAAATGATGTTCCTTGCCAACTTGGGCGTTGATATTCTGCGCATGGACGCCGTTGCCTTTATTTGGAAGCAAATGGGCACAAGCTGCGAAAACCTGCCTCAGGCACACGCTCTGATTCGCGCGTTTAACTCTGTAATGCGTATCGCAGCACCAGCTGTGTTCTTCAAATCCGAAGCCATTGTCCATCCTGACCAAGTTGTCCAATACATCAGCCAAGACGAATGCCAAATCGGCTACAACCCTCTGCAAATGGCATTGTTGTGGAACACGCTTGCGACACGCGAAGTCAACCTGCTCCATCAAGCACTGACCTACCGCCACAACCTGCCCGACCACACAGCATGGGTCAACTACGTCCGCAGCCATGACGACATCGGCTGGACGTTTGCCGATGAGGATGCATGGCAGTTCGGTATTCACGGCTACGACCACCGACAATTCCTCAACCGCTTCTTCGTCAACCATTTCGACGGCAGCTTCGCACGTGGCGTACCGTTCCAATACAACCCAAGCACAGGCGACTGCCGTGTCAGCGGTACAGCCGCGGCATTGGTCGGCTTGGCTCAAAATGACCCGTATGCCGTTGACCGCATCAAACTTTTGTACAGCATCGCTTTGAGTACCGGCGGCCTGCCACTGATTTACCTAGGCGACGAAGTCGGTACGCTCAATGACGATGATTGGTCGCAAGACAGCAATAAGAGCGATGACAGCCGCTGGGCACACCGTCCTCGTTACAATGAGGAGTTGTACAACCAACGCCATGACAGCTCGACCACTGCCGGTCAAATCTTCCAAGGTTTGCGCCATATGATTTCCATCCGCCAAAGCAATCCGCGCTTTAATGGCGGCAGATTGGTCACCTTCAACACCAACAACAAACACATCATCGGCTATATGCGCAACAACGCGCTTTTGGCATTCGGCAACTTCAGCGAACATGCGCAAACAATCAGTGCGCACACCCTGCAGGCCATGCCGTTTAAAGCGCGCGATTTGATCAGCGGTCAAACCGTTTCTCTGAATCAGGACTTGGTACTGCAACCCTATCAAGTCATGTGGCTTGAAATTGCATAAGCTGAATTTTTTATACATCATTCAAGGCTGTCTGAACAAATCAGCGTTCAGACGGCCTTTTAAGGCATAAGATGTATTTTGTATTTTGGGCAGTTTCGCTTAGAATGCACGCTTTAATACTAAATGACACACTTAAGTCAGGAGTAAAAATCCATGTTGAAAAAATTCGTACTCGGCACCATCGCTGCAGTAGTTTTGGCTGCTTGCGGCGGTGAAGGCAGCAACTCAGCTTCTTCTGCACCAGCCCAATCCGGCGCGGCCTCCGGTTCTCTGATTGAGCGTATCAACAACAAAGGTACCATCACAGTCGGTACGGAAGGCACTTACGCACCCTTCACCTACCACGACAAAGACGGCAAATTGACCGGCTACGATGTCGAAGTAACCCGCGCAGTCGCCGACAAACTGGGCATCAAAGTTGAATTTAAAGAAACACAATGGGACTCTATGATGGCAGGTTTGAAAGCCGGCCGTTTTGACGTGGTTGCCAACCAAGTCGGCCTGACCAGCCCTGAGCGTCAAGCGACTTTTGACAAATCCGAGCCTTATAGCTGGAGCGGTGCCGTATTGGTTGCCCGTAAAGACAGCAACATCAAATCCATTGACGACATCAAAGGTGTGAAAACTGCACAATCCCTGACCAGTAACTATGGTGAAAAAGCCAAAGCTGCAGGCGCAGAACTCGTACCGGTAGACGGCTTGGCGCAATCCCTGACCCTGATTGAACAAAAACGTGCCGATGCAACCCTGAACGACGAATTGGCGGTATTGGACTATCTGAAGAAAAATCCGAATGCCGGCGTACAAATCGTTTGGTCTGCCCCGGCTGACGAAAAAGTCGGCTCCGGCTTGATTGTCAATAAAGGCAATGATGAGGCATTGGCCAAATTCAGCACAGCCATAACTGAGCTGAAAGCAGACGGCACGCTGAAAAAACTGGGCGAACAATTCTTCGGAAAAGACATCAGTGTTAAATAATTTCCTTGCCTCTCTGCCGTTTATGACGGAAACACGCGCTGATATGCTCATTAGCGCGTTTTGGCCTATGGTTAAAGCCGGCTTCGCAGTGTCTTTGCCTTTAGCGATCGCTTCTTTCGTTATCGGCATGATTATTGCCGTAGCCGTTGCTTTGGTAAGAATCATGCCCTCCGGCGGTATTTTCCAAAAATGCTTGCTGAAGCTGGTGGAATTTTATATTTCCGTCATTCGCGGTACACCGCTTTTGGTGCAGTTGGTCATCGTATTCTATGGTTTGCCTTCCGTCGGCATCTATATTGACCCGATTCCTGCCGCCATCATCGGCTTTTCGCTCAATGTCGGCGCATACGCTTCCGAAACCATACGCGCGGCAATTTTGTCCGTACCTAAAGGCCAATGGGAAGCAGGTTTCTCCATCGGCATGACCTATATGCAGACTTTCCGCCGCATTGTCGCGCCACAGGCATTCCGCGTTGCCGTACCGCCTTTGAGCAATGAATTTATCGGCTTGTTCAAAAATACCTCGCTTGCCGCCGTAGTAACGGTAACCGAGCTTTTCCGTGTCGCCCAAGAGACAGCAAACCGCACTTATGACTTCTTGCCGGTTTATATCGAAGCTGCATTGGTTTATTGGTGCTTCTGCAAAGTGCTGTTTTTGATTCAGGCGCGTTTGGAAAAACGTTTCGACCGTTATGTCGCCAAATAAGGAGTTGTCATGATTAAAATCCGCAATATCCATAAGACCTTTGGCGAAAATACCATTTTGCGCGGCATCGATTTGGATGTCGGCAAAGGACAAGTGGTTGTTATCTTAGGTCCTTCCGGCTCAGGCAAAACCACGTTTTTACGCTGTTTAAACGCTTTGGAAATGCCTGAACAAGGTCAAATCGAGTTTGACAATGAGCAGCCGTTAAGCATCGATTTTTCCAAAAAACCAAGCAAACACGATATTTTGGCACTGCGCCGCAAGTCCGGCATGGTGTTCCAACAATACAACCTCTTTCCGCACAAAACTGCGTTGGAAAACGTTATGGAAGGGCCGGTTGCCGTACAAGGCAAGCCTGTCGCCAAAGCGCGTGAAGATGCTGTCAAATTGCTTAAAAAAGTCGGTTTGGGCGATAAGATTGACCTCTACCCCTACCAGCTTTCCGGTGGTCAACAGCAGCGCGTCGGCATTGCCCGAGCATTGGCGATTCAGCCTGAATTGATGCTGTTTGACGAACCGACTTCCGCGCTTGACCCTGAATTGGTGCAAGATGTTTTGGATACCATGAAGGAATTGGCACAAGAAGGCTGGACCATGGTTGTCGTTACGCATGAAATCAAATTTGCCTTGGAAGTGGCAACCACCGTCGTCGTGATGGACGGCGGCGTTATTGTCGAACAAGGCAGCCCGCAAGATTTGTTCAATCATCCCAAACATGAGCGGACACAAAAATTCCTGCGCCAAATCCGTGCGGACAATGGCGATCTTCAAATTTAATTGAAACGACAGACAATTTGAAAGCATTTCCTACTGTCATTTCATAAAGGCCGTCTGAATAAGTGAAATAGAAATCGTTGATTTCGTTTTCATACTTGTTCAGACGGCCTTTTATATGTCTTTTCAGGTAAAATAACGCCTTTCGTTTTACTTACCCCCTTGCCTGCCATCATGATAGAAATCAAAAAACTCACCCTGCAACGCGGTTTGAAAGTCCTGCTCGATAAAGCCGATGCCGTAATCAACCCCGGCCAACGCGTTGGTTTAATCGGTAAAAACGGTACAGGCAAATCCAGCCTGTTTGCGCTGATAAAAGGTGAAATCACTCAAGATGGCGGCGAAATCCTGATTCCAAAAACATGGCGCCTGGCTTCCGTCTCTCAAGAAACGCCTGATTTAGATATTTCCGCTTTAGACTACGTTTTGCAAGGCGATGCCGAATTGCAGGCTTTTCAGACGGCCTTGGCACAAGCAGAAGCGCAAAATGACGGCATGAAGCAAGCCGAATATCACGCCAAACTTGAAGAAATCGATGCCTATACCGCTCCGGCACGCGCTGCCAAACTGCTTAACGGCTTGGGTTTTGCACAAGAAGAACATACCCGCCCCGTCAAATCTTTTTCCGGCGGCTGGCGTATGCGCCTTAACCTGGCCCAAGCGCTGATTTGTCGTGCCGATTTGCTGCTTTTGGATGAACCGACCAACCACTTGGATTTAGAAACCGTGTTGTGGCTGGAAAACCATCTCGCTTCCCTGCCCTGTACGCAAATCATCATCTCCCATGACCGCGACTTCTTGAATGCCACCACAACGCACACCATCGAACTGTCGCAACAAAAACTGACCCAATACGGCGGCAATTACGATTTCTATCAAGCCGAACGCGCCCAACGTCTGGCGCAACAACAAGCCGCCCACGTCAAACAGCAGGCGCAAATCAAACATCTGCAATCCTTTATCGACCGTTTCAAAGCCAAAGCCACAAAGGCCGTACAAGCCCAAAGCCGCATGAAGGCATTAGCCAAACTCGAGCGCATCGCCCCTGCGCATTTGGATAGCGAGTTTTCCTTTGAGTTTGCCAATCCGACACACCTGCCTAATCCATTATTGAAACTCGACCATGCCGACTTAGGTTATGGCGACAATACCGTTTTGCACGATATCACCTTGTCTCTCGAAAGCGGCGCACGTTACGGCCTGTTGGGCGTTAACGGCAGCGGCAAATCCACATTTATCAAAGCATTGGCAGGAAAAATCGATTTACTTTCCGGCAGTATCGTCCGCTCCGAAAAGCTCAATATCGGCTATTTTGCCCAACATCAACTGGATACCTTACGCGCTGACCAAAGTCCGGTTTGGCATATCCAGCAGCTTTCACCCGAAGTTCGCGAACAGGAAATCCGCAACTTTTTAGGCGGTTTCAACTTTATTGGCGATATGGCGGTTCAAAAGACCGAGCCGTTCTCCGGCGGGGAAAAAGCGCGGCTCGCCCTTGCCATGATTATCTGGCAAAAACCTAATCTGCTGCTGCTTGACGAACCGACCAACCACCTAGACTTGGATATGCGCCACGCCCTGATACTTGCCCTGCAAAGTTTCCAAGGCGCATTGATTGTCGTTTCGCACGACCGCAGCCTGCTTGAAGCGACTACCGACAGCTTCCTATTGATTGACAAAGGCCGTCTGAACAACTTCGACGGCGATTTGAACGACTACCGTCAATGGCGGTTGGCACAAGAAAACGCTGCAGCAGCCCCCGCCGCTTCTGCACAAAGCCAAAGCCGCAAAGACACCAAGCGCATAGAAGCACAAATCCGTCAGGAAAAAGCCAAACGCAGCAAACCGATTCAGCAAAAAATCGACAAAGCTGAAAAAGAAATCGCACGATTGACTGATATTCAGACGGCCTGTGAAGCATTTTTGGCACAAGAATCTGCTTATTCAGAAGAAAATAAACCCAAATTGCAAGAGACACTCGCACAATTAACAGAAACTAAAGTAAAATTAACGCAACTGGAAGAAAACTGGCTGCAATGGCAGGAAGAGCTTGAGCAAATCCAAGTTGATGTCGAAGCCGAGTTTTCCCAATAAAAATAGAGCCATCAGGCCGTCTGAAATAAAACACAATACGGAAAAACATGACTTCAACCATCAAACAAGCCGGATACTTTCTCGTATCCTCTTTCGCCTTGGGCATTTCTCTTCACGCAGCCGCCGCAGTTTATTCCTGCGGCAACGGCAGCTATACTTCCGAACCCAACTCCTCCTGCGCACAGGCACAATTGCCTAAAATCAGCGGCCATCAAGGCAGCGGTTACCACCTCAACATCCGCAGTCTCAATGCCTCTGATGAACGCGCAAGTGCAAAGCCTAAGAAAAAGGCACGTACGGAAAAATTCAATAAACAAGAGAAAAAAGCCGACAAACCGAGCAAAAACAAAAACAGTGCAAAAGCTAAGAAACAGCAGCCCATGCCGTCTGAACAAGAATAAAATGCTCAAGTGCAACGAATCAGCCCTACCTGAATCATGAAAAAATATCTGCTTACCCTATCCCTGCTGCCGCTTGCCGTTTTCAACAGCCAAGCCCACGCCGCAAAAATCTACACCTGTGAAGTCAACGGCTCGATTGTCTATACCTCGCGCCCAAGCGGCAACTGCCAGGCCGTCAACGATTTGCCGATTGTCGGCAAATACAGCAGCAGCCGATACGACGCCCCGGTTAACGAGGCGCCCACACTCAACGCACCGACATCACAAACGGCTCCGGCAAAAAGCAAAAATACGGCTGCAAAATCCAACCATAAGGCAACGTCCAAACCTGCCCCTGTCCGCACTGCTTCTGAAACGGCTCCTCCTCCGGTTCCAAAATCCTCCGGCGTCAACAGCCGCCGCTCTATTCTGGAAACCGAGTTATCCAATGAACGCGCGGCTTTGGCCGATGCCAAAAAGCAACTGAGCCAAGCGCGGACGGCCAAAGGCGGCAGCGTCAATCAACAGGCCATCAGTACGCTGCAAGGTGCGGTTTTGGATAGAGAGAAAAACATTCAAGCACTCCAGCGCGAACTGGGCAGAATGTAAGTCCAAATCAATCAAAACATCAGGCCGTCTGAACAGGTGGAAACGAAATCCAAAATTTTCGTCACGCCAAACAGACGGCCTGAATCCTATAATGATTACGCCCGTTTCAATTTCTTGTGCCTAGTAAATACGGTATAATTTGCCCTTTACGCACATTACCTCCGGTCTTTTCAGACGGCCTTTATCTCATGACTGCAAAATCTTCTAAAACCCAAACAAAAAAACGCGTCTCTACCAAACCGGCAGCCAAACCGACCACACGCAAATCCACCAAAGCACAAACTCAAGCCGACAATAAAGTTTCCCAACGCCTCAAGGCCGCCAAAGAGCTGCAAAGAAACGAAGAAAAAAAAGCGCGCCCCGAGCATGTCGTCAACTTGATTAATGATGCTTTATGGCTGTTTGGCTTGGTTATCACCATTTATCTGGCCATTTCCCTGGCCAGCTTCAGCATGGACGACCCCGCATGGTCGCGCAGCGTTCCCAAAAGCCATGATGTCGCCAACCTCGGCGGTCTCTTTGGCTCCTATCTTTCCGATGTCGGATATTATCTGTTCGGCTTATCGTTTTGGTGGTGGATAGCCGCCTCTTGCGTTTTCCTCTACAAAAATTTCCGCCCCATGAAAAAGCAGGAAAACCACAAGCCCTACAATCATGGCGTAGCCGCTTTGGCATTGTTTCTCCTGCTGGTGTGTAGTCCGATTATCGAACATTTCCTGTTTGACAACGCATTGAGCGAATCCCTTCCCGTCGGTGCAGGCGGCTTGGTCGGCTTATTAGCGGGTTCAGGCTTGGCTTGGCTGTTGGGTAAGTCGGGCAGCCTGTTGATTATGCTGGTGATGTTGCTTTTATCCATTTCCCTGCTGGCTCAGGTGTCATGGTTGGAAGTCATGGCCAAATCCGGCAGCCATATGGGCGGCCTGTTTGGCAGCCTGATGAAAAAACTGTCTCAATTCCAAAATAAAAAAGAAAATGTCTGCTCCGAAGCTTTGGAAACCCAAAATACGCGCCGCATGGTTAAAGAAGCCAAAACCATTACCGCCACTCCGGTTGCTCCGTTGGCAGGCAGCAGCAGCAACCGTAAAACTGTTGCCGTATCTGTTGCGCCGCCTCCTAAAATCCAAACTTCCCTGTTTGACGATACTGAACCTAAAAACAATGGCGAATACCACAAGCCCAACATGAACCTGTTGCGTATGCCGTCTGAAGAACCGGTTGCCGTCAATCCGGATGAATTGCAACAGACCGCAGAATTGATCGAAGCCAAGCTGGCTGAATTTGGCATCGGCGTACAAGTTGTTTCCGCCACTTCCGGCCCTGTGATTACCCGCTACGAAATCGAACCGGCACAAGGCGTCAAAGGCAGTCAAATTGTCGCCTTGTCCAAAGATTTGGCGCGCTCGATGTCTCTGCAAGCGGTACGTATCGTAGAAACCATTGCCGGTAAAAACACCATGGGCATTGAATTACCCAATGAGAAACGCCAAGACGTGATGTTGAGTGAAATCCTCTCTTCTCCCGTATTTACCAATGCCAAGTCCAAACTGACCGTTGCTTTGGGTAAAGATATTGCAGGGACACCCGTTGTCGGCGACTTGGCAAAAATGCCTCATCTTTTGGTCGCAGGTATGACCGGATCGGGTAAATCCGTCGGCGTGAACGGCATGATTATGTCCATGCTCTTCAAAGCCTCGCCCGACGAAGTCCGCTTCATTATGATTGACCCGAAAATGCTGGAATTGAGCATTTACGACGGCATTCCGCACCTGCTCTGCCCGGTTGTGACCGATATGCGCGAGGCGGGACAAGCGTTGAACTGGTGTGTTGCCGAAATGGAAAAACGTTATCGCCTGCTTTCCCATGCCGGCGTGCGTAATTTGGACGGTTTCAACCAAAAAGTCGAACAAGCCAAAGCGGCAGGCAAACCATTGCTCAATCCGTTCAGCTTAAATCCTGATGATCCCGAGCCTCTGGAAAAACTGCCGTTGATTGTGGTCGTTATCGACGAGTTGGCTGACTTGATGATGACCGAACGCAAATCCGTTGAGCAGCAAATCGCTCGCCTTGCCCAAAAAGCGCGTGCAGCAGGCATTCACATGATTGTCGCCACCCAGCGTCCGAGTGTCGATGTGGTTACCGGCCTGATTAAAGCCAACATTCCGACACGCATGGCCTTTACCGTACAAAGCAAAATCGACAGCCGTACCATTCTTGACCAAATGGGTGCAGACGAATTGCTCAAATACGGCGACTCATTATTCCTGCAACCGGGCAGCGCAGAACCGACACGCCTGCAAGGTGCGTTTGTTTCCGATGATGAAGTACATCAAGTCGTCAATTTCGTCAAAGAACAGGCTCCAACCAATTATGTGGAAGGCCTGCTCAGTGGCGAAGCAGCCATCGAAACCACCAATATTGTTAATCCGAACGCAAACAGCGATGAGTTATTTGATCAAGCCGTCGCCTTCGTATTGGAAAGCCGGAAAACTTCCATTTCCGCACTCCAACGCCAATTGCGCATCGGCTATAACCGAGCCGCCAATTTGGTAGATGCGCTTGAAAATGCCGGTGTTCTCTCTCCGGCAGACATCAACGGCAGCCGACGGATTCTGGCGCAAAAAGACCAGCTGTAAAAAACAACAATATCGAAACACAAAGGCCGTCTGAAAAGAATTTCCCACTTTTCAGACGGCCTTTTTATGTTATTCGTGAAACATTGTGTTATACTAAGCAGCTAAATTTTGACCTTATGCACGCTTCCGAAATTCTTCGGAATACCGAGCAGAAGGATAACCGTTTAAACACAACAAATTTAAGGGCTTACGATGAGCGTAACTGTTGAAACTTTAGAAAATCTGGAACGCAAAGTAGTATTGTCTCTGCCTTGGTCCAAAATCAACGCAGAAACTGAGAAAAAACTGAAACAAACCCAACGCCGCGCAAAAATTGACGGCTTCCGTCCGGGTAAAGCACCGTTCAAAATGATTGCCCAAATGTACGGCGCAAGCGCACAAAACGACGTTATCAACGAATTGGTACAACGCGAATTCTACGAGGTTGCCGTTGCTCAAGAATTGAAAGTTGCCGGTTACCCACGCTTTGAAGGCGTTGAAGAACAAGACGATCAAGAGTCTTTCAAAGTTGCCGCTATTTTTGAAGTTTTCCCTGAAGTAACTATTGGTGACCTGTCTGCCCAAGAAGTAGAAAAAGTTACTGCGACTGTTGGCGATGCCGAAGTTGACCAAACTGTAGAAATCCTGCGCAAACAACGTACCCGCTTCAACCATGTTGACCGCGAAGCCCAAAACGGCGACCGCGTCATCATCGACTTTGAAGGCAAAATCGACGGAGAACCTTTCGCTGGCGGCGCGTCTAAAAACTACGCTTTCGTATTGGGTGCAGGTCAAATGCTGCCTGAATTCGAGGCCGGTGTTGTCGGCATGAAAGCCGGCGAAAGCAAAGATGTTACCGTAAACTTCCCTGAGGACTACCATGGTAAAGATGTTGCCGGTAAATCTGCCGTATTCACCATCACGTTGAACAATGTTTCTGAAGCTACTTTGCCTGAAGTTGACGCTGACTTTGCTAAAGCTCTGGGTATTGAAGACGGCGACGTTGCCAAAATGCGCGAAGAAGTGAAGAAAAACGTTGGCCGCGAAGTTGAGCGCCGCATCGGTGAACAAACCAAAGAATCTGTAATGAACGCCCTGCTCAAAGCAGCTGATTTGCAAGTTCCTGTTACTTTGGTCAACGAAGAAGCCGCCCGCTTGGCAAACGAAATGAAACAAAACTTTGTTAACCAAGGCATAGCTGACGCTGCCAACTTGGATCTGCCTTTGGATATGTTCAAAGAACAAGCAGAACGCCGCGTTTCTTTGGGTCTGATTTTGGCTAAATTGGTTGAAGAAAACAAACTTGAGCCAACTGAAGACCAAATCAAAGCCGTTGTTGCCAACTTCGCTGAAAGCTACGAAGATCCTCAAGAAGTTATCGACTGGTACTACGCAGAGCCTTCCCGCCTGCAAGGTCCGACTTCTTTGGCAGTAGAAAGCAACGTTGTTGATTTCGTTCTGAGCAAAGCTAAAGTAACTGAAAAAGCGCTGTCTTTTGACGAAGTAATGGGCGCACAAGCTTAATTGCTCTAAGGCCGTCTGAAACAGACAATCAAAAGCACCGAAGCGCTTTAAATGGCTTTGGTGCTTTTCCATCATTAACAGGAGACAAAAATGTCCTTCGATTTCAATAATTACCTTGTCCCTACCGTTATCGAACAAAGCGGTCGCGGCGAGCGCGCATTCGACATCTACTCACGCCTTTTGAAAGAGCGCATCGTTTTCTTGATCGGCCCGGTGACAGACGAATCTGCCAACTTGGTTGTTGCGCAATTACTGTTCTTGGAAAGTGAAAACCCTGATAAAGATATCTTCTTCTATATCAACTCTCCGGGCGGTTCGGTTACTGCCGGTATGTCGATTTACGACACCATGAACTTCATCAAGCCTCATGTCTCTACTTTATGCTTGGGCCAAGCGGCAAGTATGGGCGCATTCCTGTTGTCCGCAGGCGAAAAAGGCAAACGCTTTGCCCTGCCAAACAGCCGCATCATGATTCACCAACCGCTCATCAACGGCGGCTTGGCCGGTCAGGCATCCGATATTGAAATTCACGCTAAAGAGCTGCTGAAAATCAAAGAGAAACTGAACCGCTTACTCGCTAAACATTGTGATCGCGATTTGGCTGACTTGGAACGCGATACCGACCGCGACAATTATATGTCTGCCGATGAAGCTAAAGAATATGGTTTGATTGACCAAGTTTTGGAAAACCGCGTCTCTCTGCAAGCCTAATCTTTATAGTTTTTAAATCAAAAGGCCGTCTGAAAAATATATATTTAGACGGCCTTTCTTCAATCTTACTTCGTGTTTTCTTTGTTATTCACCTGAACCGGATACAGCAAAATCAAAGGATTGGCTTTCACTTGACTCCAGAAACTCTTCAGCAGATTACGCATACTGCCCAAACGCGTACCGCGAGAGCGGAGCGCAACGGCCAAAGCTAAAGAAAAGCTGACCACCAGATTCACCATGCCGATTGCCAATACGCTTGCCAAGCCAAGTATAAACGTAAATACATCTGCATGGCCGCTGATCGCGGCATAACCCAAATTTGCCGAAGAAAACGCCACATGGCGAATATCCAGCGGCAAGCCGAAAAGATGGCCGAAATAGCCGGTCATACCTAAAAGCATACCGAAAATAAAATTACCCATAAGCGAACCATAATGCTTATGAATATAAGCAGCCAACTGGCGGCGCGGCTGCGGACGCATTATTTTTCGTAACAACGGGTTAAACGGCAGGCGCTGACGTAGGTTCAGATAATCGGAACGGTTGTCAAAGAAGCCGGCAATAATCCCCGAGCAAAACAGCCATACACCAGCAATAGCGGCATACCATAAGGTCGGCTGAGTAAAAATCTCAATAGATTTAAGCTGGTAGGCTGTAACGGCCTCATTCAACAAGGGCTGGCCATGCGTGTAGGCATAGCCAAAAGCGATCCCCGCCGCCAACAATACAGCGATTGATACATTGCCAAATACAGCAACACTTTGCGAACGGCACACGTCAATCAGCAGTTTTGCCAATTTGTTGTCCACCGCTTTGCTGCCTTCATTTGAGTCCACCTGCTCGGCAAAACTCGCCGCCGTCATAGCAGGCTGCTTGGTCGCAACAGTACAGTGCAGCATATGAATCAGCATAAAGCCTAAGCCGTAGTTTAGTCCGGCAAGAAATGAAGTAGTAAACTCGCCGAATCCCAAAGACGAAATATGGATTTTATTCAATGCCATCAAAGCAATAATTACGCCGCCACCTGCTGCGGAATAAAACATTTTAAAATATTCGCTACGGTTGCGCGTAATGTAATGCTCACCATGATGGCTTTTGTTTTCCGTAATACTGCGCGCCAGCATTCGGATACTGCTTTTACGCAAGTGACTGGTACTGTATTGCTCTACCGCCGCGTAAATCATCGCATTCATCAGATTAATGGTTAAGCGGGTACGGCTGCCGGTTTCGATTTGAATATTGGTCAACAGTTTCAGACGGCCTATGGTTTGTTGCAGGCGCTCCAGCAAGTGTGCCACTTTCACTGACGAACCAGACCCTGCTCCTGTACCACGACGACGCAGATACTCAATTTGCTTGTCACACTGGTCAAACATGACATCCAAGTGCGCCGTATCGTAAGTTTCTTCGCTGTGGCGATAGTGTTCTACCAATTTTGCAATTTCACGTTGCAAAGCGACAAATGCCGAATCTGCCTCCAATAAACGAGGGGCAATTCGTATTAAATCCGGCTCAATCGCTTCGGATGCAATCCAAATAGACAGCATTTCTACCGCTCGTAAACGGGCATCCGCCAACTGTCGGCTGGCCGTCTGAAGCAAAGCAGGATCGGCTTTACCCTGCAACAATTCATACATACTCAACCATTGGCGCAAACTCAGGGTTTGCAACCATTTATCATCGTTTTTAGAGTGAAAAAGATATAAAAATACTTCGCGCAGATTGGAAAAATCTTTATAAGACGGGCTGAAACGTTCGTAAATCCGTATGCCCATCTCCCGAGTAAAACTATGGCGCGAAAAAATACCCAGCTTAATCAGCGCAGGATAGATGTGAACTTTGGACAGCCAGGTATAGAAGCGCAGGCTGAATTGACGGCATAAAGCATCGTCTTGTTTTAAAGTAGATAAAATCAAATCGAAACGTTCGGAAGCCTGTTTTTTACCTCCTCGGCGCAAAAATTTGATTAATGCATTGAGAATAAGAACAAAGTCGGTATCATTTAAGCGTTCCGACAAAATAATGTGAAGATTTTGATTAGTCAGTTTTTGCATTGTAGTATTATTACATAAAATGAGATATTTAGCAAGAACCTTGGCAAACAGGTCGGATTATATCGCATTCTTTATCAATCCATGATACAAGATTTTCAATTAATATTCTCTAAAATTCAATGAATAATCAAATTACATAATAAATATATGATATGAATCAATAACTAGGAAAGGCCGTCTGAATTCTTTCAGACGGCCTTTTACAACAGCATACTACATTGTTTTAACCTTATGCAAACAAGAGCTTACCACCCTCTTCTTTAACATGGATTGTGCTATCAGGTGCATATTTACCTTCAAGCAATGCTTTTGCCAGCGGGTTTTCGATTTCTGACTGAATGGCACGTTTGAGCGGACGGGCACCATACACAGGATCAAAACCGGCTTCGGCAATCAGATCCAAGGCAGCATCATCGACTTTCAGATGCAGATGTTGTGCTTCCAAACGTTTTTCCAAACCTTTAAGCTGGATTTTCGCAATGCTGCGGATATTGGCCTGATCCAAACCATGGAACACGACTACTTCGTCAATACGGTTGATCATTTCAGGACGGAAATGTTCTTTCACATCCTCCATCACAACTTCTTTCACCGCTTCGTAGTCCTGAGTACCCATTTGTTGGATATGTTGGCTACCGATGTTGGAAGTCATCACAATAACGGTATTTTTGAAGTCCACTGTTCGACCTTGTCCATCGGTCAAGCGGCCGTCATCCAATACTTGCAGCAAGATATTGAACACATCCGGATGGGCTTTTTCCACTTCATCCAAAAGAATCACGCTGTATGGTTTGCGGCGGACTTGCTCAGTCAGGTAGCCGCCTTCTTCGTAGCCGACATAGCCGGGAGGCGCACCGATTAAGCGGGCAACAGCATGTTTTTCCATGTATTCGGACATATCGATACGAATCAGGTGATCTTCGCTGTCAAACAGGAAGCCTGCCAATGCCTTACACAATTCGGTCTTACCCACACCGGTCGGGCCTAAGAACAAGAAACTGCCATAAGGTTTATTCGGATCGGCCAAACCGGAACGGCTGCGGCGGATAGCGTCAGACACGGCGCGCACGGCTTCGTCTTGACCAACCACACGGCGGTGCAATACTTCTTCCATCTTCAGCAGCTTGTCGCGTTCACCTTCCATCATTTTTGACACAGGAATGCCAGTCATACGAGAAACGATTTCGGCCACTTCATCCGCGCCGACTTCAGTACGGAAAAGTTTGTTTTGTTTTTTGCCGTCAGGATTGCTTTCTGCCGCTTGCAACTGCGCGCTCAATTTAGGCAGCTCACCGTATTCCAGCTCGGATGCGCGGGCAAAATCTCCTTGGCGTTTGGCCTGTTCGATTTTGACTTTGATGTCGTCCATCTGTTTTTTGATGTCGGCGGTGCTGGAAGAGGCGGCTTTTTCTGCTTTCCAGATTTCGTCCAAATCGGCGTATTCTTTTTGCAAGCCGTCGATTTCTTCGTCTATCAATTCCAGACGTTTCTTGCTGGCATCATCGCTTTCTTTGGCAACGTGCATTTTTTCCATTTTGAGCTGGATAATGCGGCGGTCGAGTTTATCCATCTGCTCGGGTTTGCTGTCCAACTCCATTTTGATACGGCTGGCAGCTTCGTCAATCAAATCAATCGCTTTGTCGGGCAAGAAGCGGTCGGTGATGTAGCGGTCGCTCAACTCCGCTGCGGCAACGATAGCAGGGTCGGTAATATCGATACCGTGGTGGATTTCATAACGCTCTTGCAAACCGCGCAAAATAGCGATGGTATCCTCCACACTTGGCTCGCCAACCAATACTTTTTGGAAGCGGCGTTCGAGTGCCGCATCTTTTTCGATGTATTGACGGTATTCGTCCAAAGTAGTCGCACCGATACAGTGCAATTCGCCGCGTGCCAAAGCCGGTTTCAACATATTGCCCGCATCCATTGCGCCGTCAGTTTTGCCTGCACCAACCAAAGTATGGATTTCATCGATGAAAATCAAAGTGTTACCATCATCTTTAGCCAAGTCGTTCAACACGCCTTTCAAGCGTTCTTCAAATTCGCCACGGTATTTCGCGCCAGCAATCAAAGCCGCCAAGTCCAAAACCAAAAGGCGTTTGTTACGCAGGGATTCAGGCACTTCGCCGTTAACAATACGTTGCGCCAAACCTTCAACAATAGCGGTTTTACCCACACCCGGCTCACCAATCAGCACAGGGTTGTTTTTGGTACGGCGTTGCAATACCTGAATTGCACGGCGGATTTCATCATCACGACCGATAACAGGGTCGAGCTTACCGTCTCGGGCGCGTTGAGTCAGATCGAGTGTATATTTTTTCAAAGCATCGCGTTGGTCTTCGGCATTGGCATCATTCACGTTCTGTCCTCCTCGTACCGCGTCAATTGCGGCATTGATATTTTGTTCGGTCGCACCGGCTTCTTTCAAAATTTTGCCGGTCGCATCATTCTGCTGAACCAAAGCCAGCAGGAAAAGTTCGCTGGCGATATAGGCATCACCGCGTTTGGTTGCAGCCTTGTCCATCAAGTTCAATACAGCTTGCAGCTCACGGCTAGGCGTAATATCGCCACCTTGTCCGGATACTTTTGGCAAGCTGCTCAAATGTTGCTGCAAACGTTGTTTTACTTGAGGCACATTCACACCTGCATGAGCCAGTAACGCAGCTGCACCACTGTTTTGATCGTCAAGCAACGCTTTTAAGATAAAGCCAGCCTCAAGGTAGCTGCTGTCCGCAGCCAAAGCCAAACTTTGACCTTCTTGCAGAGCTTGCTGAAATTTGGCAGTCAATTTATCAAATCTCATTTTAAGTTCCTCTTCAAATATATTTCCGTTGAAGCCTATATAGGCGCAAATGTGGATAACTCAAGAGCTATTTACTCCATTATCAACAATTTTTTACTATATTATTGTTTTATAACGTTTTAATTTTATAATTTTATGTGTATAACTTTTATTATCCATCTACCCTTTACTCAAAAGGCCGTCTGAAAAATCAAGAATAATCAGGTATAATCGGCACCATATTTATTTTCAGACGGCCTTTGTGCCGAAGGATACTTTCATGAGCAAAAAACGAGTTTTAACAGGCGTTACCACAACAGGTATTCCACACTTGGGCAACTATGTCGGAGCCATCCGCCCGGCTATCCGCGCGGCGCAAGATTCCAATACCGAATCATTCCTCTTTTTGGCCGACTATCACGGCATCATCAAATGTCATGAGCCGGAAATGATTCATCAATCTACTCAAGCTGTTGCCGCCACATGGCTCGCCTGCGGACTCAATCCGGAACAGACCACTTTCTACCGTCAAAGCGATATTCCCGAAGTGATGGAGTTGAACTGGATTCTGACCTGTATCACCGCAAAAGGCCTGATGAACCGCGCCCACGCCTATAAAGCCGCAGTACAGGCAAATACCGAAAACGGTCAGGAAGATCCGGATCATGGCGTGGAAATGGGCCTGTACAGCTACCCTATCCTCATGACTGCCGACATCCTGATGTTTAATGCCCATGAAGTACCAGTCGGTCGCGACCAAATCCAACACGTTGAAATGGCACGTGATATTGCCGGTCGCTTTAACCACCGCTTCCAAGAACTCTTCACCCTACCTGAAGTAAAAATCGACGAAAATGTCGAACTCTTGGTCGGCTTAGACGGACGCAAAATGTCCAAATCCTACGGCAATACCATTCCGCTTTGGGAAAATGACAAGAAAACCCAAAAATCGGTGAACAAAATCATCACCAATATGAAAGAACCCGGCGAGCCGAAACAGCCTGATGAAAGCCCTCTGTTTGAAATCTACAAAGCCTTCTCCACGCCATCTGAAACTGCCGAGTTTACACAAATGCTGGCCGAAGGCCTTGCTTGGGGTGAGGCTAAGAAACTCTTGGGTGCAAAGATCAATGCCGAGCTCGCAGAACCGCGCGAGCGCTACAATGAATTGACAGCCAAACCATCTCAAATTGAAGACATTTTGCAGGCCGGCGCACAAAAAGCGCGTAAAGAAGCACGCGAATTGTTGGATAAAGTACGCGATGCAGTAGGTATTCGTCCGGTGAAATAATAATAGTAAGGTCGTCTGAATATTTCAGACGGCCATAATATCGTTTATTATTTGAAATATAATCGTTTTCTAGGGTTTCTCATATGAAAAAAACCTTCCCCCTTATCTTGCTCAGCCTTTCATTGGCTGCCTGCGGCGGTAAATCTGAAGATACTGCAGCCAATGATGCTTCTTCAGGCAAAGCACCCAAGCCTACCTTCAAAGTTAAATATATCGATGAACAAGCCATAGCCGGTTTGGATTTAGGTACAGCTCAAGAAGGCGAAACTAAAGAAGGTAAAAAACAACGTACCTATCCGATTAACGGCATAGAGGGCGGCATCATCAATCTGATTGGCAAGCACCCTACCGACTTAGAAGTCATCAGCGGCCAATGCATGGAAAAAAATGAAAAAGGCGTTTCAGCCGGCTGGTCAGCCAACGGCATCTGCCACACTGTCTTTGCAAAAATGGTGGACAATATTGCCCAAGACGGCAACAAACTGACCGACTATCTGATTTCACACGCTGCTTTGCAGCCTTATACCGAGGGCAAAAGCGGTTATGCCGCCGTACAAAACGGCCGCTATATTTTAGAAATTGACAGCGAAGGCATGTTCTATTTCCGTCGCCGCCATTACTAAACCCCTGACCATCCTATTTTCCCCCTGACACAAGGACTGAATCATGGCTCAAGTTACTTTCCAAGGCTCTCCTATTTCTACAAACGGCAATTTGCCTGCCATCGGCCAAGTTGTACCTGATTTCACATTGGTAGCGGCAGACCTATCTGAAAAATCATTGGCTGACTTTGCAGGCAAACGCAAAGTGCTGAATATTTTCCCTAGCATTGACACCGGCGTATGCGCCCAGTCCGTCCGCACTTTCAACAAACATGCCTCTTCTTTGGATAATACCGTTGTTTTGTGCATTTCTGCCGATTTACCGTTTGCACAAGCCCGTTTCTGCGGCGCAGAAGGTTTGGAAAATGTAGTGACACTTTCCACATTCCGCAGCAGCTTTTCTAACGATTACGGTGTTACACTGACAGAAAGCCCATTACGCGGCCTGACTGCCCGTGCAGTGGTGGTTTTAAATGATCAAAACCAAGTTCTCCACGCTGAGTTGGTTTCTGAAATTGCGAACGAGCCTGACTACGAAGCAGCTTTAGCTGTTTTGTAATTAACCAAATAAAATCAGGCCGTCTGAAGCTTTTCAGACGGCCTTTAGATTATCTTCAAAATAAAAACGGTAGCTTAAAAGCTACCGTTTTCTGTTTCAAACCTTATACAGATTTATCTGTTTTATCTGCCTGCTTCCACTGAATCAGTATTCTGAACCTCATTTTGCTCAACAGGTTCAGCAGCTTCAGCAACAGGCGCTTCAGGCTCTTCTACTTTGTCATCACGGACATTGTGGCTGTAATCTTTAGGCGGGCTAGGTTGTTTACCAGCCATAATTTCCAAAACTTGGTCTCGATCGATGGTTTCCCAATCCATCAGTGCTTTGCACATGGTTTCCATCTTATCGCGATTTTCATCCAAGATTTTGTAAGCCACTTGGTATTGCTCATCCAAAATACGGCGGATTTCCGCATCGATATCTTGTTGGGTTTTCTCGGAAATATTTTGAGAACGGGTTACGCTGCGACCCAAGAATACTTCACCTTCGTTCTCAGCATAAACCATCACACCCATTTTGTCGCTCATACCATAACGCGTTACCATCTCGCGTGCCATTTGAGTTGCACGCTCAAAGTCGTTAGATGCGCCGGTAGAAATACGGCCGACAAAAATATCCTCAGCAATACGGCCACCAAACAAGATTGAGAGCTGGCTCAGCATTTGGTCTTTGTACATACTGATACGGTCACGCTCAGGCAGCTGCCAAGTCAAACCCAATGCACGACCACGAGGCATAATGGTTACTTTGTGAACCGGATCGGTAAACGGCAGGCTTTCCGCTACGATTGCATGACCGGCCTCATGATAGGCTGTCGCACGTTTTTCATCTTCGTGCATTACCATGCTGCGACGCTCCGGACCCATGTAGATTTTGTCTTTCGCATCTTCAAAGTCGCTTTGATCGACTTTAACTTTATTACGACGGCCGGCAAACAAAGCTGCTTCATTGACCAAGTTTGCCAAATCCGCACCTGAAAAACCCGGTGTACCGCGTGCTAAAGAAGTCAAATCTACAGATGCATCCAAAGGCACTTTTTTAGCGTGAACTTTCAAGATTTGCTCACGGCCACGAATATCAGGCAACGGAACAACGACTTGACGGTCAAAACGGCCTGGACGCTGCAACGCAGGGTCAAGTACATCAGGACGGTTGGTTGCTGCGATCACAATAACGGTTTGGTTACTTTCAAAACCATCCATTTCAACCAACAATTGGTTCAATGTTTGCTCACGCTCATCATTACCACCGCCCAAACCGGCACCACGCTGACGGCCAACCGCATCAATTTCATCGATAAAGATGATACATGGCGCGTTTTTCTTAGCCTGCTCGAACATATCGCGGACACGGCTCGCACCGACACCGACAAACATTTCTACGAAGTCAGAACCTGAAATACTGAAGAATGGCACACCGGCTTCACCAGCAATCGCTTTAGCCAGTAATGTTTTACCCGTACCAGGGCTACCGGCCAACAAAATACCGCGCGGTACACGACCACCCAGGCTTTGGTAACGGTTAGGCGATTTCAGGTAATCCACGATTTCTTGTACTTCTTCTTTTGCCTCATCACAACCTGCAACATCGGCAAAAGTCACTTTATTGGAATCTTTGTCCAACAAACGTGCACGGCTCTTACCAAAAGAGAATGCGCCGCCTTTACCGCCACCGCCGCTTTGCATGCGCATGAAGTAGAACCATGCACCGATCAACAACAAAACAGGCAGCAGGCTGTAAAACAGACTGGCCAGCATGCTTGGTTTTTCTTCCGGAGTCACTTTGACGCGTACTTTGTTGTCCAACAGTGTTTTAACCAAGTTGTCATCCAAAGGCGCATTGGTATAGAAGGCAGTTTTATCGGTGCGCTCACCTTTAATCAGATAGCCGCTGACAACAGATCCTTCAATATTGACATTGGATACTTCGCCACTATTAACTTGCTGAATAAATTGAGAATATTCGATTTGCTGTTTATCTTCCTGCTTATCGCTGAGTGCATTGAATGCTGCTAAAAGCATAGCACCACCCACTACCCAGACTAATATGTTTTTAATGGTATTCCCCACTGAACAGGCTCCATGGTTACAAAATAAATAAAATCAAGGGAAAGAATTTTAAAGCACCCACCCTACATTGTCAGCGTTTATTTTTACCTAATAGGTAAATCTCACTGGAACGATTGCGGGAAGCATCCGGCTTTCGAGTTTGTACACTGGCAAAAATTTCACGCATAGCCGCCGTATACTCTTGATAACCCGCGCCTTGAAACACCTTCACTAAAAAACTGCCTCCGGTTTTCAAATGTTGGGAGGCAAAATCCAAGGCCAGTTCACACAAATAAAAACTGCGTGCCTGGTCTGTTACGGCATTGCCTGACATATTGGGTGCCATATCACAGATTACAAGGTCTAGCGGACGATTATCCAATAAAGCTTCAAACTGCTCCAAAACAGCATCTTCCCTAAAGTCGCCCTGAATAAACGACACACCTTCAATAGCTTCCATTGGCAAAATATCCAAAGCAAACACTGCCCCAGTTTTACCGACCAGCTTGGCCGCAACCTGTGACCAACTTCCCGGCGCGCTGCCCAAATCCGCCAAAACCGTACCTGGTTTGATTAATTTGTCTTTTTGATTGATTTCCAATAACTTATAAGCCGCTCTGGCACGATATCCGTCCTTTTGTGCCATATGGACATAATGATCGTTGACGTGCTCATGCAGCCATGCTTTTGAAGATTTTGAGCGTACAGCCATCTTGATTTGAAATGCTTAAGTTAAAATCAGCATTGTACGTTATTTCCCCCGTAAATGTTCTAAATCGCGTACAATATAGCCATTATTCTTTTGAATTGGATACTTATTAATATGAGCGACAACAAATTAAGCACCAAAGAAATTTTGGCCTTGAAAGCCCAAGCACACCACCTCCACCCTGTCGTTATGGTTGGCCAACAAGGCTTGACCGACTCAGTCATCAAAGAAGCCGATGCCGCATTGACAGCGCACGAATTGATTAAAGTCCGTGTTTTTGGCGATGATCGTGCTGAACGTATTGAAATTTGCAATGCCCTGTGTGAAACACTGGGTGCTCAACTGGTGCAACATATTGGCAAATTACTTGTTTTGTGGCGTAAGAAACCGGACGACGAATAATTTAAACTGAATAAACAGCAGAAGTATTTTCTCGACCCACTTTAATCATATCCTTCTGTTGTATTTATGCAGTACGAAATGATTTATTCCATTATTCTAAGCATCAAAATACAAATACGGTTGTCTGTTTTTGTAAATAACCTCAAAATTACAAAATCATAACGGCCGCACTCTGTCGGCCGATTATTTTATTCTTAATCCTTCGCAAAATATAAAAGCAAACCGATGAATGCTCAACAATATGAAGAATCTTTTCTTCTAGCAGAAAAATTGATCACTCAAGACCCTCCTGACTTTGCACGAGCCATCCCATTGCTCTGCGAGGCAGCAGAAGCCGGGCATGTTGAGGCTGCATTTCAACTGGCAGGATACCTGATCGAACACCACGAAAATGCTCAAGATTTAGCAATTGCAGTTGAATATTTAAAGCAAGCTGCAAGAGCTGGTCATCCATACGCCCGCTATAATCTTCTCCAGTTACAAGAAAATAATGGAATAGAAATAGAAAAACTCATTGCAGCCTATCAAGAGCTTGCTGAAGAAGGATTAGCCCCAGCACAACTACGCCTCATGCGTTTATATGCAGATAATGGCAATGACCAAGAAGCAGTCAAATGGGCATTGAAAGCTGCCGAACAGCAAAATCCTCAGGCGCAATACTTCTTAGCCCAACATTACCAATATTCCAGCTCTTCTGATTTGGAATATTCCCATAAACTTTATCAGAAATCCGCTGCACAGGGATTTATTGCAGCACACTGGCAACTCGGTCTCCAATACAAATTGGGGCAAGGTGTCGCACAAAATCCTGAAAAAGCAATCGAACATTTACGTATTGCCGCCGATTACGACATTGTTCCAGCGCAAACTTCTCTTGCGGAACTCTTAGCCGCATCAAATCCTGCTGAAGCATTGGAATGGTTTGAAAAAGCTGCCGCACAAGGTGACAGCAATGCGAATGTAGCACTTGCCGAAATCTATCTGCTAGGCAAAAACACCGAACGAGACCCTCAGAAGGCCTATCAGCACGCTAAATTTGCTGCTGATCAAAATGATCCGGAAGGTTTGCGCCTTTTAGGTGATATCTATCGCTACGGATTGGGACGAGCAGTTGATGCTGACACCGCACGCCAATATTATCAACGCTCGGCTGATTTAGGTAATCTTGCCGCTTACCAAAAACTTCTGTCTGACAGCGCATTGAATAACCAGCAAAACTATGAGCTAACCAAAGAAATCGCCCTCCAACGTCAGGAAGCCGAGCGTCTGTACAAGCTGGCATTTGCAGCGCACTATGGCTTAAAACGCAAACAGAATTACGCTGAAGCACTGGAGTTATACCATCAGTCCGCAGAACGTGGACACAGTAAATCCCAAACCAATCTAGGTATGATGTATTACTGCGGACAAGGCGTACCTGTCGACTACGCCCAAGCTGCAAAATGGTTTGAAGCAGCGGCCAAACAAAGAGACACGATGGCTCAATATAATCTTGCCTGCCTGTATTATCACGGCATGGGTGTAAAAAAAGACATCAACAATGCTTGCTTCTGGTTGCAAGAAGCCATCCAACATGGACATGAACAGCAAGACGTTCTCAAAGAGCTTCTGACTCAATGGAAGCAATTCTCTCAAAAAGGCTCTACTGATAATTAGAGGCCGTCTGAAATTCTAACTTCCTACATAAATGACATGTCAGCGCTAAAGTAGCCTGTACATGTCATTTTTTTCATTTACCCTTCCTCAACAATCGCCATCTTCAAATCCCATTTCTCCTTAATCTCTTTAGAGTCTTCAGACGGCCTATTCTCTTTGTAAAAAACCAGATAATCTAAATTTAATTTTCTATTTACAACAAAATTTGAAAAATATTTTTCGTATTCGAATAAACTTTCTCAAATATCTGATGCTTTTTTACTGTATCCACTCAATATCTCGATTTAAAAACAAGCTACATAACTCTTTTAAAAAATCTTAATTTCAACCTCTAAATCCTATCAATATCTACAGCACAATTTGCCAGTTTGCCCAATTACTGATAGCATTTGCAGGTTAGCTGGTTTGTAAAAAGTTCAATTCTTTCTGATTTTTTATCAACGGTTATAACGTATTGATAATATTTCAGTAATTAAAACTTTTTTCGAATTTAACTCTAGGAATTTTCGTTTTAAACTCACATCTGTTCGCAAACGAAAATATCGGAGTAATACTCCGTCATTGAAAAACACTCAACACAAGGATAGATATTATGTCCACCCAATTACACGATGTTGACCCAATTGAAACCAAAGAATGGTTAGACGCGTTAAGCTCTGTTTTAGAATATGAAGGTAGCGAACGCGCCCAATACCTGCTGGAAAGTTTGGTCAAATACAGCCGTGACAAAGGCATCCGTATGCCTCACGGCACCACTACTCCATATTTGAACACCGTTTCCGTAGAAGACGAAAAAGGCATCCCTGGCGACCAAAACATCGAACACCGCATCCGTGCATTCGTTCGTTGGAACGCTGCCGCTATCGTTTTGCGCGCAGGTAAAAAAGATTTGGAATTGGGTGGACATATTGCATCTTTCCAATCAGCCGCCACTATGTACGAAGTCGGCTTCAACCACTTCTGGAAAGCTAAAGGCGAAGGCGAAGAAGGCGATCTGGTATTCTTCCAAGGCCACGTTGCCCCTGGTATCTACGCACGCGCTTTCGTTGAAGGCCGTCTGACTGAAGACCAATTGAACAACTTCCGTCAAGAAGTTGCCGGTCATGGCCTGCCTTCCTATCCTCACCCTCACCTGTTGCCTGACTTCTGGCAATTCCCAACCGTATCTATGGGTCTTGGCCCATTGATGGCGATTTACCAAGCCCGTTTCCTGAAATACTTGGAATCTCGCGGCCTGGCTAAAACCAAAGGCCGTAAAGTATGGGTATTCTGTGGCGACGGCGAAATGGATGAACCTGAAAGCCAAGGTGCTATTGCTCTGGCTTCACGCGAAGGCTTGGATAACCTGGTATTCGTCATCAACTGTAACCTGCAACGTTTGGACGGTCCAGTACGCGGTAACGGCAAAATCATTCAAGAGCTGGAAGGCAACTTTGCCGGCGCCGGCTGGAATGTTGTGAAAGTCGTCTGGGGTCGTCGTTGGGACCGCCTCTTGGCAAAAGACAAAGATGGCATCCTGCGCAAACGTATGGAAGAGTGCTTGGACGGTGACTACCAAACTTACAAATCCAAAGACGGTGCATACGTTCGCGAACACTTCTTCAATACACCTGAACTGAAAGCATTGGTCGCCGATATGACTGATGACGAAATTTGGGCATTGAACCGCGGTGGTCATGACCCTCAAAAAGTCTACAACGCTTACGACCGCGCTGCGAATCACGCTAACGGCAAACCTACTGTAATCTTGGCAAAAACCATTAAAGGTTACGGTATGGGTGCATCCGGCGAAGGTCAAAACGTTGCCCACCAAGCCAAAAAAATGGACAAAGCGTCTCTGAAACAATTCCGTGACCGCTTTGACATTCCTGTAACTGACGAGCAAATCGACAGTGGCGACCTGCCTTACCTGACTTTTGCTCCTGACAGCGAAGAATACAAATACCTGCACGCACGTCGCGAATCTTTGGGTGGCTACCTGCCTCAACGCAACCCTACCCAAGACGTTCTGGAAGTGCCTGAACTGTCAGCATTTGATGCCCAACTGAAATCCAGCGGTGACCGTGAATTCTCCACCACCATGGCTTTCGTACGCATCCTGTCTACTTTGCTGAAAGACAAAAAAATCGGCAAACGCGTTGTACCTATCGTTCCTGACGAAAGCCGTACTTTCGGTATGGAAGGTATGTTCCGCCAATACGGCATTTGGAACCCTAAAGGCCAACAATACACCCCTCAAGATAAAGACCAACTGATGTTCTACAAAGAATCCGTCGACGGTCAAATCTTGCAAGAAGGTATTAACGAGCCAGGCGCAATGGCTGACTGGATCGCGGCTGCAACCAGCTACGCCAACAGCAACTTTGCGATGATTCCTTTCTACATCTACTACTCTATGTTCGGTTTCCAACGTATCGGCGACTTGGCATGGGCTGCCGGCGATATGCACGCACGCGGCTTCCTGTTGGGTGGTACTGCCGGCCGTACAACGCTGAATGGTGAAGGTCTGCAACACGAAGACGGCCACAGCCATATTCAAGCAGATTTGATTCCAAATTGTGTTTCTTACGATCCAACATTCCAATACGAAGTAGCCGTTATCGTTCAAGACGGTCTGCGCCGTATGTATGCCAATAACGAAGACGTGTTCTACTACATCACCCTAATGAACGAGAACTACGCTCACCCGGATATGCCTGAAGGCGCAGAAGAAAACATCCTGAAAGGTATGTATCTGCTGAAAGCCAGCGGCAAAGGCGACAAGAAAGTTCAATTGATGGGTTCCGGTACTATCCTGCAAGAAGTAATTGCCGGTGCCGAATTGTTGAAAGCCGACTTCGGCGTAGAAGCAGACATCTGGTCTTGCCCATCATTCAACCAGCTGCACCGCGATGCCATCGAAGTGGAACGCTTCAATCGTCTGAACCCATTGGAAACTGCAAAAGTACCGTTTGTTACTTCTCAACTGCAAGGTCATGACGGCCCAGTGATTGCCGCTACCGACTATATCCGCAGCTACGCTGACCGCATCCGTGCCTATATCCCTAACGACTACCACGTCTTGGGTACTGACGGCTTCGGTCGCTCCGACAGCCGTGCCAACCTGCGCAGCTTCTTCGAAGTTGACCGCTACAACGTTGCCGTTGCTGCATTGAGCGCATTGGCCGAACAAGGCAAAGTCAGCAAAGAAACCGTTCAACAAGCCATTGAAAAATATGGTATTAAAGCCGATTCAGCTCCTAGCTGGAAACGCTAATTGATGTTTCAGACGACCTGTTTGCTTCATTCAGACATCAGGCCGTCTGAAAACCGAATGCTTGAATGGTTTGAACAAACAAACTGTACCGATGCCGTGTGAAACAGTTTTCAGACGGCATCAAACTGAAAATATTAAAGGAACTCAAATGAGTATCGTAGAAATCAAAGTCCCTGATATCGGCGGTCATGAAAACGTCGACATCATCGCCGTAGAAGTTAAAGTAGGCGACACTATTGCCGTTGACGACACCCTGATTACTTTGGAAACCGACAAAGCCACTATGGACGTACCTGCTGATGCAGCCGGCGTCGTGAAAGAAGTTAAAGTTAAAGTGGGCGATAAAATCTCTGAAGGCGGCGTTATTCTGACCGTTGAAACCGGTGCTGCCGCTGCTGATGCCGCTCCGACCCCTGCAGCAGAAGCTCCTGCTGCTCCAGCTGCTGCGCCTGCAGCCGCTCCTGCCGGTGGTGCTACTGTACAAGTTGTTGTACCTGATATCGGCGGCCACTCTGACGTAGACGTTATTGCCGTTGAAATTAAAGTTGGCGACACTGTTGCCGTTGACGACACCCTGATTACGTTGGAAACCGACAAAGCCACCATGGACGTACCATGTACCGAAGCCGGTGTGGTTAAAGCCGTATTTGTAAAAGTTGGCGACAAAGTATCCGAAGGTTCTGCCATTATCGAAGTAGAAACTGCCGGCTCTGCCGCAGCGGCTCCTGCTCCTGCCGCTCAAGGTGCCGCACCTGCACCTGCTGCAGCTCCGGCTCCTGCTGCACCAGCCGCTGCACCTGCACCGGTTGCTCCTGCTGCTGCAAAAATCGATGAAGCTGCATTTGCCAAAGCTCATGCCGGTCCTTCTGCACGTAAACTGGCGCGCGAATTGGGCGTAGATTTGGGCCAAGTCAAAGGTACCGGTCTGAAAGGCCGTATCATGGGCGAAGACGTTAAAGCCTTCGTTAAATCCGTTATGCAAAGCGGTGCTGGCAAACCTGCAGCTGCCTCTTTGGGCGGTGGTCTGGACTTGTTGCCATGGCCTAAAGTTGACTTCTCAAAATTCGGCAGCGTCGAAGTTAAAGAACTGTCTCGCATTAAGAAAATCTCCGGTCAAAACCTGTCTCGCAACTGGGTTGTGATTCCTCACGTTACCGTACACGAAGAAGCGGACATGACCGAATTGGAAGAATTCCGCAAACAACTGAACAAAGAATGGGAACGTGAAGGCGTGAAATTGTCCCCATTGGCGTTCATCATTAAAGCCTCTGTTGCTGCGCTGAAAGCCTTCCCTGAATTCAATGCCTCTTTGGATGGCGACAACTTGGTGCTGAAAAACTACTTCAACATCGGTTTCGCAGCAGACACGCCAAACGGCTTGGTTGTTCCAGTAATCAAAGACGTGGATCAAAAAGGCTTGAAACAAATCAGCCAAGAGCTGACCGAATTGTCTAAAAAAGCCCGCGAAGGCAAGCTCAAACCGCAAGAAATGCAAGGCGCATGCTTTACTATTTCCAGCTTGGGCGGTATCGGCGGCACAGGCTTCACGCCGATCGTGAATGCTCCTGAAGTTGCTATCTTGGGTGTGTGCAAATCCCAAATCAAACCGGTTTGGAACGGCAAAGAATTCGCTCCTCGCCTGATGTGCCCATTGAGCCTGTCCTTCGACCACCGCGTCATCGACGGTGCCGCCGGTATGCGCTTCACCGTATTCCTGGCTAACCTGTTGAAAGACTTCCGCCGCATTACTCTGTAATCCGAGCATTTTCAGACGGCCTTTTTACTCAGGCCGTCTGAAAAAAGAAGTCCGAACATCATTCAGAAAGATTAGACATGAGCTTAGTTGAATTAAAAGTGCCAGACATTGGCGGTCACGAAAATGTAGATATTATTGCGGTTGAAGTAAATGTAGGCGACACCATTGCCGTGGACGATACCCTGATTACTTTGGAAACCGATAAAGCCACTATGGACGTACCTGCCGAAGTTGCAGGTGTCGTTAAAGAAGTTAAAGTTAAAGTGGGTGACAAAATCTCCGAAGGCGGCTTGATTGCAGTCGTTGAAGCCGAAGGTGCGGCTGCCGCTCCTAAAGCCGAAGCACCAGCTGCTCCTGCACAAGAAGCGCCTAAAGCTGCTGCTCCAGCTCCTCAAGCTGCACAATTTGGCGGTTCTGCCGATGCTGAATACGATGTGGTCGTATTGGGTGGCGGCCCTGGCGGTTATTCCGCTGCATTTGCCGCTGCTGACGAAGGCTTGAAAGTTGCCATCGTCGAGCGTTACAAAACTTTGGGCGGCGTTTGCTTGAACGTCGGCTGTATCCCTTCAAAAGCTCTGTTGCACAATGCTGCCGTTATCGATGAAGTACGCCACTTGGCTGCCAACGGTATCAAATACCCTGAGCCTGAACTCGATATCGACATGCTGCGCGGCTACAAAGACGGCGTGGTTTCCCGCTTGACTACCGGTTTGGCCGGTATGGCGAAAGGCCGCAAAGTAGACATTATCCAAGGTGACGGCCAATTCTTAGATCCGCGCCACTTGGAAGTTTCGCTGACGACCAGCGAAGTGTACGAACAAGCTACGCCTACCGGTGAGAAAAAAATCGTTGCCTTCAAAAACTGTATCATCGCAGCAGGCAGCCGCGTAACCAAACTGCCTTTCATCCCTGAAGATCCACGCATCATCGATTCCAGCGGCGCTTTGGCTCTGAAAGAAGTACCGGGCAAACTGCTGATTATCGGCGGCGGTATTATCGGTCTTGAAATGGGTACGGTTTACAGCACGCTGGGTTCTCGCCTGGATGTGGTTGAAATGATGGACGGCCTGATGCAAGGCGCAGACCGCGACTTGGTTAAAGTATGGCAAAAACAAAACGAATACCGTTTTGACAACATCATGATTAACACCAAAACTGTTGCTGTTGAGCCTAAAGAAGACGGCGTTTACGTTACCTTCGAAGGTGCAAATGCGCCTAAAGAACCACAACGTTACGATGCCGTACTGGTAGCTGCCGGTCGTGCGCCTAACGGCAAACTCATCAGCGCTGAGAAAGCTGGTGTTGCTGTAACTGATCGCGGCTTCATCGAAGTGGACAAACAAATGCGCACCAATGTGCCGCACATCTACGCCATCGGCGATATCGTCGGTCAACCGATGTTGGCACACAAAGCCGTTCACGAAGGCCACGTTGCCGCTGAAAACTGTGCCGGCCACAAAGCCTACTTCGACGCGCGCGTTATTCCGGGCGTTGCCTACACTTCTCCTGAGGTGGCATGGGTTGGCGAAACCGAGTTGTCTGCCAAAGCCTCCGGCCGCAAAATCACCAAAGCCAACTTCCCATGGGCTGCTTCCGGCCGTGCGATTGCCAACGGTTGCGACAATGGTTTCACCAAGCTGATTTTTGATGCTGAAACCGGCCGCATCATCGGCGGCGGTATCGTTGGTCCTAACGGTGGCGATATGATCGGCGAAGTCTGCTTGGCGATTGAAATGGGCTGTGATGCAGCCGATATCGGTAAAACCATCCACCCACACCCAACCCTGGGCGAATCCATCGGTATGGCTGCGGAAGTGGCATTGGGCGTATGTACCGACCTGCCTGCTCAGAAAAAGAAATAAGTTCACTCAAATAAAATTTGAACGAACTTGATGGAACAAAGGCCGTCTGAATGTTTCAGACGGCCTTTTCGCAAATAAGGAGACTCAATATGAAAAAAATCGAAGCCATTATCAAACCTTTCAAACTCGACGATGTACGCGAAATCCTGACTGAAATCGGCATTACCGGCATGACTGTCAGCGAAGTCAAAGGTTTCGGCCGCCAAAAAGGCCATACGGAAATTTATCGCGGCGCGGAATACGCAGTCGATTTTCTTCCTAAAGTGAAAATCGAATTGGTATTGGCTGACGATAAAGTCGATCAAGCTGTTGATGCCATCTTGGAAACCGCGCATTCTGGCAAAATCGGTGACGGTAAAATCTTTATTTATCCGGTTGAAGAAGCTATCCGTATCCGTACCGGTGAACGCTCGGAAGCAGCGCTTTAATAGAAATCGCAAAATACAGAATACAAATGCCGTCTGAAAATAAGTCGTAGCGTGGTTTGCTCAGGACTTATTTTTCAAACGGCATTAATTGAATCCCCCCCCATTCTCTAAAGTCTATCCAAGTAAACCTATTATCGAAAACTTCACGCTATCAAGCATGGAGGAGTTCGAGGCAATGCTTCACCTGACCTTCGTGAACAACTTTACCGTATCAAATAACTCTTTCCAAAGCAGGGCTAACCCCAATCCCATACTTGCAAAACCTCAACGCCCTCCTTTTAAAATCAATTCTTCGCATTTTTTCCTATTCTTGTTGTTGCCTAACTTTTCAGACGACCCCTTTCTTTATCCAAACTCCGTTATAATGACGGCTTTAAAATTAATTTATCCAAAGACAGTCTTATCATGAAACACATCCACATTATCGGTATCGGCGGCACATTTATGGGCGGCGTAGCGGCTATTGCCAAAGAAGCAGGTTTTAAAGTCAGCGGTTGCGACGCAAAGATGTATCCGCCGATGAGCACCCAGCTTGAAGCCTTGGGCATAGACGTACATGAAGGTTTTGATGCCGCTCAATTGGACGAATTTAAAGCCGATATTTACGTTATCGGTAATGTTGCCAAACGCGGCATGGATGTGATTGAAGCCATTTTGAATAAAGGCCTGCCTTACATTTCCGGCCCGCAATGGCTTGCTGAAAACGTATTACACCATCATTGGGTACTCGGTGTAGCCGGAACACACGGCAAAACGACCACAGCCTCCATGCTGGCATGGGTCTTAGAATATGCCGGCCTTGCACCGGGCTTCCTCATCGGCGGCGTACCGGAAAACTTCAGCGTTTCCGCCCGCCTGCCGCAAACGCCGCGCCAAGACCCGAACAGCAAATCGCCGTTTTTCGTTATCGAAGCCGATGAATACGATACCGCCTTTTTTGACAAACGCTCCAAATTCGTACACTACCGTCCGCGTACCGCCATTTTGAACAATCTGGAATTTGATCACGCCGATATTTTTGCCGATTTGGGCGCCATTCAAACCCAATTCCATCATTTGGTACGCACCGTGCCGTCTGAAGGCCTCATCGTCTGCAACGGCCAGCAGCAAAGCCTGCAAGATACTCTAGACAAAGGCTGCTGGACGCCCGTAGAGAAATTCGGTACCGAACAAGGCTGGCAGGTTGGTACCGTCCATGCCGACGGCTCGTTTGATGTACGCCATCACGGCGAAACGGTCGGACACGTCGCTTGGGAACTGATGGGCGAACACAACCGCATGAACGCCCTCGCCGTTATCTCTGCCGCGCGTCATGCCGGAGTCGATATTCAGACGGCCTGCGAAGCTTTGAGTGCATTTAAAAACGTCAAACGCCGTATGGAAATCAAAGGTACAGTAAACGGCATCACTGTTTACGACGACTTTGCCCACCATCCGACCGCCATCGAAACCACCATCGAAGGCTTACGTCAGCGCGTCGGTAACGCACGCATCCTCGCCGTCCTCGAGCCACGTTCCAACACCATGAAGCTCGGCACCATGAAAGCCGCCCTGCCCGCAAGCTTAAACGATGCAGACCAAGTATTCTGCTACGCCGGCGGCGTGGACTGGGACGTCGCCGAAGCCCTCGCACCTTTAGGCGGCAAGCTGCATGTGGGCAAAGACTTCGATGCCTTTGTTGCCGAAATCGTGAAAAATGCCGAAGCAGGCGACCATATTTTGGTCATGAGCAATGGCGGTTTCGGCGGAATACACGGAAAGCTGCTGGAAGCGTTGAAATAAAGGTTTGTTGAAAATTTTGAATGATTGAGGCCGTCTGAAAACCGGAATTTGGTTTTCAGACGGCCTTTTGGTTGTGAAGTAATGAGATGGGGAAAAACCGATATTTCCGGCGAATCAGGTTTGGTTATAAACCAAGCCGGATTTGCCGTTTGCCTTTATTTGGATTTTTTGGGCGGCTTGGTATTTTGGCTTTCTATTGCCTTTCGGTATAGGTCAAACAGAAAGGTGACGCGTTCTGCCTCATCGTCAGTGTTTTTGCCTTTTTTGTAGCCGTAGGCTTTATCTACTGCTTTGTCGAGGGTGGCGTGTGCTTTGACGAGGTCGGGATAGCCTGCGTCGGACGCATAAAGTTCGGCGAGCGTAGGGGGAGGCAGATCGTTAGCAAGCGCATCGGCACGGTATTTCTCGCGAGTGTCAAGGATGGCTTGGGCGGCAGCTTCGATGGCGGAACGGAGGGGATTGTTTTCAGACGGCCTTGGCGTTTCGCCTTTTTTGCCCGAAGCTTCCTGACAGGCAGTTTCGTCATCGTTGGGTTTACGGCAGCTTTCTGGGAAGGGAAAGTTGTTGTACACAATTAAACTGGAATAGCTGTAATCGCTTTTCAGACGGCCTGAAACAGTACGCATAAAGGCATTATGCATGGTGGAGCAGAGAATGCCAAAGTGGTAAAGAGTGGCATTAGGTAACATGAATAGCTTATCTCCGGCAATAGTTTGGGAATCCAAATAGCCGATGGGAATGAAACGGCGATTTTCAGAAGATACTTTAGGGATGGCAAGATAATTGCCGTCTGAAATATTGCGTAATTGCTGGAAAAGCCAAGGAGTCATAGCATCTTTTTGAGTTTGCTTATCTTTACTAGCCTCACGCATGGCTTTGACTGCCTGAATACGGGCTTGGACTTGAGGCATCTGTTTCAGGTCGTGGTTGCGTTTGACATCAGGTACGCCGTTAAACCAAATGCACCAACGTTCGATACCATTAAGGAATTCGTTACCCATCGAGAAGGCACGGATGTAGTTTGCCGCCAATGGTTCGGTAGCAATCAAGGCTTCTTTTTCATCGGTGGAAAGGATAAGGTTGCCGCCTTCGGTAGGCTTGCCTCCACTAACCATTTCAATTTCTCCGCTGATTTGGGTTTTGCGCTTGGCAATAATCAAATCGGGCGCATCAATCAGATAAGGATTGATGTTGGCTACGGCGTGTTTTTGGGGTTCACCTTTGATGTCGGGATAGTCGTAGAGGTATTTGGGCAGAGCGGGATTTGCCGAAGCGTTTGCGCCGCCGTTTTCAGACGACGTTTGCGGTTTGCGGCTAAAGCCGACGATGATGCAATGGACGGCGGCTTTGCCTGCGGCTTGGCTCGTCCATTGGAAGGTACGGTGGGCAAAGTTGATTTCGATGCCTTGGTTCAAAAGGCTGCCCCAGAGGATTTCGACCTGCTGGCCTTGGCAGATGGAATTGGTGGAGACAAATGCCGTCTGAACTTGGGAATTCTGCGCCATGATGCCGGCGGCTTTGACATACCAGTTGCAGACGTAATCCAACAGGCCGTAGCCTTTGATATGGCCGCAAATGCTTTCGAGGTCGTTTTTCTGCTCTTTAGTTTGGTAGGTCGAGCCGATAAAGGGCGGATTGCCGAAGATGTAGTCTGCCGCCTGCCAAGGTGTGCGGAGGCTGTTGGCGTGGATGATTTCGGCGGCGTCTTCGAGCGGCAGCGTATGGCAGGCGACTTCGCCGTCGAAGCGGATTTGCGTGCGGATGTTGCATTGGTGGTTTTTGAGCCACATGGCGGTACGGGCGATAAGGACGGCAAATTCGTCTATTTCGATGCCGTGGAATTGTTTCAGACGGCATTGGACGGACGGGCTGTCGAATAAGCCGCCTGCTTTGTCTTTGAGCGCTTCGGCGATGATGTCGTCTTCAAGGGCGCGGATGCGGTCGTAGGCAACGATAAGGAAATTGCCACAGCCGCAGGCCGGGTCTAGGAACTGCAGGTTTTGGATTTTTTGGTAGAAGGCGGCGAGTTTTTTGGCTTTGTCGCGTTTGAGGGCTTTGACGGCTTCAAATTCGGCGCGCAGGTTTTCTAAAAAGAGGCCGTTGATGACTTTGTCGATGTTGGCGGCTTCGGTGTAGTGTGCGCCTGCTTCGCGCCGCTCTTGCGCGTCCATGACGGATTGGAAGAGCGTGCCGAAGATTTCTGGACTGATGTTGCGCCAGTCGAAATTGCCGCAGTCGATTAAGGCGCGGTGCTGCTTGGCAGTGAAGTCGAAAGTGCGCAGGCGTTCTTTGAAAAGGCCGCCGTTGACGTATTCGAAACCTTTAAATTTTTCGCTTTGGGTCTTGCTGCGCTTTTGGTCGGGTGTGTTGAGAAATTCAAAGAGTTGATTGAGCTTGTCGCCGAGCGTATCGGCTTCTTTGCAGCTTTCTAAAAAGTCTTGAAAGAGGTAGTTGCGCTGGAAAACGGCGCTGTCATCGGCAAAAAAGAGGAAAAGCAGGCGCGTGATGAAGAGCCTGAGTTCGTGTTCTTCGTAAATGCCCTCTTCCTGCAAGGCATCGTGCAGTCTGCCAATGGCCGTCGCCGCTTGAATGTTGGCTTCTTCTTGAATTTGGCGAACTTTGGCTTCGATGCCGAACATAAAGTCAAAAACGCCGCGCGTAATGTATTCGGGCAATGCTCCCAACGGGAATTGCCATTGGTTTTCTACGCCTTCTTTAGGCTCGCGACGATAAAGGTGGAAATGGGCAAAATCGCTGACAGCGTAATATTCAGGTAATGCAGACGGCTTGGTGCGCTCGATTTCCTGCAAATAACGCTCCGCCTGTTCTTTGGCTTTGGCTAGGTTTTTGTTGGCGGATTTGTGTTCTGCCAGGAAGATGCCTTCCCAAAAGACATCGACAAATTGGGTGTTGTTGCTCGGGTCTTTAACGGCATATTCGAAGTGAACGACGTTTTTGCGGTCAATGCCGAAAATCGCAAAAAATTCATTCCAAAAAGTGTCTTTTTCACGGCGTTCGTCGGTTTGGTTTTTATAGTGGTCGGCGAAATTTTGTGCAGCGCTTTGGAGTTGGAGCAGGGTTTTCATGACTTTATGGAATGAATGTATTGTGTAAATGGATGGGGCGTTATTATAACGGTTTGCGTTAAAAAGGTCGTCTGAAACTTCTTTTCAGACGACCTTTCTTCTTTCTGGTTATCAATATTTAACCGCAACCGCCACATTTGCCGCAGCCGCTGCTGCAGTCGCGTTTTTTCGGTTTGAACACGAATTTTCGCAAGAGGAAGAATACGCAGGCGAGCATAATCAAGCCGACGATAATATATTGAGTCATGACGATAGTATCCTTGAAGAAAGTTGGTAAACCACGAATGCGGCAAAATAAGCCATCAGGAACAAATAGCCTGTAATCATAAGCATATTTTTCGTGGATTTGGTTTCGCGTCTAATCACGGTCAAAGTCGCGGCACACATCGGAGCATACACATACCAAGCCAAGAAGGCAAAGGCGGTCGGCAAGCCCCAGTTGTTGTGTATGATGGGAATCAGTGCGTTTTGTACGGCATCTTCAGACGATGCGCTGACGGCATAAACGGTACCCAATGCGGCAACGACCACTTCGCGCGCGGCAATACCCGGAATCATGGCGATACACATTTCCCAAGTAAAGCCTAAAGGTGCAAAAAACGGCTGAATAGCATGACCAAGCGTACCTGCCAAGCTGTAATCGATGGCGGCACCGGTTGCGCCTTCAGGCGGTTGCGGCCAGCTTACCAAGCCCCACAGAACCACGGCCAATGCAAAAATAATGGTACCCGCGCGTTTCAGGAAGGCTTTTACCCTATCCCACAAGCTGGTCATGATGTGTTTGAAGTTAGGCGTACGGAAAGTCGGCAATTCCATCAAAAGTGGGAATTGTTGCACATTGCCTTTCATCCGCGCCAAGCGTTTCATGATATACGCCGCCAATGCAGCCGACAGAATGCCTACGATATAAAGAATAAACAATGTCAGGCCTTGCAGGTTGAAAATCCCACCCACTGTACGGTCAGGAATAACAGCGGCGATAATCAGCGCATACACCGGCAAACGTGCGGAACAAGTCAGCAACGGCGCAACCGCGATGGTAACAAGGCGTTCGCGCGGGTCGTTAATGGTACGCGCCGACATCACGGCAGGAACGGCACAGGCAAAGCTGGACAAAAGGGGAATAAACGAACGGCCGGACAAACCGCTTTTTGCCATGATGTTATCCAGCAGGAAGGCTGCACGCGGCAGATAGCCTGAATCTTCCAATAGCAGGATAAAGGCAAACAAAATCGTAATCTGCGGCAGGAACACCAACACGCTGCCCAAACCGGCAATGACGCCGTTGACGAGCAAGTCGCTGAGGATGCCCGGCTCCATGTTGGCGCCTATCCATTCGCCCAGCGCGGTAAAGCCACCTTCGATGGCGTCCATAATCGGCGCCGCCCAAGTGTATACCGCTTGGAACACCATAAACAGGATCACCAGCAGCATAATCATGCCCCAGACGGGGTGCAGCACGATGTCGTCGAGTTTTTTGTGCCATGCGGGCAGCGTCATCTGGGTGCGTACCACTTGTGCCAAAATCGATTCGACTTCTTGATAAAGTTTGTCGCTATCCAGCGCATCGAGCGTGCGTTCGGCAGAGGCGGGGTTTGCGGGGAAAGAGCGTTTGCGCGGCAGCTTCGCCACGGCTTCGCGTACAGCCTGTACACCCGACGCGCTCACTGCAACTGTTTCCAAAACAGGTGCATCCAACAACTCGCTCAGTTTGGCCGCGTCGATATTCAAGCCCCTTTTGCGGGCCACGTCGCTCAAATTCAGCGACACCACCATAGGCAGTCCCAGCGTTTTCAGTTCCAAAATCATGCGCAGGGTCATACGCAGGTTGGTCGCGTCGGCAACGGCAATAATGGCATCGGGCGGAATGCCCATCTTGCCTACCATTACATCTTTCGCCACCGCTTCGTCGGGGCTGGTCGTGCGTAGGCTGTATGTGCCCGGCAGGTCGATAATGCGGACGGCCTCGTCGTCGAGGAAGGCGCCCTCGCGCTTATCGACAGTTACGCCCGGATAATTGGCAACCTTGGCATGTGAGCCGGTCAAACCGTTGAACAAAACGGTTTTGCCGCAGTTTGGCGCGCCAATCAAGGCAAAATAGCTTAGTTCCATCATTTTTCCTTATTCTTTCAGACGGCCTTAAACGGCCTCAACGATACGACACATAATCTTCCCGGCCTCTTCCGAACGCAGGGAAAATTGGGATTGATTGCCCAAGCGTACTGCAAACGGTCCTCTTCCAAAACCGCCCACGGCAATCACTTGCAACGGCATTCCGCTGGAAAAACCCAAATCCGCAAGACGACGGGTTACCAAGGTATCCAAATCACCAAAAACAGGGTTGGGAGCAATGGAATCAATATGTACGACTGCGCCTTTTTTAAGGCGCGACAAAGGAATGGTAGACATAAGCCTCTCTTTTCATTTGTTTTAAAAGTAGATTATTAAAAAAACGTGAGAAGAATGACGAATGTGTGGCACATTTAAAAGGTTGGTTATGAGTGGCTATTTGCCCCTTCTTTCAATAAGTGCGGTTTGTTTTAAGTATTGTTATTTTCTTTGCTAATGATAAATCTTATTAATGTAAAAATCAAATGTAACAAGATAAACTAAAAAAGCTGAAATCCTTTTATCATTAGGATTTCAGCCTTTTTATACACTCAACAAACTAAAGGCCGTCTAAAAGGTTTCAGACGGCCTTCAAAATAAAAAACCGAATCAAATCGGTTTTTTATTCCCATTCAGGGAAAGACTCTAAATTACAGAGCGTCTTTCAATGCTTTACCGGCACGGAATTTAGGAGTTTTAGCAGCAGCAATAGTCAAAGGCTCGCCAGTTTTAGGGTTGCGGCCTTGACGTTCGGCGCGTTCGCCGACGTAGAAAGTACCGAAACCGACCAGAGTAACAGTGTCGCCGTTTTTCAACGCGTTGGTTACGGCATTAGTAGTAGCATCCAAAGCTTTTTGCGCAGCAGATTTGGAAATGCCGGCTTCTTGAGCAATTGCTTCGATCAATTCAGACTTATTCACAATTAGTCCCTTCCTATCGTAAAAAATGATGAAATGCCCGAATACTCGGGTCTTAAGCACTTTTAAAGCACATACGCACTTTATAGCAATTCTGAAATTATCATGTCAAGTAAAAAATGTGGAATTGCCCTATTTTTGGGGCATTCAGGGCAAAACCACATTTTTTGCAACATCAGACGGCCAACTTAATGCTTGGTTGCTTTTGTTCTTGACTTCGTCTTAGAAGTTTGCGGAGTTTCGTCAACCGCCAATTCAGCCGCCCATTGCTCAGGCTGAGCTTCTAAGCCCAAAGCCAACACTTCATCAATCCATTTGACCGGATGAATGGTCAGACCGGTTTTGACATTTTCAGGGATTTCTTCCAAATCTTTGACGTTGTCTTTTGGAATCAATACATGCTTGATACCGCCGCGCAAAGCAGCCAGCAGTTTTTCTTTCAAACCTCCGATCGGCAACACTTCGCCACGCAAAGTGATTTCGCCGGTCATAGCTACATCAGCACGCACTGGAATTTTGGTGAAGGCAGAAACCATCGCCAAAGTCATGGCGATACCTGCGCTCGGACCATCTTTTGGCGTCGCCCCTTCAGGCACATGGACGTGAATGTCTTTCTTCTCATAAAAATCAGGAGCCAGACCCACTGATTCAGCACGAGAACGGACAACCGACCATGCAGCCGATACCGATTCTTTCATGACATCGCCCAGTTGGCCGGTACATTGAATCGTACCTTTGCCCGGCAAAGCTACTGCCTCAACAGTCAACAACTCGCCACCGACTTCGGTCCAAGCCAGACCGGTTACCTGACCGATGCGGTTCTCGCTTTCGGCCACACCATAGTCGAAACGGCGCACGCCCAGATAGTCATGCAGATTTTTTTCAGTAACTTTAATCGCTTTAGGTTTAGCCTTGCTTACTGTTTTGGATTTGGACGCTTTTTTCTTGTCCTCACTCAAGGTAACCTGCATGACCACTTTGCGGCAAATTTTGGCAATTTCACGATCCAACGAGCGAACACCGGCCTCGCGGGTGTAGTAACGGATAATATCGCGCACCGCACTTTCATCAACCACCAACTCGCCCTCTTTCACACCATTGCGCTTCATTTGTTTCGGCACAAGGTATTGCATGGCGATATTGATTTTTTCGTCTTCCGTATAACCGGACAGACGGATGATTTCCATACGGTCAAGCAGCGGAGTCGGGATATTCAAGCTGTTTGAAGTGGCAATAAACATCACATCGCTCAAATCATAATCGACTTCGGCATAGTGGTCGGCAAACTTGTTGTTTTGCTCAGGATCAAGCACCTCAAGCAATGCACTGGCCGGATCACCGCGGAAATCGCTGCCCATCTTGTCGATTTCATCCAGTAGGAACAATGGGTTTTTCACACCCGCTTTCGCCATGTTTTGCAGGATTTTGCCCGGCATAGAGCCGATATAGGTACGGCGGTGGCCGCGGATTTCGCTTTCATCACGCACGCCGCCCAAGGCCATACGCACATATTGACGGCCTGTGGCTTTGGCAATCGATTCACCCAAGGAAGTTTTACCCACCCCCGGAGGACCAACCAGACACAAAATCGGGCCTTTGAGCTTGTCCATACGTTTTTGAACGGCCAAATATTCCAAAATGCGCTCTTTGACTTTTTCCAAACCATAGTGGTCGGCATTCAAAATTAAATCAGCTTTGGCAATATCTTTGCTGACACGGGATTTTTTCTTCCACGGCAACTCAAGCAAAGTATCGATATAGTTGCGCACGACAGTAGATTCCGCAGACATCGGCGGCATCATTTTCAGTTTTTTCAATTCAGACAGACATTTTTCTTCAGCCTCTTTGCTCATGCCTGCTTCTTTGATTTTGTTTTCCAGCGCATCCAGCTCGTCGCGCTCGTCTTCTTCGCCCAATTCTTTCTGAATCGCTTTTACTTGCTCATTCAAGTAATACTCGCGTTGGGATTTTTCCATTTGACGTTTCACGCGGCCACGGATGCGTTTCTCAACCTGCATGATGTCGAGTTCGGCTTCCAACTGCGCCAGTAGAAATTCCAAACGGTCAACAATGCCGGCAGTCTCCAGTACATATTGACGCTGCTCCAATTTCAGCTGCAAATGCGCGGCAATAGTATCGGCAAGACGGCTGTTGTCATCGATACTGCTGATGGTGCTGATGACTTCGGCAGGGATTTTTTTGTTCAACTTCGCATATTGCTCAAATTGAGTCAGCAGAGTACGGCGCAAGGCCTCAATTTCAGGATTGTCCTTGTCGCTATTCTCATCAATCGCCTCAACATGAGACAAAAACAATCCGCCTGTTTCATCAACCGTCAACGCGCGCGCACGACGGATACCTTCTACCAATACTTTAACGGTACCGTCAGGCAGCTTCAAAACCTGCAAAACTTGGGCAACCGTACCGGTCTGGTGCAAGTCTTCAGCTTTAGGGTCTTCTGTATTAGGGTCAAGCTGGGCCAACAGGAAAACCGGATCATCATTGGCCATTGCCGCCTCAAGGGCCGCAATCGATTTAGGACGACCGACGAACAGCGGCAATACCATATGCGGATACACCACGACATCGCGTAAAGGCAAGGTAGCCAGCGCACTGTATTCCTCGAAATATTTGTCTTTTGTCGGCATAGTTAATAATCTCAATCATTGTTAAATCAGAATGTAGCTCAAAATTGGGCTGAAGCGCTCCATTTCAAGACTTGAAAACAGCTTATCCGCACCTATTTTCGAAAACATCATTTTTAATAGCCCGATATGGACGTTTACGATAAAATATATCGGATTTCGGGCCGTCTGAAAACTTTTCAGACGGCCCTGGCTAACCAAACAAGGTAGTAAACCATGACAGACTCAACCGAAAAAAAATCATTAATTGAATTCCCTTGCACCTTTCCTGTAAAAGTCATGGGCGTGGTTCATCCGGAATTTGAATCCGCCATCTTGGAAACCGTGCGCAAACACGCTCCCGATACCGAGCCGCACCACATTACTACGCGCCCAAGCAGCAAAGGCAACTATACCGGCGCAACCGTCAAAGTAAATGTCGACAATCAAGAGCAGCTCGACAATATCTACCGCGACCTGACTTCACACGAATTGGTAAAAGTGGTGCTGTAATGAAAATCGTGCACAAAGGCTTGGTCGATTACCTGCCGACTTTCGAAGCCATGAAGGCATTTAATGCCTCGCGTGACGAAAACACCGAAGACGAATTATGGGTGGTCGAACATCCGCCCGTATTCACCCAAGGCTTGGCCGGTAAGCCCGAACACCTCCTCATTCGCGACGATATACCCGTTGTCCAAATTGACAGAGGCGGTCAAATTACCTACCACGGTCCCGGTCAATTGGTCGTCTATACGATGATCAATTTCAAACGCCGTAAAACCAGCGTCCGCCATATCGTTTCCGCACTTGAAAACAGCATCATCGCCACCTTGGCAGAATACGGCATCGAAGCAGCCGCCGACCCAAAACGTCCTGGCGTTTACGTCGGCGAGCGTAAAATCGCTTCCCTAGGCCTGCGTATTAAAGACGGCTCCGTTTACCACGGCTTGGCGCTTAACGTGAACATGGATTTAAGCCCGTTTACCCACATCAACCCCTGCGGTTATGCCGGGATGGAAATGACCCAAATTGCCGACTATGTTTCTCCGGCACCCAGTTTGGCAGAAGTTTCAGACAAACTGACCAAGCATTTACAAAAAGAGCTGGCATAAGGCCGTCTGAAATATTCGACCCAAACGCCATCTTTTAACTGCCCCTCTGAATCAACAAACCCTTAGGCCATAAAGGCCGCAATCAGCTTTTCAGACGGCCTTCATAACGACAGAAAGAACACATCACCATGAGTGAAGAAGTAAAACACGACCCCAAACGCGGCATCAAACTGAAAGGCGCAGACAAAACTGCACGTATTCCGATTAAAGTTGTTCCATTGGAACAAAAATTGAAAAAGCCCGAATGGATCCGCGCCAAATTACCGGGCAAGAAATTCTTTGAAATCAAAAATATTCTTCGTGAACAAAAAATGCATACCGTGTGCGAAGAAGCATCTTGTCCAAATATCAGCGAATGCTTTACCAAGGGTACGGCCACATTCATGATCATGGGCGATATTTGTACCCGCCGCTGCCCGTTCTGCGACGTTGGTCATGGCCGCCCCAATATGTTGGATCCTGATGAGCCTAAACACTTGGCCGAATCCGTCAAGTCCATGAACCTGCGCTATGTCGTAATCACTTCCGTCGACCGTGACGACCTGCGTGATGGCGGCGCCCAACACTTCGCCGACTGCATCAAAGCCATCCGCGAAACCAGCCCGAATACCAAAATCGAAATCCTTGTTCCCGATTTCCGCGGCCGTCTGGACATCGCATTGGAAATCTTGGCAGAAACACCGCCCGACGTGATGAACCACAACTTGGAAACCCATCCAAGCCTGTATAAAAAAGCCCGTCCGGGTGCCAACTACCAACACTCCCTCGAGCTTCTGCGCCGCTACAAAGAAATGATGCCACATATCCCGACCAAATCCGGCATCATGGTCGGCTTGGGCGAAACAGACGAGGACGTGCGCGAAATCATGCGCGATATGCGTGCCAACAATATCGAGATGATTACCATCGGCCAATATCTGCAACCTTCAGACGGCCACTTGCCAGTCTTGCGCTATGTAACGCCCGACCAATTCAAAGTTTTTGAAAAAGAAGCATACGAATTGGGCTTTACCAATGCCGCCATCGGCGCAATGGTTCGCTCCAGCTACCACGCAGACGAGCAAGCAGCCGAAGCTTTACGTGAATGTGAATTCTGACGCTATTTGAGACTGAACTACGCTATTTGCGACTTTATAACGCTAAGTTCGACTGGGCAAATATGGATCAACAACCAGTTATTGAAATTGCCGAATTCCCACATGATAATAAATTGTGGCGAATTGATGGGTTAGGGAAGATTTTTTCCCAATTGAAAAATAACAATAACCTGTTTATTGAAGTCTATTTACGCCCAGTTAACTTTCACGATAATTCTGTATATAACTTTGCTAGATTTGATAGCTCTGGTAGAGAAATTCCAGAATATAATCAATTGAAAAAGATTCCTGTTAATATAGGCTTGCTTCCTATTTTAAGAGTGGGATCTCTTTGGATAAAAGGAAAACTTCAAAACAATAATGCAGTTACAGATATAGCCACTCTTAAAAATATTGAAATAAATGCAAATACAGTAGAAATAATTAATAGCAATTACAAAATAAAATATTTAGATTCAAGCAGAAGAGAACAAGAGTGCAAACTATTGTTGCAGAAAAATTTTGCAACAGATGCAAAAGTACCTTTTTCTTGCTTCAAAATTCAAAATGAGAATTACAAATATGGAATAATTATTCCAGTAATAGAAATTATCCGTTTTTATTATGCCTGTTCAACTAGACTAGCTCATTTAACATTTTCTAATCCAGAAGAAATTACAAAAATTTCATATGCGATAGATAATGAAACAGATAAGGTAGTCATTAAATTACCACAACAATATACAGATCAAGAGGCCTTTATTTTAGCAAGAATATTGACTTCAGATATTGCATTGTCTGGATTCTTTCAGATTAAAAACTCCCTAATAAAAATAGGAGTTAACGAACAACCAACTACATTATTATCTACCAATTTCCCATTTATTAATCCAACCAATTTAATGGTTCGCGGTATTAAAATTGTTGATAGATTCTTAGTTACGGAGATTTGTTCTTGTTCGGCTCCTTTTCCCGATATTTCTGTTGATAGGAGTAATGACAATCGAAAGGGAGATAAAAAAACAGATATACCTGATGATAAAAAGAAAGAGTATCGAAGAGAGGGGCGAACTCCCAGTCTCAAGGGAAATTCTATTATTCAAAATCAATATGAATCAGTCAATTGCGTATCAACATTACAATTTAACTTAAACATAAATTGCTTTTCAGATTTAATCGGTAAAAAGATTGAAAAACCCAAAAAGCCCTTTAATGAATACAAAGCACAGAAACTTGCCATAAATGAAAAAATTAATGTAACTAGCTTAGGAGTGGATTTAGGTACATGGAGCCAAACTACAATTGCACCTGCGTCCATTAGCACTTTTAATACCCAATCTGAAAAACAAAATAGGGCTGCCTTAGCTGCGACTTTTGATAATTCCGTACGGGCTATCGAACATTTGAATGAAGAATATTCAGATATTAAGGCAACTATCTACATGTCTAGCTCTCCAGCTTGTGAGTTTGTTCCATTAACTGACTCAGCCCATAAAGCCCAATGGTCGTATCTTGTTTCCAAAACCAAAACAAGGCGTAAGGTATTATTAGGAAAAATTGAGTACAAAGATAAAACATTTTGGTTGATTGAAATTCAAGCTCGAAAAAGTGAACATTTTGTTACGGCGATTATTTATTTTCAGGCAATTGACGAGACAAAGTATCTGACTCAATTATTATATGTCTTAGCAAAACAGCGAGGAATTTGGGATAAAGTTCCAAAAAACTCCAGTTTACAAATTAATACTCTAAAGCATACACATAAAGATATCAAAAACTACGCTCAAAAAATACACAAAAAAATATTAAATTTTATTTTAAAATAAATTAGTCAGTAATTTATAAATTACCAACTCTCTTATTGATAAGGCTGAGGGTATCGTAACTACTATATAGGGGTAATTATTACCATCTGCATTACCATCTGCTAACATAAATGTTAAGTAAATTCTAAAGACACAAAAGAAAAGGGTTCTTTTGATATTTCAAGGTTATGGTTTTTAATCTAAGACATAATATTAACAATTTCTATTTTTAGGTATTCAAAATGAAAAATCGAGATACTCCGCATAAAAAATTTATTAACCCTACAGGATATAGTCTATTTGCAGAAGAAGAACAACATGATTTTGAATTAATGATTGAAAATCAGATAAAAGAACATGAAAAAGAAATTGATTACTATGTAACTGATTACCCAATAGAAACACTAGTTGCCAAATTAGATCGGCAAGAATTGTTTATTCCAGGCTACCAGAGAAAAAACATTTGGGAAAAACATCGTAAAAGTAGGTTCATTGAGTCTGTTTTAATTGGCCTACCCATCCCATTTTTATTTTTTTGGCAGGATCCTTCAACTGGAAATATGGAAGTGGTAGATGGTGCACAACGACTAACAGCATTGTCTGAATTTATTCATGGTAATTTAAAATTATCCGATTTGGAAAAGCTTATTTATCTTAACGGCCAAACTTATCACCAACTCCTAGAAAGTCGTCAAAAGATTTTCAAAAATAAACCTATCCGAGGCGTAGTACTTAGTAATAAAACAGACAAAGAAGCTCGACTTGACTTATTTGAACGTCTTAATACAGGTAGCAAAAATGCTACACCTGCAGAAATTCGTCGAGGTCTGCTTCAAGGAGCATTTTACGATATGGTTGAGACTTTATCTGAAGATAAAACATTTAATGAATTAGCAAAAATTAGCAAGAATATGCAGGATATGGGGGAGCGAGAAGAATTCATTACTCGCTTTTTTGCCTATGGTGAGTATTTAGACCATTATTCTGCTAATGTTCGTAAATTTATCTTTGATTATACAGAAATCATGAATGAAGAATTTGCTAAAAATCCAAACATGCGTGCGACTTACGAACAAAAATTCCATGAAATTATGGCTTTTTTCAAAGAAAAATATCCAATTGGTTTTAAAAGAGATGGAAAGGGTCAGTCTTCTCGTACTCGTTTCGAAGGCATGGCTGTTTCAGCTTATCTCGCTGAAAAGGAAAATCCAGGCATTTTAGCTCAAGTTACCCCAAAGGAGTGCGTTGATATTTTTGACAGTAAAGAATTCATTGAAGTAACTGGTAGTGATGGTGCAAATGCCACTAAAAAGCTACATGCTAGATTATTTTTTGCTAAAAATGCCTTTAAACGGAATCATCCATGAACTCAGTAAAATCTATGATGGAAAGTCGTGAAGAGGAAATAAACCTATATATGGATCTGCTAAAGTATATCCATGATAGTACTCAACATGGTTTACCAGCTTTACAAAATAGAAATGGTGTTGAATATCAATTGGAAAATACTCATCTCCATATCCTTACCGCTAGTATCTATATGTTACTATATAACTACATTGAGGCTGTTGTTACCCAAAGCCTAAATACTTTAATTTGCTATATTCAAAATGAAAGGATGCCTATTACCCAATTTTCAGAACCCATCCAAAAAGAATGGCTAATAGGAGGGTTAAACCTTAATGATGCAAAAGCTAGTGTAGAAACACGATTAGGTAATGGACTCAAAATGCTTAAACATTTCGGTGATACACAAAAAATAGATATTAAAATTTCTAAAGGAGGAGGGGGAAATTTTAATGATGACGAAATATTTAAGCTTGCAAAGAAACTTCAAGTTAATATGTGTATCGATGACGAAACTCACCGCCAATTACGGCAAGCAGGAAATATTACCTATGAAAGTACGCGCAAATTTCAAGATACTTGTATGAAAGAAATAACCCGTGAACGAAATAAACTTGCTCATGGAGAAATCACCTTTCAAGAATGTGGTAGAAACCGAACAATATCTGATTTAATGGCAATAAAAGCCACTACTTTCCGCTATATGCATTTATTTACTGATGCATTTACTGAATATCTAATGCAGAAGAAATATCTCAAACCAACAGTTTAAAACTATTTCCGATTGCCTCACCTAGCAATACAGGAACAGCATTACCAATCATTCGACTAATTTGGCGAATTGGAGTATCAGTTTCTTGAGTGAACTGGTAATCTAGAGGAAAACTTTGGAATAAGGCTGCCTCCCTTAAAGAAATTGCACGGTCTTGTTCCGGATGCCCAAAGCGTCCATTGCCGAAGCCAATACATAAAGTTGTCATTGTTGGGGCGGGCTTGTCCCATTCCATACGACCATAAATTCGTTTATAAGACTGTCCTTTTTTTTTGCGATGACATGCGGCTCGTAAATCTTCTGGCCAATCCATCCATGTTCCTCCTGGACGAGAAGCACGAATCCGTTCTAGATTACGAGCTGACATTGATGAACACCGATGTAATACATCTATAGTATCTTGTTTGCCTGCTGCCAGTGGCGGCAAGTGTCCAATAGCCTGACGAACTGTTACATGGCAATTTGAATGCGTTGGAGGAACCATCTGAATATTACCGATACGTGATGCAAGTAATACGTGTCTACGTCGTGATTGAGGGACTCCATAATCTGCACATAATACTTTTTCAGCCCAAACTTGGTATCCCTGTTGTTTTAAATTATTTACAAAATCTTGGTATACCTCATGTTTTACAACATCTGGCACATTCTCCATAGTCACAAGCTCTGGTTGCACTTCATGAATCAAGCGAGAAAAAGCGTATAGTAATGGCCATTTTTTGTCATTACGAACATCACGACCTTGATTGTAAGTAGAAAATGGCTGACAAGGAGCACAACCAGCTAATAATCTAACTGCATCTTTTGAATAGTGCGCCTGAATCTGATCTCCAGTAACTGTTTCCACATCTTGTAATATAAATTTTGCACCTTTATTGTTATACTCGTACGCATATGCACAAGCTGCATCAATATCATATCCAGCTTTCACTTTAATTCCTGCTCGAAGTAAACCTGCTGTCAACCCACCTGCTCCACAAAATAAATCTACTGCTTCAATTTTCATTTTTCAACTCGTATTTTTGATATAAGGATTATATCCTTAACTTTGATTGGAGTCGAGCTTTTAATAGTATATAAGCTCTGAATAGTACAGTTCCTTATGAACGTTTCTATTCATTTTTAAAATTATTTCCTGAAAACTTTGGGGGCAATCATTAAAATCCTTCAATAAATGGTTATAACGGACGGCTTTATCTTGCCATGCTTTAAATAGATTTTTTGGATAATTTTGTATTAACCACAAACAAGCATGAATAGTACTGTGTCGTTCCGCCAAACTGCGACTTTCCCAACTCAGTCGACGAGAACGTTCTAATTGAACTGGAATCTGATGTATTTGCTTGCACAAATAAGAGTACAAATCCGGTGCAAGCTTCTTTGATGTAGTAATCGCCAAAAAGTGATGCAGAATTTTTAGTTGTTCTTTTTCAGATTGGTTAAAAAGATAATCAAGATTAGCAATTTGGTTTAACCAATTTTGCCATTGCAGCCTGATTTCATCATTAAAGAAAATAACATTCTCACTAGGACTGTTGCTCAAGTCATATTGACAATTCCAACAATATTTCAACTCTGTAAAGCGCTGCAAATTAGGTTTACCTAAATCTTGTCGGTGAAAAGCAATATATATGCCACATTTAGGACAGCAATCATGCATCATGATTTGATGTATTGGACAAAATGTATATAGGGCTATGCGCCATGATTTTCGGAAATATGTTTCATGGTCAGTAGCTAGACATAGCGGGCAATAAACAATAGCATTATTATCGCGTTTACGGTGATTGGCTTTAAGGCTGTTTATCCACGTCAATTGTCCTGAAAAATTGTTTTTGTCAAATAATCGACCTTGTAGGCTATCTAATGTGGTTGTTTTGATTCGAATGGTTGAACAGCCTGTTTTTTCAGCCAATGTATTGACCAACCAGTCAGGAGTATGGCGATCTATATCCCTATTCCATATCTCATAATTAGGAAATAGCAAATGACAGAAGGTTTGTACTTTCAACCCGTTTGCATGTGCTAAGCGAACCAACCATGATGTAAACAATTCATCAGGATAAGGTTTCGGATGAGCGGGTAAAATCATCTGAGTTTATCCAATTGACGTTTACGTTGGCTTGGACTAATCCAGTTGATTGAATTTAAGATTGTTTCGTTAATACATTCAGTTTGTTGTTGAATGGCGGCTACAGCAGCTTGTGTCAGCAAACGAGAAAGCTCTCCAATATATCCTTCACTCATGCCATATAACTTTGTAGCCAACGAAATTTTATGTAAATCCGACGGCTGACTAAGCGGCAGCATCCGTTCAAAGCTCATCAATAAACGCATAAAATCCTTATTTAATTCCCAACGAGGAAGCACCGCAGGTTCAAAACGGTTGGCCAACTGTGCATCAGTTTGAATGGCTCGATATGCGTCTTTAATACCTACACCTACAATCGGAATTTGTAATTCATTTCCTAAGTATTTAATTACATTTAAAAACGTTTTCTGCTTATTCAAACTACCGGAAAGGATATGGTGGATTTCATCAATAATCAACATTTTAGTATTAACGTATTTGAGCAAATGAAGCACTTGGGCAAGTTTTTTATCTGTCCTGTCATGAGTTTTATAGGGGGCAAACAGTAAATCTAAAATAGCATTGTAAAAACGGCTTTCATCAGGTATAGGTGGTGCTTGAATAATCACTACTGGTGCGATAATACCATTTCCATGTGGATTATCATGGGCTGGATGTTGCCGCAAAAAATGTTTAATCAACATGGTTTTACCGTTATTAGTATCACCAACCAACAACATATTAGGCATACGGTTTTGTTTCGGGAAACTTAGCAAATCTTCCAGTTTTACCAAAACCTGTTGAGCCTGCGGATAACCTATCCAACGCGGGGAACGTATGTATTCGATGCGCTCAATATCACTATACTTTAGTTGTTCTTCTGCTTTGGGAGAAAGGTGAGGATAGTTCATGATAAATCGTCCAAATCATCAAAAGGTTGAATATCATCAAACATATTTTCCTCATTTTCAGACAATATAATATTCCTCGAATCAATTTGAGGCATAGGTAAAGATGCTCGAGTACGTTGATCTAATTGGCGACGTTGTTGAGCGCGACGGATAGCTTTAGTCTTACCTTGAGCTTGCTTTTCCAATTCTCGCATTCGTCCGTATGCTGCGAAAATCATGTTCTCATCAATATTCTGTTTCTGCTCATTTTTTAATTGTCTCTGAATCTCTCGTAGCTCCCAAATGCTGATAACCGGATTCGAACTGTTCCGATAAGGTATTGGAAAATACATCAATAAATCTGGGTCATAAAACCAAATCACGCTTAAATCACGTGGATCTATGCGAAAAATGAACTGGCGAGCCTGTCTAGGATTAGTTGGATTAGTTGCTGCAATCCACGGTCGTAAAACGTCATGCCAATAAGTGATTTTATGGATAACTACCCCATATTGCTGCACCGTTCGCATTTCAAACGGCATAAAGGTCAAGCGCAATAGTGTCTCATCAACCACTTTATCAGGTAATCCTGTTCCTAAAGAAACATCATCTCCTAATACACCTGATTTCCATTTGGCTAACGGTGAGATTCCCAATCCAGAATGAGTACGCTGATGATAAACATCACAAATAAATAGTGTTAACCACGTTTCAAATTCAGTTAGCGTTAATGCCGCCTTACTTTCGGAAGCATAATCTTTTCTTTGTTGTGTATTTGCAAAAGTAGTACCAGTTAAACCGTGGACTTCATCCAAAATCGTACCCAGTAAACGCTCAATGTGTCCTCCGAAATGAGGACGTGCCACAGGCCTCCACTCAATTTCAATACCGTATTGTTTACACGCCTTTTCCAGCACTTTGCCACGGAATTCTTTTGCATTATCCAAATGAATTTTGCGTGGCAAACCCCACACAGGCCACCGCCCTTTCACTCCATGTTTTGCCAACCAGCTTTCCTTAGACAAAATACTATGTGCTAAACACAAACCTGTAGATAATGCACTTGGTGGATCGAATGACACATAAAATCCCGTAACTATTCGACTGAACACATCAATCGCCAGCGTAATCCACGGCCTACCAATAGGCTTACGATATATATCGTCAACTAAAATAATGTCTAACTTTGTATGATCTATTTGTACCACTGAAAGCGGATAATCGGCATTTGGAAAGCTACCTTGTAAAGGAGAAAATTTCATTTCTGCTGCTTTATGGCTTAGCCGTTTAGCAATTTTAATTTGAGGCGCAATATTTTTGATTCGAGAACGAATGGTATTAGCATGAGGAGCTGGTAAATTTTGTTTATGGCAACGCCGTGTAATTTCTCTAATGATTTTCTGTATTGATTTACGTTGTGTGCTTAAATAATCCACTTCCAATACTTGCCTGATAAGCTGTTCTACATCATCAGAAAGCTGTGTTTTACCACTATCACTACGCTGCTTACGTGTTAAAGCAGTCAGAACGCCGCTTTCCTTATAACTTTTTAACCAGCGATAAACCGTACTGATATGTACACCGCATTCGGCAGCTCTCGCTTGAACATCAGATTTACTACGTTTTGGATTTCGGATAAGTGGCTCAATTACATCGAAATGTTGTTGAGCTAATTGCCATTTTTGCTCAGGAATACTATCTAAGTGGGTTAATTCAGCACTCTGGACTGTTGATAGATCCGCTAATTTTGCTTGGTAATCTGCACCGGTTACACTATCGCGTAACTGATATGTTTCTAAATCCAGGACTGCTGTAATTACACAGATTTTGTTTTGAAACAAAACCATTGCACCGACATTCACATTTAAAGTTGCTTTCATTTTTTAAACCATATAGCGGATTGCATAGTGAGTGGTTGATTTAAATCTGCGCCAATTTTTCGTTCTGCAATTAAGTACCACAATACAGGCAATAATTTTGCTTGATTGTATTCATCCTGAAAAGTCTGTTGAATAAGCTGTTTAGGTGTGGATTTTTTCAATTCGCGTAACGATTCATCCAATAAAGTCATATATGCTTCGCTGTATTCGCCAGATAAGCCATTTTGTTGATATGGCAATAAAAAGCGTACATTGCATAAATAATCAGTATGAATCTCTAACTCTGTAATCAGTTTAAAATGCCAACCGTGTAATTTGCAAAAATGTAAGGCAGCCTGAAATTTAGGTTTGAGTTCACACCAGTTTTTACGTAAATCGCTACGATATTTTACTTCGTAAATAATTACATCATTTTGATAATGAACCAAAACATCAGGGGTATAGATATGCTTCTTTCCTGCTGGGTCAAACCACTCAATCGTGATAGGCTGTACTTCGAAATGCTGCACATTAGAATCAAATTCCAGCAGAGTTAAAAAATCACGCTCCAAAGATGACTCATAAGCTGCAATGCCTATAGCTTTGTTATATGGAGCGATACCTGTAATATTTCGATAGTTTTTAGGAATTTTACGGATTGGCATAGTTTTATATGTGTAGTAGAAAAAGGATTAAAAGGAAGACAATCTTATTGAGTTAATGCCCTTTATCAATAACCCAAACTCAATTAGCTTTCTTATAATTTAGTCTCAAATAACAATATTATTTTCAAATCTTAATGCAAAATTTTTGTTTTCAGTCGCAAATAACGTTATTAGAAGTATAAGATTTTGCATATTCTAGTCGCAAACAACGTTGGAATTCACAGTGAAACCCACGGCGGTTGCAGCCACCACTAAGGTTTAAATTATACAAGGCCGTCTGAAAAACAGTTCCCTGATTTTTCAGACGGCCTTTATTTGATCAAAATGACTATACACGATTTTTTAGATTTTAAAAAAATAAACCTTAGTAGCGGCTCCCATTGAGCTAATTTTAAGCAATACAAAAAAGCGGCTAAACAGGATAAACACTGTTTGCCGCTTTTTAATTTATTTCTTTATTTTACTTCTTCAACAATTTTGCCGCTTCAATCGCATAGTAAGTCAAAATGCCATCGGCTCCGGCGCGTTTGAATGCCAACAGGCTTTCCAAAATGGTTTTTTCGCCATCCAGCCAACCGTTTTGAATGGCAGCCTGAAGCATGGCATATTCGCCGGAAACTTGGTAAACATAAGTCGGTACGCCGAACTCGTCTTTAACTCGGCGGACGACATCCAGATACGGCAGACCCGGTTTTACCATTACCATGTCTGCACCCTCTTGAATATCCAATGCTACTTCGTGCAAGGCTTCGTTAGTGTTTGCAGGATCCATTTGGTAGGTTTTCTTGTCTGCCTTACCCAAATTACCGGAACTGCCGACGGCATCGCGGAACGGGCCATAGAACGCTGAAGCATATTTTGCCGAATACGCCATGATACGTGTATGGATATGTCCGGCATCTTCTAAGGCTTCGCGGATGGCAAGGATACGTCCGTCCATCATGTCAGATGGGGCAATGACTTGTGCACCTGCATCAGCATGACACAAAGCCTGTTTTACCAAAACTTCAATGGTTTCATCGTTGAGGACATAGCCATTTTCATCGGTTAAACCGTCTTGGCCGTGAATGGTATAAGGGTCCAAGGCAACGTCGGTCATAATCCCCAGCTCTGGGAATTTCTCGCGCAGGGTTCGCACTACTGTCGGTACCAAGCCTTCCGGGTTATAAGCCTCCTCCGCAAATTCGGTTTTGTTTTGCGTTACCACGGGAAACAAAGCCAGCATAGGAATACCGAGATTCAGTGCTTCTTCAGCGGTAAACAACAATTTATCCAAACTTTGGCGTTTGACGCCGGGCATAGACGGCACTGCCTCTTTCTGGTTCTGACCTTCCAATACAAAAACCGGATAGATTAAATCATCTGCCGTCAAAGTATGCTCGCGCATCAGACGGCGTGAAAAATCGTCTTTACGCATACGGCGCATACGGGTGTTTGAGACATAACGCGGAGGGAAATTCATAACAATTGCCTTTCAATAATGAAGTCTTAAAATCAGTCTTCGACTTGACGTATGGCTTTGACCGAACGTTTGATTTCGCTGAGCGTACCGGTTTTATAACTATTACGTTCCTGCTCGGTCATACCGTTTTGATCCAATTTGGCGATATTTTTCAATGCCTCGGCATATTGGCCGTCTGAAAGTTTTTCCTGTTTGATGCGCCAACGGTTGTTCACTTCGGAAGCCGTCCATAATCCTACTTTGTTGTAGTAGAACAAAATGCTTGCCGCCAGCGTCTTCATATCGCTGTCGGGCTTGGCACTGCCGATACTGCGGCCGATACGGTTGTTACGTTGATCGACTGCCTGGTCGGCAAGGTAACGGCTGAAGTAGTCGTCTTTACCTTCACGCAACTCCATATCCGTCAGGCGCGCATTACCTGCTTTTTCGGCAATAATGCTGTCGAATTTAGAAGCAATTGCCGCCTGCCATAATGCTTGGCGTACGGCATTGACCTGTGTTCCCCTGCTGTCGCCGTTTGCTTTGTCATCCAAACCTGTACGCTCGGCAAAGCGCGTGGCATTACTGGTCATATTGATTAAGCCTTCATCCTCCATACCGATGACTTGGGCGGCCACGGGATGGTTAAGCGCAAATTGTGCCATTTTACTGCGGCGGCTTTGATCTTCCTGATACGATTGGCAACCGGACAATACCAGCATGCCGAGAACGGCGCATTGAATGTGTTTTTTAATATGTTTCATGATGTAACTATCGATATTATTGTGTGAGTTCAACTTATTGTTTAACATAGAAACGCCCGTAAGCGCAAAATAATTCCCATACGGCCAAATCGGCGCATGAATGGCTATTTTATAATAAAAATAAGGCCGTCTGAAATTTTTCAGACGGCATAAGTATTTTTAACCTACCAAGCTTCGAATTTGCGGCCAATAAAACAGACAGGCTATCGAGCAAATAGCAATACTGATACCGGCTGCATTAATGCTGCTGATTTTTTCTTTAAACATTGCCGCACCAATCAGCGTACCCAAAACAATTACGCCGATGTTCATACCGGCAAACACCAAGGTCGGATTATCCTTCATGATTTGGTGTGCCGAGATGTAGGTAACAATATTCAAAAAATTCAGGCAACCCAAAATCATACCACCCACTATACCCTCTTTGGTCCATTTGCTTCCTTTGGCAAACAGGTAGCCAAACATCAAGATACCGGCCAAACAAAATGCTACCAGCAAATTACCGGCAAACGCGGTACCGCTTTTCGCCACTTGTTTGAACAGAATATCAATGATGCCGTAGCCACACCAAACGCCCAAAAGCAGCATCACTTGCGTGCCGAAACCGCCGGATTTCTTACCGCCATCGTTTTTCCAAAGCAAGAAAAACAATGCTGTAAATGCCAATACCAAACCAATCAGACGGCCTTCGGTCAGTTGTTCATGAAAAAGCGTGAATGAAGCGATAATGGGCAAAAACAGCGATAAGCGCTGTGCCGCATCCGATTTGACGATACCTGCCGCATCGACGGATTTGCCCATAATGACAAACACGCTTGGCAACAAGATACCCAAAGCCGCAAAGAGCCACCAAGTCGGTAAAAATACCTGCGGATTACTCAAATCGGGCTTTAACACCAGCATGGTCAAAGTAACGGCAACGATATAGTTCACCGCCACCGCCTGCTCAATATTGATTTTTTGCTTGCGCGCCACTTTCAGCAATACGGAAACCAACACGCTGCAAACGATACTTGCCAATAAATATGCCATGCTTTAAAACCATCCTTGATTGGAAACAGGCTTATCGTCATTCAGTTTAATCAGTCCGACAACTACGCGATAAATGAGCCAAATACCGGTCGCCACCAAAATCAGCCAACCGATTAAGATCAGTATGGTTAACATCCCGAAAAGCATACCCACCAAAGACACCCAAAATGTCTTAATCAGCCAATCAATATGGCTGGCGTAAATGCTGCCTTGTGCCTCATCGCGTTTGACATATGCCATAATCACACCAACAACGGGGGTAAACAAAATCAACAAGCCCACAGCATATGCAACATAAGCGATAAAAACATAGTTTTTCACTTCAGAGTTGGACGTATTGACCATATTGGCCTCCGTATTATTGTTCTCTGTATTATAGTTTGCCGTATGATTGGCCGCCGTATCATTGAAGCTGTTGTCCTTGACTTCCTGACGCTCGTACTGCATAGCCGCATCATAAGCCAGACGTTTTTCCGGATGAGACAATACTTCAAACGCCTGTCCGATGGCTTTGAAACGCTCCGCATCTTTCTGAATATCCGGATTGGCAACCAATCTGCCGTAAGCCTCGCGGATAACGTTGATATCAGCATCCTGAGACACACCCAAGATTTCGTATAAATTCACTTGTTCCATCTGTATTCCCCTCCTTTACGCGTCCACTGCAACATGAACATCTTGCGGGTTGAGCGTCCGCAGGTTTTCAGGCTTCATGCCTACGATAAACCCTCGTTTGCCACCATTGATAAAAATCTCGTCCAAAGCCCAAATGCTTTCTTCCACATAAACCGGCAACGCGGTTTTCATACCGAACGGCGACGTACCGCCGACCAAATATCCTGTCCATTTCGCCGCCTGATCCGCCGTTGCCGGCTCGATGTGTTTCAAGCCCAGTTCTCGCGCCAAATTGCGGGTAGAAATATGCTTGTCGCCGTGCATTAAAACAACCAAGCCTTTTTTATGTTCATCCTGTAAGATGATTGTTTTGATGACTTGATGCTCGAGCTTTCCCGTACATTCGGCAAAACGCGCCGTACCGCCGTGTTCTTCATACGCGTAAACATAAGGGACAAAATCGATTTTCTTACTGCGTAAAAAGCGTACAGCCTGCGTAACCGGATATTCTGTTTTACTCATGGGTTGTTTTCCGCCATCCTTTTCAGACGGCCCCTCTTAAATGTGGAACGTAAACAGTCGCAATGTTACCATACCTTCTTTTTGAAATCAGGAGACAACATGGACATCCGTTATCTTGGTGCAAGCAAACGCTATTCGGAAGCCGTCGTAGCCAACGGCTTGGTTTTCCTCTCCGGCATGGTTCCCGAAAATCCTGAAGCCGATGCCAAAGCGCAAACTGAAAACGTTTTGGCGCAAATCGATTCATGGCTCGCCCAATGCCAATCCGACAAAGCCCATATTTTGGAGGCCACCATCTATCTGCCCGATATGAACGACTACGCCGCCATGAACGAAGCCTGGGACGCATGGACAGCCCCTGAACGCGCTCCGGCCCGCGCCTGCGTGGAGGCGAAACTGGCCTCGCCCGATTGGAAGGTTGAAATCAAAATTACCGCCCTTCAAATCAAATAAAGCGCAAATATCAGGCCGTCTGAAAACACCGCTTCAATCAAGCAAGCGCAGTTTTTCAGACGGCCTTTATTCTTTTGCGGTACAATACCGCCCTTAAATTTTTCTATTATTTCAAAGCACAAACAGCCATGTCCAAAAAAACCAAGCAAGAATTAGAAAACAACAAACTCAGCAAACGCCTGCGCCACGCCGTCGGCGATGCCATTAACGATTTCAACATGATCGAGCCCGGCGACAAAATCATGGTCTGCCTCTCTGGCGGCAAAGACAGCTACGCCCTTTTAGACATTCTGCGCCAGCTTCAAGCCAGCGCGCCGATTGATTTTGAACTGGTCGCCGTCAATCTCGACCAAAAACAGCCGGGCTTCCCCGAAGAAGTATTGCCGACCTATCTCGAAAGCATCGGCGTCCCCTACAAAATCGTTGAAGAAGACACTTATTCCACCGTTAAACGCGTATTGGACGAAGGCAAAACGACTTGTTCGCTGTGCAGCCGCCTGCGCCGCGGCATTCTCTACCGCACCGCAAAAGAATTGAGCTGCACCAAAATCGCCTTGGGACACCACCGCGACGACATCCTTGCCACCATGTTCCTGAATATGTTTTACGGTGGCAAACTCAAAGCCATGCCGCCCAAACTGGTAAGCGACAACGGCGAACACATCGTCATCCGTCCTCTGGCGTATGTCAAAGAGAAGGACTTGATCAAATACGCCGAGCTGAAGCAATTCCCGATTATCCCATGCAACCTCTGCGGCTCTCAGCCCAACCTGCAACGCCAAGTCATCGGCGATATGTTGCGCGATTGGGACAAACGCTTTCCCGGCCGTATCGAGTCTATGTTCTCCGCGCTACAAAACGTCGTTCCATCACATTTGGCCGATACCGAACTCTTCGACTTTGTCGGCTTGGAACGTGGTCAGAGCCTGAAACACGGCGGCGACTTGGCGTTTGATAGTGAAAAAATGCCGGAACGTTTCTCCGACGGCAGCGAAGAAGACGAAAGCGAAATCAAAATCGAACCGCAAAAAGCCGAACGCAAAGTCATCAATATTCTGGCAAACAAACCTAAAACCTGCGGTATGTAAACGCGTTTAAACGTTCAGACGGCCTTTCGGTAGCTATTGACTGAAAGGCCGTCTGAATATTTAGGCATATTTTCATTTTCTTGCATAAACCTTTATCGCAATCCGGCAAAACGCCCTCATAATAGCGCCGTTATCCACCCCTCTATCAAAAGGAAAACCATGACCACCATTCTGATTATCCTCGGTTTGATCGCCATTGTCGTCGGTATTTTGGGAACGATTTACCCTGCCTTGCCCGGATTGGGTTTGATGTTTGGTGGCGCATGGCTGTTGGGTTATGCCGGCGATTATCAAGTGTTTGGCTCGGGTACGCTGACATTTTTGGCCATCGTTGCCGTATTCGGTACTGCGATGGACTATGTGGCGGGTGCGTTGGGTGCAAAATATACCGGCGCAAGTAAAACCGCGGTTTGGGGTGCGTTTATCGGCGGTATCGTCGGTGCATTCTTCTCCATTCCCGGCTTGTTGCTCGGCCCGTTGACCGGCGCGGCCATCGGCGAATTTATCGCACGCAAAGATACATGGCAGGCAGGCAAAGTCGGTATCGGTACGTTTATCGGCTTCATCATCGGTACTGTGGCCAAAATCGGCTGCGCATTGACCATTGCGCTGACCATCCTGTTTGTTTGGTTAGCCTCATTCTTCTAAATAAAAAACATTAAAGGCCGTCTGAATTTCAAGCATTCAGACGGCCTTTTTATTTCGCTGTTTATTTGCCGCAGCAGGCTTTGTACTTTTTACCGCTGCCACATGGGCAAGGATCGTTGCGCCCCACTTTTTCGCCTTCGCGGCGAACGGTTTGCGGCTTATTGATGATGGCCTGCCAGTACCAGTAAATATCCAGCAAGACATGCGGCAAATCAGACTCCAGCTGAGTCAGCTCTTTTTCATTCAGATGCAAGATAACTTCGCCGTTTTCCTCATCGTCATAGATGCCACCCAAAGCCATAATCGGATAGAACAAATCTTCAAACTCTTCCTGATCGACTGCTTCAAACCAATCGGTAGGCACAATATCCAGTGCGTAAAGATAGGCGTTACACCAAGTGTAGAAATCCGGATTGCCGGCTTCATCTTCATAAAACCACAAATCAGGCAGAATTTTTTCGTTGAGCTTCATGCGCATATCGGCGGCCATTGCCATGACCAAACGCTCGATTTCAGTGCGCTCTTTGGCATCAAACAAAGATTCTTCACCCAAAATCTCAGGCAGCCAGTTGGTCGGATTCAAAGCGTCCGGACCGCTCAATAAAGCCATCATGAAACCCTGCACTTCATCACAACGCATGGTGTTGTGGGCTTCGGATTTGGCATCCAGCAATTCCATTAAGCGGCTGCGTGCCGCTTCATCAAAAGTCAGTATTTGCATTTTTGTTCCTTAAAATAAAATCGTATTATTGTTTTTAGACGGCCTGGGCATGGATACGCTGCCGCATTTGTTCAAACAGACAAACCGTCGCCGCCATCGCGACATTCAAGGATTCGGTTTGCCCCAACATGAGGATTTTGACACAGGCATCGGCCTTCTCTTTTACCGTTTCGCTCACGCCGCTGCCCTCGTTGCCAAACACCCAAGCACAAGGTTGACTGAGGTCCATTTCATACAAACCGATATTGCGCTCCCCTAAGGCAGTTGCCCAAATTTGATGCTGATACGTTTCCATCCAAGCGGATAATTCCACTCGGCTGAAAATAGACAGCAGAAAATGCGCACCCATCCCCGCTCGCAACACTTTGGGCGACCAGATATCCACGGAATCATTGCTGCACACAATTTGCTTGACTCCTGCCGCCGCCGCGCTGCGTAAAATCGTGCCTGCATTGCCTGGGTCTTGTACCCGCTCCAATACCACGCAATCGCCGTCTGAAGGCAAGCCTGCCTGCTGCGGAATATCAATCCAAGTCATCACATCATCGGCATCGGTCAAACTGGTGATTTTAGACAGCGCTTCGTTACCGACCCAAGTAATTGATCCCTCGTCCAACTGCGCTGTAATTTCTTGAATTTCAGGATGTTGCTGTTTCTTTTCAGGCAGATAAACCTGTTTGGGCGTACCGCCGCTTTGCAAATAAGTTTGCAGCAAATGTACGCCTTCCAATACGGTTTCACCGCTTTCACGCCTTGCTTTGGCCTGCGTCAGCAGACGGAATAAATGTTTGAGCTGTTCGTTTTGAGCAGAGGTAATCAGTTTCATGGAGCGCATTATAACTGTTTTGACTTCATTGAAGCTATGCTTTCAGACGGCCTGATGGTTTTACTTCGGAAATAAAAAACCCTTGCAATGAAGCAAGGGTTTTGCATGATTTCATTTTTTACTGCACAACAGTCTGCTGCTCATTTTTTTGCTCGGTACGGACAGTCGGACGGTTTTCAATTTTACCGTCTTTTGCCGCATTCGGCACAACAGTCTCGCCAGGCTCTGAAGCTGCTTTATCACTAGGCGTACCGCTTACCGGAATAATATTTTGGGCAGGCTGAATATTAGACTTCTCTGCAACAGGCATAGCGTCACGAGAAGTTTGCGGTGTAAATTGCCATACTGCAACAGCAATCGCACACACGCTGGCAGCGGCCGCAAAGAATTTGAAGAAGCCGCTATTAGCCGCTTCACGCTGAGCATATTTTTCCTGTTTGCCTTCAGCTTCGGCTTGAGGCACTGTAAATGCTTTGCTTTGCATGGTTTCACCGGCAATACTCGCCGCCGCACCCTGACGGATACAGTCGCCGATAATGTGGTACTCATGCCAAGCGCGCATAGCTTCCTCGTCTGCCAATACGGCATCCAGCATCTCATCAGTCAATGCTTCACCGTCCATCAATGCAGACACATACTCCAATGCTTTATTTGTTTTGTCGTTCATTTTTATTACCACCTTTGATCTTCAGAAGTATCCAACAGCGGCCGCAAATCTTTTGCAATCAGTTCACGCGCTCTGAAAATACGCGAACGTACAGTACCTATCGGACAATCCACTACCCGAGCTATTTCTTCGTAAGACAAGCCATCCATTTCCCTAAGCGTAATGGCTTGACGCATATCGTCTGGCAGTTGCGCAATGCTTGCTTCGACGGTCTGCAAGATTTCCCGATTCATCATTTCAGCTTCCGGCGTATGGTAATCCGCAATCTGATCGGTTAAATCAAGAACATCTCCCTCCTCATTGGCTGCTTCCGAGCTGACAAAAAACTGACGACCCGAAGTGGTCAGGAAATTCTTTGCCGTATTGATACCGATACGGTACAGCCATGTATAAAATGCACTTTCTCCACGAAAATTTGCCAATGCACGATAAGCCCTAATCATTGCCTCTTGGGTTACATCGTGTACTTCGTGCTCGTCCTGAATAAAACGGGAAATCAGTCTGTTTAGCCGACGCTGATACTTGGACATCAGCATCTCGAATGCCTTATGGTCACCTTTCTGTGCGCGCTCCACCAAAACTTGATCTATTTGGCGATCGTTCATATTCAACCTTTAATCGTTTTACTGCTTTAAACCAAAAATAGTAAAGCGTGCTGTGCACAGTAAAGACAGCAACGCTTTGAAATAGTTCCACGAGATTACACTCAATTGCTAAAGTTTATTCGTACAGATACTCTAACATTGACTATATTTCTTGATATACATGGACTTAATAAAAGTAGTTTAATTACTAATAGTTACTAAACTTAGAGTCAACCCCTTTATTTTTTGCTATATATTTGGCTAACTTTTCATGAACAGGTAAATAACCTTGTTCCATTCGAACATCGCTTCCCACCCGAAGATTAACAACAGCAAGGCAATTGTTGCCCATACTTAGGATAATCGGCCAATATTTACGGACAAATGGCACAATATGACACTCTTGCAATAGTTTTTCGACTGATTTTTCCCTCTGTCCCGAATGAATCACATCACCTTTGACCACACTTCGAAGTACCGCCGGCCTCTCCAACTCCTCTTCTGACAAACCTCCCTTAAACGGTAATAAAACGAAACCATTTTCCAACAAAATATCTTTCAGACGGCCTCGAACTTCCCTGCCATTACACCAAGGAAGGTTTTGAAACTCACTTTCCTGACAAACAAACAGCTTGTCCCGATATGCGACCAGTTCCCCGTCTGACAAATTCAACTGCGCCTGATCTGCGGTTTCCAACACTCGGGCAAAATCGACAATACTGTGATAAGAAGGCAATGATTCCGTTTGCTTTCGCAAAAAATACCAAAGCAAACGACGACGCAAAAGCGGCGTACATTGCCGCCACAGACTGATGCTGAATATGCCGTTTGGACTGATGCGCTGGTATTCAGACTCAATCAATTCATCTAAAAGCTGCAAATCTTCCTGCAATAATCGAACATTGGCACAAATTTGCTGTTCAAAATTCGGAATACGCTGCTGCCATTGCGGCAAAGCCTGATTTCTCATCCAATTGCGTAAATAGCCGGAGTCTTCATTACTTTCGTCTTCAACAAAAGATAATCCCCATTGTTGCGCATACTCAGCCAGTTCCTGACGGGAAAATGCCAAAAGCGGTCGCCAAATTTGAACCTCTTCATTTAAATCACGCCATACCGGCATGGCCGCCATACCGCGCAATCCACCCCCGCGCACAGCCGACAACATAAATGTTTCGATTTGATCATTGCGGTGGTGGGCCAAAACAATAATTTTCCTCAGGCCGTCTGAAAATGCCTGATATCGTGCAGCCCTAGCCGCCGCTTCCAAACCTTTTCCTTGTTTTTCCACATTGACACGACACACTCGCAAAACAACATTCAAACCCCGACAATAATCCTGACAAAATTTAGCCCAAGTGTCAGCATTGCTGCTTAAACCATGATTAACATGGACGGTACGCAAATCAAAATGGCGAAATTCGCGCATCCGATGCAAAAGATGCAGCAGGACGACAGAATCCAATCCGCCACTCAAGCCAACTTCAACAACAGTATGGCTCGGCAAATTAGGAAAAGCTGCTTGAAAACTTTTAAATAGGAAATCAGGGAATACTTGCGACATTTCAGACGGCCTGAAATTGTGAGTTACTCAAAAATAGAACACAAAAAAAGCAAGCAGTGGCGCCATCTGCTTGCTTTTTCAACAATCAAACTTATTTATCGGTAAATTTACCGTAAGCCATGATGCGGTCGAAACGGCGAGAAAGCAAGTCAGGCATGGTCATGCTTTGCGCTTCGCTTAATTGCTGTTCCAAAACGGTTTTGACGTTTTTCATCGTGGTTTCAAAATCACGGTGTGCGCCACCCAAAGGCTCATCAATTACTTTATCGATGACATCCAACTCTTGCAGGCGTTTGGCGGTAATACCCAATGCTTGCGCGGCATCTGCTGCTTTTTCAGCAGTTTTCCAAAGAATAGAGGCGCAACCTTCGGGAGAAATCACCGAATAAGTCGAGTATTGCAGCATATTGACGTAGTCGCCGACAGCCACTGCCAACGCGCCACCCGAGCCGCCTTCGCCAATGATGGTGCACAATACCGGCACATGCAGGCGGGTCAGTTCGTACAAATTACGGCCGATGGCTTCAGACTGGCCGCGTTCTTCCGCGCCGATGCCCGGATACGCACCCGGCGTATCGACAAAGGTCATGACCGGAATATTGAATTTTTCGGCAGTCTGCATCAAGCGCAGTGCTTTACGGTAACCCTCGGGACGCGGCATACCGAAATTGCGGCGGATTTTTTCTTTGGTATCGCGGCCTTTCTGATGGCCGATGACCATCACGCTTTGGCCGTTGAAACGTGCCAAACCGCCGACAATGGCATGATCGTCAGAATAATGGCGGTCGCCGTGCAACTCTTCAAAATCGGTAAAAATACCGTTGATATAGTCCAAAGTATAAGGACGTTGCGGATGGCGGGACACTTGTGAAATTTGAGCCGGAGTCAGCTTGCTGAAAATCGACTTGGTCAACTCGCTGCTTTTCTTTTGCAGTCTGGCAATCTCGTCGGAAATATCAACGGCAGATTCGTCTTGTACGAATCGCAACTCGTCGATTTTATTGGTTAATTCGGCGATGGGTTGTTCGAAGTCCAAAAAAACGGGTTTCATAAAACAAAGCTCTCGGTAACGGTTGCTGACATGATACGCTAATCAGACGTATTTGACAGCATTTCTCAAAGGGAAACTGCCATCTTTTGCAATAAAAAATCTTTCAGACGGCCTTTAACAAATAAATAGTATATCTGCACTAAAATCATGGAGTGCCGTATCTTATGATAAACTTCAATTCAGTTCAATCATTTCAAACAGGCTATGAAAAACGATCATGACAATTCGTCCATGCGCTTGGACAAATGGCTGTGGGCTGCGCGCTTTTTCAAGACCCGCGCGCTGGCACAAAAACACATTGAGCTGGGCAGGGTTTTGGTAAACGGCTCAAAGGTGAAAAACAGCAAAAATATTTCTGCCGGCGACACCATCGACATGACTTTGAACTCCCTACCCTACAAATTCAAAGTTGCCGCGCTCAATCATCAACGCCGCCCGGCACCGGAAGCGCGTTTACTCTACGAAGAAGACATGAAAACGGCTGCCGAACGCGAAGCTCAAAAACAGCTCGACCAAGCCGGCCGCATCAGTGCCGCTTATCCGGACGGACGCCCAACCAAACGCGACCGCCGTCAGCTTGACCGTATGAAGCGCGATAGCTGGTAAAACGTTTCATCCATTGTTTCAGATGGCCCTATATCCATGCCGTCTGAAAACCAAAAACAGGCAGGACATCCTGCCTGTTTTTTTATTTGTAATGATTAAAATTTATATTCTAACTGACCACGAATAACGTTTACGTCCTGCTTATCCGTGCCGACAGTAGGCGTAACCTGTTTGCCGGCCAAATAGAAGCCTTTGAGTTTCCAGTTTTTCCAAGGAATATAGGTCGCACCGATTTGCACGCCTTGGACGTTTTTGCTGTAATCCTCAACAGAAGAGACACCGGACAACGAACCGACACGGCGGTAGTTCAAGAATACGTCGTAAGAATTGCGGACGTTCCAATCGGCTGATTTATAGCGCACTTCAGTGAACACGCCATCATTTTTGATTTTTTGTCCGGCATCATTATAGGCTTTGATATTGGACTTACTGACTGCAGCCATCCAATGCCAATCGTCATTAAACTTGATGTCCGTACCGATTTCTCCGAAGACCGCATTTTTCTTCGCACCGCGTACATCGATGTCTTTCATGTAGCTGACGGTTGCGCCGACGTTGATATTCTCATTCACAGGCAACATGCTTTGCACCGCGGCAAAATGTCTGCGGCGGCCGCCAATGCCCCATGCGTTGTCGTTCAGATTGCCAGTGCGGCGGCCTGCATAGATTTTGGTAGGCAGGGTTTTATTGTCGAAGAAGATTTCGCCGCCGGTTACTTCGGTATCCCATACGCGGCCGTATGAAGAGAACGCACCAAATTTACCGATACGCGCTTTAATATTGTTGTACAAAGTACCTTCGGCATACAGTTTATTCACCGGCACATCATGATCACCGTTGAATTTACCGGTTTCCAAATCAATATTCGGCTCGATTTGGGCAACCAATTTCCAATCTTTGTACAGTTTTGCGCGTAACCAAAACTCTGCATTGAAGTTGGCATTGGTATCTTCAGGTGTCGGATTGATGCCGCTGTTATTGGCATTGATGTCTTTGGTATCCGCACGTACGCGCAAGCCACCATTTACAGTCAACAAATCATTGAAAATGCTGATTTTATCGTCATCTTTGCGAATGATACTGCCGGAATTGACGTAATCGTTGGTGGTGGCCAAAGCCGCCGCATCACGTCCGCCATCAGCATTCTCTGCCAAAGAATAAGATGATGAAGCCAATAAAATACAGGTTGCAATCAGTTTGGTTTGAAATTTCATGCCGACTCTCCAAAAGAAGGTATTGAAAGTGAAGTATTCGATAAAGCGTACAAAATTATGAATTTCGTATAAATTATTCATTTTATTTACTAATTATTTTTATCGTATGTAAATTAGTGTAATCAGTCAAGCAGATTTAAACGCTTTATCCTCTTTCAGACGGCCTCTTGATTCAGGTCAAACGGAAGCCTGCTCATCAGGCTGTTCAAACTGCCATTTCAAGGCATCGGCCAATGCCGTCCTGCGTTTTTGATGGCATTCCACAGCTTTACATAATTCCTCCGCATTTCCCCAAAATACAAAACGTTCACGCGCACGGGTAATGGCCGTGTAAAGCAAAGCCTTATCCAAACCTCTGGCCTCTTCTTCACTCTCCGTCGTTGCAGGTACTGACGGCGGCAACAGCCATACTTCCCGATATTCCGAACCTTGGCTCTTATGCACCGTCATGGCAAAAGCCGATTCAAAATCGGGCAAACGGCTGATGGCAATTTTTTTGAATCCATCTTTCTCAGGAAAATATGCAGACAAGCCATTCAACGATTCTTTATCCGGCATAATCAGCCCGATGTCGCCGTTAAACACTTCCAGCATGTAATCATTGTGCGTAATCATGATGATTTGTCCAGCAAACCAAGGCGTTTCGCCCGAAACCTTGCCTTGCCGTTGCAGGTATTCTCGATAAGCCTGATTCAAATCATCCGCATCCTGCCGCCAAGCCGCCAATACCACCACATCGGCCGCATGACCATAGGCAAGTGCAACATTATTCTCTGCCACGGCCTGCCAATAATCCTGTTGCTTTTGATACAGCAAGGCAACCTGCTCTTTCAGACGGCCTGATTTCATTTCCAATTCTTTGGGGAACTTGTCAAACTGTTCGACCGCAGTTTGCTTTTCCCCGGACACCACCGCCCTTGCCAAACAGCCGATACCGCTGTCTGCACCAAAACGGTGGCTGAATGTCAATTTGGCATTGTTTTGCGATAAAGCCTGTGGCTGCCCTTTAATCTCAAAACCATGATCGGGCAGGTACACTTCCAGCTTTTCAGCGGTTTCTTTATCCAAAACCGTCGGGCGCGACAATGCCGCCAATACGGCTCCCAAGCCAACCGACGGCAACTGGTTTTCATCGCCAAGCAACACCAGACGACAGCCGGTAGGCACGGCGCGCAATAAATCCAACACCAGCGGTAAATCCAACATTGAGGCCTCATCCACCACCAAAACATCCAAAGCAAGCGGATGTTCATGATTGAACGCAGGGCGCATTTGCGGCGGCCGCAATTTCAACAAACGATGAACAGTCTGCCCTTCCAAGTTTTCCAGATGCGCTTTGACGCTCGGAGACAAATCAAAACCGTCCAAAGCACGCTGCAAAGCCCGTGCCATATGCGCAGCCGCTTTGCCCGTCGGTGCCGCCAACGCGATACGGGGCAGCTTCGTACTGTTATTGCAAATCAGACCCAAAAGCTTTGCTACGGTCGTCGTCTTCCCCGTACCCGGCCCGCCGGTAATCAGCATAAAGTTTTGCAGCAAGGCCAAAGCCGCAGCATCCCTCTGCTCTTTGCTGTATTTAGGATCAAACCAGTCGCTCAGGCTTTTTGAAGCCGCCATGAAATTCACTTCTTCCGCCTCGGCACTTGCCAGCCGTTTGATTTCGACAGCCAAATCATGCTCCAACTGCCACATCCGCCCTAAAAACAATTTCCGGCCTTGCAGGATAAGCGGTTTATCCGCATTGCCGACCAAATTCGGCAAGTTGCTTAAGGCATCAACATCCGCTTTATCCAAATAAACAAACGAATGCCCGTTTTGCAAGGCTGTAAACAGTCGCACCACATAAGGCTCAATAGCGGATGCACCCTGTACTTCGTGGCGACGGAAAAATGCTATAGCCGCATCTGCGGCAGAGGAAAGGATAGAGTCGGTCGGATTCATGGCTCAGGATTGATTGATACGAAAAAAAAAAGGCCGTCTGAAAAACAGCGTTTCCATAAATGAAAACCTATTTTTCAGACGGCCTCTATTATACCGTTCAAAGCATAAAATATTTGCCTGAAATAATAACCTTATTGCAACACTTGCAGACTGCCATCTTTCATGGTCATTACCCGGTCGAAACGCTCAGCCAGCTCGTCATCATGGGTTACCACAATCAGGCTGGTGTTTAATTCGCGTTTCAAATCCAGCATCATGTCCAGCACATTTTGCGCATTTTTACGGTCAAGGTTCCCCGTCGGCTCATCTGCCAACAGGCATTTCGGCTCATTAACCAAAGCACGGGCAATCGCCGCACGCTGACGCTCACCGCCGGAAAGTTCGCTCGGACGATGCAGCATACGCTTGTCCAAGCCAACCTTTTTCAGCATCTTGACAGCCTTCTCCTCAGCCATCGCCTTGGGCATTTTGCCGATTAAAAGCGGCATCATGACATTTTCCAACGCAGAAAACTCAGGCAATAGATGGTGGAACTGATACACAAAGCCCAAATAACGGTTGCGCAATTCGCCCAACTGTTTTTGGCTCAAACCGCCCAAATCCTGATCCATCAGTATTACCTTGCCTTCAGACGGCATATCCAAGCCACCAAGAAGGTGCAGCAACGTAGATTTACCGCTGCCTGACGAACCGATGATACTCACGCTTTCAGCTTCGGCAACTTCAAAATCTAAATGATTCAACACTTGTACATTCAATGCGCCATCATTATAGCTTTTGCCAACGCCGGTACATTTCAAAATTGTCTTACTCATAACGCAAAGCCTCCGCAGGTTGGGTTTTTGCGGCACGCCAGCTCGGATACAGTGTGGCGATAAATGCCAAACCAAGCGAAATGCAGGCAATAACGGCGACATCCTTCAAGTTCACATCGCTAGGCAGGTAATCGATGAAATAAACTTGAGAGTTAATCAAATGCACGCCAAACAGGTCTTCAAAAAACGCGACAATCTTGCCGACATTCCAACCCAGCAATACACCGCATACCACGCCCACAAGCGTACCAAAGAAACCTGCAAATGCACCTTGCACCAAGAAAATCTTCATGACACCGCCCGGGGATAAACCCAAAGTGCGCAAAATCGCAATATCGGCTTGTTTTTCCGTTACCGCCATTACCAAAGACGAGACAAGGTTAAACGCAGCAACTGCGATAATCAGTGTCAAAATAATGAACATCATGCGTTTTTCCAACTCAACGGCTTCAAAATAGCTGCGGTTGTTAAACGTCCAGTCACGCACCCATACTTCATCTTTTTTAGCATCGGGAATCAACTTGGCAATGAAAGATGGTGCATTCTGAGGATCAGCCAGTCGCAAACGCAGCCCACCGACATTTTCTCCCAGACGATACAAGACTTGCGCATCCTTGATATGCGTCATGGCCAAGGTATTATCGACCTCATAAACACCGGTTTTTACCACACCAACCACATTAAACTGCTTCAAGCGTGGCACCACGCCGGCAGGAGTAACATTACCCTCTGGCGTAATCACTGTAACCTTGCCGCCAATCTCCGTGCCCAATGCCTCAGCAAGCCCTTGACCCAAAATAATATCAAATTCGCCCGGCTTCAAATCGTCAAAACTGCCGGCCGGCATATCCTTGCCGTAATCAACGACATTTTTTTCTTCAGAGGGCAAAATACCGCGTATCTGCACACCGCGCACTTCGCCGGCATTGGCAAGCAAAGCTTGATCGGAAACATAAGGCGCGCTAGCCAACACTTCCTTTTTGCCTTTTACAAATTCGCGCAAACTCTGCCAACCCGGCGCACTGCCGACATCGTAATAGCCGATTTCTGCATGAGGTGCGACGTTCAACAATTGACCGCGTATCTCTTTCTGAAATCCATTCATTACCGATAACACCACAATCAGAGCCGTTACGCCCAAGGCGATACCTACGATTGAAATCATGGTAATAAATGACATAAAGCCGTTGCGTTTTTTCGCACGCAGATAGCGCAGGCCTATCCAAGTTTCTAAAGAAGCCATTCAAAAATGCCTCATTCGTTTGTCAAAAAATACTTATTGTACCGTAAAACCGACAGGTCGTCCGATTGCCCAACTGATGTAGCATTCAGGGATAAAGTGTATGTAAAACCATGTATCTTCCCGTAAATTCCGCCGAAAAACTTGCACAATCTGCCAATCGCCCTTATTCTGAAGCTGTGACACACTTTGTCACCATCAAAAAGGAAATACACTAATGAACAGCAAAAAATTCTTGGCCCTCGTATCTGTAGCTGTAGGTTTGTCATTCAGCTTCAATGCATATGCCGCCAAAGAAATCAAAATCAGTTCAAACAATACCGCTTACTCCGACGCCGATGTTCAAAAACTGGCAGCTACTGCTGTCGGCATGGGCGTAAAAGAACCTGTCAGCCTCAACAGCGGAAACGGTGTTGTTACCGTATCCGGCAGCAGCGCAACCAAATGCGCATTCAAAGTCGGCAACGGCGATACGCCTCAAATTCAAGGCGTCAGCTGCAAATAATCTGATTTAATCAATAAAAAGGCCGTCTGAAAGACTTTCAGACGGCCTTTTTATATTGCCATTTAAGATTGGATATTTCTTCTATCGTAAACAGCCTGCGCCAAAGTACCGGCATCCACATATTCCATCTCGCCGCCCAAAGGGATTCCCCTTGCCAACCGGCTGACTTTATAAGGAAGATTTTTAAACAATTCCGCCAATACATACGCTGTCGCGTCGCCTTCGGCTGTGAAGTTGGTGGCAATAATAATTTCCTCAATATTACTCGCCTGCAAACGGGCAACCAGCTTATCTAATGCCACTGCCGAAATATCCATGCCCTGCGCCGGACTGACTTGCCCCATCAGAACAAAATACAGGCCATCATGACAATTAGCCGCCTCCATACTGGAAACATCCGCCGGCATGTGCACAATCATCAAGCGGCTTTTCTCGCGTTTTTCATCCGCACAAATTTCACACAAATCGCCTTCGCAAAATGTGTTGCACATCCGACAATGCTGCACCTGTTTCAAGGCAAATTGCAAAGCATCCACTAACTCCTGCGCTTCTTCACGTTTGTACTGTAAAAGCTGGTAAGCCATGCGTTGAGCAGATTTCGGGCCGACATTGGGCAATATTTTTAATGCATTAATCAAGCGGACAAAGGCATCAGGATTTTTACTCATGATTTCAGACGGCCTTTTAAAAGATAGCTAAAAATAAGAAAACAGCCGGAATCTATCCGGCTGCCCTACTCTAATATTCTGCTTATTCGGCAGCATTATTAACTTGTTGTGCACCTTGCGTACGATCGATTTTCTTACCCAAATACTGGAGCAAGGCATCGAAAACATTGGCGGAAAGCTGCTGAACCAAAGCCTGTTTGGAAGCCGGAATCTGTGAATCGGCATTTTCAGGAGCAGAAACGCTCTGAACTTCCATAATCACCGGCGCAGGCATACCTTCCAACAATGTATACGCAGGTTTGCCGCCGACAGGACGCGCTTTCAGCAAAGCCGCATAAGCCTCCGGAGACATGGTTTTACGTGCATCTTGCGCGCTCAATTGCGAAACAGGCGACCATTGAACATCAGCAGCTTTACCGGCTTTCAACTCAGCCAAAGTTTCTTGGGCTTTTTTCTCTGCCAGTTTGGCAGCTTCAGAGCGCTGATATGCTGCACGGACAGTGTCTTTGACTTCTGCAAATGGTGCAATTTTCTCTTCACGCACTTCTTTCGCACGAATGACCCAAACGCTATCGTTGTTGATGGCGATCACTTCAGAATTGTGTTTTTTCTTCAGTACATCATCACTAAACGCGGCATTAATCAATGCTTCAGGCAAGCCGGCTTCCTTTGCGCCTGCTTTGGTTACCCATTCATCTAAGTTTTCCACTTTCAAACCTGAATTGGCGGCTGCTTTTGCCAAAGAAGATGGATCATTGAAGGCATCTTCACCCAATTTTTCTTTCGCAGCATTAAAGGCAGAAGCTGCTTTTTTCAGTTTCAAGGCTGCTTCGATACGCGCTTTGGCTTGTTCCAAAGTCGGCTCAGCTTCGACATTCAAAACCTTAATGACGTGATAACCCAAAGACGATTTAACGGTATCGCTGACTTCGCCTTTGCCCAATGCAAATGCCACCTTATCAAATTCAGGTCCAAAGCCGCTGCCGCCGCTTTTGCTCAGGTAGCCCAAGTTGCCGCCTTTGTTGCTGCTGGACAAATCTTTGGAGTACTTGGCTGCCAGCTCGGCAAAAGCATCTGGATGCGCTTTGAGTTCTGCAGCCATTTTGTCCACTTCGGCTTTAATTTCTGCATTGCTTGCTTCATCTCCGTTAGGCATAACCGGGATGAAAATATGCGCAATTTCGGCTCTTGGCGACAAATCTACGCTTTTACTGTCGTAAGCTTCTTGTACTTCTTCCGCACTGACGGTTTGCTTGTCAGCCAAATCCTTGATGTTCAAAGCCACATATTCCAGCTTAACGGCTTGAGGAATTAAGTAATCTTTCTTATGAGCTTCATAATACTTTTGCAAAGCCGCATCATCTACTTTTACTTGCGCCGCAAATGCTTCAGGGCTGAACGTAAATGAACGGATGGTACGGGTGGCTTGGGTCAGGTTAATCAACTGACGCGCTTGCGCATCGCTGACCAACGCACCGTTTTGCACCAAATTCAACAGATTTTGCAACTGGAACTGTTCGCGGATATCTTCAACAAACTGATCCTCGGTCATTTTGCGCTGATCCAAATACTTCTTGAGCAAATCCTGACTGAATTTGCCGGAAGCATCATGGAAATTCGGATCATCCACGATAACTTGCTTGATTTGTTCCTGAGACACAGCAATGCCCATCAGCTTGGCACCCTGCTTCAGGTAAGCTCTTTGCAATAAAGATTGGAATATCGCATCACGCGAAGGCGCATTATTGCCGGCAGCCTGCTCATTTTGTATCGCAATCTGTAAAGCATGCTCGCTGACCTTCTCATCCCCGACTTTGACAATGTAATCAGAACCCGGCGAAGACAAGTTATTGGCACCGAATCCGATAAAGGTCAGACCGATGATACCTAAAACAATCTGGGCGGGTGTTTTATATTTTTCAACAATATGGAACATATTTATCCGAAAGAAAAGTTTGGCGCGGCAGCCTGAAAATGCTGCCGCAAAAATCTTAAAATCCTGAAAACAGGCTCAAAGCGCGTATTGTAACGTATTTTTTCGAGGCTTGCTTTTTCAGACGGCCTAAAAACCTAAAAATGCCTTATCCGAAAATTTCCTGATACGCTTCTACTGAAAATCCGACATGAACCTGTCCTTCTTTGACCAATACAGGCCGCTTGATGATGCTGGGATTTTCCACCATTAAAGCAATCGCACCTTCTTTTGTGGCGGCAGATTCTTGCGCATCTTTATCCAACTTGCGCCAAGTCGTGCCTCTTTTATTGAGCAAAATTTCCAAAGCTACCTGCTCCATCCAGCCATCAATCAATTCGGCAGTCGGGGCGTTTTTCTTAAAATCTACAAACTCAAACTCAATGCCGTTTTCCGCCAACCAACTGCGCGCTTTTTTAACCGTATCGCAATTGGGAATACCGTATAGTTTTATCATCTTATTTATCCTTAGTTTTATTCATAAAATCACAAATTCAGGCCGTCTGAAATTTTTCAGACGGCCTGAATTGAATGCAGCTTATTTCTTAGCAGCTTTCTTCACTTTAATCTTCACGCTTTTGCCTTGAGCATTATTTTTACCCCCTGCTTTGACGGAAGCTGTTTTCGCCTGCACTTTTTTCTTACTTACGGCTTTAGGTTTGCTTGTCTTGGCAGGCTTGGAGGCAGGTTTACTTTTCACCTTGCTCTTCTTTGCCTTCACAGGAGCGGCCAACGCTTCATCAATTTCTTTAGCCGAAAGTTTACGCTTACGCTTTTCGACAGGCTTGTCAGCAGCTGTTGGTTTGCTTACAGGCTTTGCTTTTCTACTGCCGCGTTTCTTACTGACTGAACCGCCGCTGATTAAGGTCAAATCAATCTTACTGGTATCCAAATCGGCTCGCGCGACTTTTACAGTGACCGTATCGCCCATGTTGAAACGGACACCGCTGCGTTCGCCCTCAATCGCCATAATTTCAGGACGGAAGTTGAAATAATCCTCTCCCAAATCGCTGATATGAACCAAGCCATCGATATGAATATCGTCCAAGGTTACAAAAATGCCGAAACTGGTCATGCCCGAAATCTTACCACTGAAGACTTCGCCGACTTTGTCGCGCATATAATAAGTTTTCAGCCAGTTTTCCACATCGCGGCTGGCATCATCGGCTCGGCGCTCGCAGAAAGAGGTATGCACGCCCAAAGCCTGCCAGGTTTTATTGGGTTGGTAAGTTTGTCCGTTCAACACAGCCTTAATGGCACGATGGACCGTCAAATCCGGATAACGGCGGATAGGCGAAGTAAAGTGTGCATATGCGCTATAAGCCAGACCAAAGTGACCATCGCAATGCGGCTCATAAACCGCCTGTTGCATAGAACGCAACATCATCACTTGCAACAGCTCCGCGTCCGGACGGTTTTTAAATTGCTCGGCAAGCGCAGCATAGTCTTTTGGCGTCGGATTATCGCCGCCACCCAAACTCAGCCCCAGCAAACCAAGTTGCTCGCGTAAAGTGGCCAGTTTTTCGGGAGTTGGGCCTAAGTGATTGCGGAATAAAGCCGTATGTTTGTTTTTTAGCAAAAATTCTGCCGCGCAAACATTCGCCGCCAACATACATTCTTCAATCAGCTTGTGCGCATCATTGCGGACAACGGGAACGATCTTATCGATTTTACCGTTGTCGTCGAAAATCATCTGAGTCTCAACGCTCTCAAACTCAACCGCGCCACGCTCAAAACGTTTTTTCTGTAAGATTTTAAATAACTGATACAGAGTATCAATTTGCTGCTTAAACGGATGATCCTGGCCGTCTGAAATCCAATCCCAAACTTGATTGTAAGTCAGTCGCGCATGAGAACGCATTACTGCCGGATAGAAACGGTATTCCTTGATATTACCTGCATAGGTAATCACCATATCGCACACCATACACAGGCGTTCGACATCAGGATTGAGCGAGCAGATACCGTTGGACAACTTCTCCGGCAGCATCGGAATCACGCGGCGTGGGAAATACACGCTGGTACTGCGTTCCTGAGCATCTACATCAATTCCGTCATCAGGACGGACATAATGGCTGACATCGGCAATCGCTACCACCAAACGGTAATTGCGGCCGACTTTTTCAGCAAAAACCGCATCGTCAAAGTCCCGCGCAGTTTCGCCGTCAATGGTTACCAAAGGCAAATCGCGTAAATCCACGCGCCCTTTCAAGTCGGTTTTACGCACATGATCAGGAATTTTCTTCGCGGCTTTGACACATGCTTCGCTGAATTGATGAGGCAAATGGTGCTTGCGTACAGCGATTTCAATTTCCATACCGCTGTCGGCATAATCGCCCAACACTTCAATCAGCTTAGCCACAGCAGGACGATGCGCTTCAGGATACGTCTCAATTTCAGCCACAATCACCTGGCCGGATTGCGGTTTAAAGTGCGCCACGCTTTCAGGTTCCAGTACGATACTTTGGCTCAAACGCTTGTCTTCGGCCTCCAAAATGGCCACGCCGCGATCCATATAAAAACGGCCGACCACTTTAGACTGCGCACGCTCCACTACATCCAAAACCGTACCTTCACGACGGCCTCTGCGGTCGATACCGGCAGGACGAACGGTAACAATATCCCCGTGCATTACACCGCGCATTTGACGCTCATACAAAACGAAATCGCCCTCGCCTGTCGGCGTTAGCGGCACGGCAAAACCAAAGCCGTCTTTATGCGCTTCGACACGGCATTTAACCAATGCCAATTTTTCTGCCGCACATACCGCGCCACGTCGGTTGATCAACACCTGACCATCGCGCGCCATCGCTTTCAGACGGCGTTCGAAGAATTCATATTCATCTTCTGTAATCGACAATTCATGTGCCAAAGCTTCGATTTTTGTCGGCACACCTTTTTGTTCCAATAATTCAATGACCCATTCGCGGCTGGGCAACGGATGAGCGTAACGTTGTTTCTCCCGCTCCAAATACGGGTCTTTTTCTCGTAAATTTAAAGATTTAGTATTTTTGTTCATTTTGATAGTTGACATTCTTTTTTTAAAATATATAATAGCTGCTTCTTCGCAGTTCAGGTAGTCAACTCTACCTTAAATTGAAGAATAAAGCAAAGCCCAGGTGGCGGAATTGGTAGACGCGCTAGCTTCAGGTGCTAGTGTCCTCACGGGCGTGGAAGTTCGAGTCTTCTCCTGGGCACCAAATAATTTGGTGCTTCTTTGCTTAAGAAAATTTAAATTGCCCAGGTGGCGGAATTGGTAGACGCGCTAGCTTCAGGTGCTAGTATCCTCACGGGTGTGGAAGTTCGAGTCTTCTCCTGGGCACCACTGATAAATCAATCAGTCAAGTTTTACATTATTCTGATAACAAGTCAGGATAATAGTCCACAGAGAGGTGGATGAGTGGTTTAAGTCGCACGCCTGGAAAGCGTGTATACGTGAATAGCGTATCGAGGGTTCGAATCCCTTCCTCTCTGCCATTTTCATTTTTATAAGTTTTTCATTACTTCTAAAACCGCATATTAAAGGCTAAGTTATCAACAACTTAGCCTTTTTTGTTATTCATCTGCTTTAAATTCATTTCGGGTATATTTCAATTCTTTTATCTTTTTTGTGGTATTTTATGTGTTATTACCCAAGGAGTAACACTTCATGCCAAAAATTGTAACGCCATTAAGTCTGTCTCAAATTAAAACAGCAAAACCTAAAGAGAAGGTTTACAAGTTACCAGATGGAGGTGGGCTTGCCCTATGGATTTTGCCTTCAGGTTCTAAGTCTTGGAGGCTACAATACCGCCGCCCTGATGGGAAAATGAACACATTGACGCTGGGTTTATTTCCACGTTTCGGACTAGCAGATGCGCGGGCATGGCGAAAGGAGATGTTAGAAAAAATCAGAAATGGAACTGATCCGAAGGCAATTTCTGCGGACGTAGGAGCAGAGTTTCGTTTTGAAAATTGCTTGGTACTTTGGTTTGAAAAATGGAAGAAATCGGGTGGCAAACAAGGGATGGGTAAAAATCCGCGTTATGCAGGGCAAGTACTGTCGGCTTTAGAATTGAATGTACTACCTTTTTTTAAGGGAAAGGATATTCGTTCGATCAAGACGGCAGATATAGTAGCAGTTTTAAGGAAAATGGAAGAACGCGGGGCGCTTGAATATTTACGTCGGGTTAAAGGTGCATTGGGATTGATGTTTGATTATTTTGTAGCAGATGGATCTATCACTATAAATCCAGTCAGTGTTATTGGAAAACAAGTATTCGATAGGCCACCTGAACGTCATTTCGATACACTGCGCTTTGATGAGCTACCACTCTTAGTGGAGAAGTTAGAAACATCGAAGGGAATTGGGGAACGAGCGCGGCTATTAATTTATTGGCAACTTTTGAGTATGACGCGGCCGTCGGAAGCAGCAGGGACTCGTCTGGATGAAATTAACTTAAAGGCAGGAACTTGGGAAATTCCAATTGAAAGGATGAAAACAAGGCCGCATGTTGTCCCATTAAGTTCCGCTTTGACGCGAATCTATTTTGAGGCATTAAGATTAAATGTGAATGGAGTATTCTTATTTGAAGGTTCAGGGTTTACCAAGCCATTGTCGTCCGAGACAGTCAGATTAAAGCTTCGTACTAAAATGGGGCTGGATACGACGGCACACGGTTTGCGGAGTCTAGCACGGACTTATTTGAGGGAGGTTTATAAGGTTCGCAGAGATGTGGGTGAATTACTGCTTTCGCATGGCATTACGGATAAGACAGAACGCGCTTATGACCGATCAGAGCTTTTAGAGGAGCGACGAGAAATGCTGGAAAACCTTGGTCGAGATGTGATGGCATTACGGGAAAAGTATCGGATAAAATAGTTTTGAGGTCGTCTGAAAAGTTTTCAGACGACCTTTTTCTATATCCAAAACTTAAAAAACCCACCTAAAACCCCATCTGCTTGCCCACATATTCACTCTTTGCCAAAATCAAATCGTCATCTGAAGTGATATGTTCCTTGTGATTGTTGAGTAATGACAGCCGGAAAGACGGCATCCCAAAAAGCCGCCGTTGCCACTCCACAACGGCGGCTTTCCAAAAACAGCAAAACCAAGACCATGTTCAAAGAACCCTGCCAAGTCATAGCAATCCACAGCCGCCCCTTATTTTTTTGCGGCTTATGGTTCATTACCGTCAGACTAAAAAATGAATACGGCTGGAAATTCGACCGCAAAGCCATGTTTGAAAGCAAAAAAGCAGCTGAAAGCCTAAAAATCGGAGACTACATCATCCCATGACCAGTCGCAACATTGAAAACCTCATAAAAATCGGCACAGTTTCCCAAACCGACCCTGTTGCCAACAGAATCCGCGCACAACACGGCGGTCTCATTACAGACTGGTTGCCATACTTTGTTCCTGCAGCGGGTGGCGTATCAATTTGGCGTTTACCTTCCATCGGCGAAGGTTGCATCATACTTTCTCCCAGCGGAGAACCCGAAAACGGAATTATTATTTGCGGCTTCTCAACCTCCCAACATCCTGCCCCATCCCAAAACCCAGACGAAACCATCATCCTCATGCCTGACGGAGCAGAGTTTAAATACAACCACGCAAAAAGCCATCTGCAAATCAAAGGCATCAAAACTGCCGATATTACCGTCAAAGAAAAAGCCACCGTACACACCAAACACCTGACTATCGACAGTCCCGAGACAGACATCAAAGGCAAACTAAACGTTGTCGGACTGCTTACATATCAGGGCGGCATGGCAGGAAGTGGTGGCGAAGGTGGAGCGGCAGCAGTTATCAAAGGCACAATACGCCAAGAAGAAGGCAGCATCATCAGTAACGGGGTCAACCTAACCACCCACACCCACCAGGGCGACAGCGGCGGCACAACAGGACAGCCTAGATGACCAACGACCAAACAGGACGCAACATCGGCTTAAAAGAACACATTGCCCAATCCATAAAGAACATACTCTTCACTCGCATCGGTAGCCGCCTCATGCGAGAAGACTACGGTAGCCTTCTGCCAGAGCTGATAGACATGCCGATGACCCAGACCGTTATAGCACTCTGCCATCAGGCTGCCGTCACTGCCATAGCGGCATGGGAACCGCGCATTACCGTCCGCAGCATACACTTTGACCCTACCGCCGCCGCCAACGGACAACTAGCCATTACCATAGTCACAACCCTGACCGACGGCACAGAACAAACATTCCAAATACAATAACGCAGAAACATGGCAGAAATTGACCTAACCCGCCTACCAGCCCCCAAAGTCATCGAAGAACTCGACTTTGAGACCATATTTGAGCGCAAAAAAGCGAACCTCATCGCCCTCGTCCCGGCTGGCATACGTCCAACCATTGCAGCCACCTTGAAACTCGAATCAGAGCCACTGACCATCGACCTTCAACAACAGGCATATCAAGAAATCATCCTGCGTCAACGCATAAACCAAGCAGCTGCAGCAACACTTTTAGCCTTCGCGCAAGGAAGTGATCTTGACCACCTTGCCGCAGCCAAAGGCATAGAGCGGAAAACCATCATCTCTGCCGATCCAACCACCAATCCCCCTACAGAAGCCGTTTACGAAACCGACGATGACCTCCGCCGGCGCGTCCAGTTATATCCAGAGAAACTCGCAGCGGCAGGGCCTCGTGCAGCATACGAAGCCCATGCCCTTGATGCCGCCCCCGATATTACCGATGCCCGCGCCGTCAGAGTGTCTCCAGGAACAGTCGCTGTTTATATCCAAACATCCAGCAACCAAGGCATACCTAGTGGCCGTACCCTTGAAACCGTCAATGCCTATCTTAGCGACGAAAGCCGCCGCCCACTCTGCGATACCGTAACCGTCCACGCCGGCACCCCGAAAGAAATACGCATATCCGCCCGTATTACCTATGAAGACGGCCCAGACAAAGAAATCGTCAAAGCCCGCCAGCTTCAAGACCTCAATCAAATGCTAGAGCAGCATAAAAGACTCGGCGCACAAATTGCCTTGTCAAAAATCATTGGCGCACTTGATACAGATGGCGTCAAAAAAGTAGAGCTGACAGAGCCAAGACAAGACATCCTGTGTACAGACGGCGAATTTATAAAAATTACAGAAACCATTCTGACAGAAGCCTAAGCCATGCCGACAGTCATCCCAACCAACAACACCGACCTCCTGCAAGCCCTTGCACGCCTGACATCGCAAGAACTGGCAACTGTCTTCGACCTCGCAGTCATTACCAAAAGCCGCATTCCCGACAGTTGCCCTCCAGAATTCATACCATGGCTTGCATGGGAACGCTCCATAGGCAGTGATGAAGGCTGGAATATTACCGACACCGAAATCGCACGCCGAAAACTGATAGAAAACTATATTCAAAAGCATCAGCACAAAGGGACCCCATCCGTTATCCGGCGCCTTTTCCGTGACCTAGGATACGGAGAAATACAAATCATCGAAAATACCGCCAATCTTTACTGGAACGGAAACGCCGTCTTTGACGGCACACACCTATTCGGAGGCAGCAACGGAGAATGGGCGAAATACAGCATTAAATTAAGCCGCCCGGTTACCAATAATGAAGCCCAAAAACTTCGAGAATGGTTGGAACGAATTGTCCCTCTCCGTTGCGAACTGCACAGCCTCGACTACCGGGACCACCCTATCTATTGGAACGGAGAAATAACATTCGACGGTAGTTACAACTTCGGCATAGCCTGACCCTAAAGGATAAAAAATGGCCAACGCAAAAGAACTCAACCAATACACCCAAAACGTCCGCCTCATCGAACCAGGCGACCGCGTTATAGGCGGCACTGATGCCCCAATCAATCAACCCCTGCAAGCACTAGCTAACCGCACCTTATACCTTAAAACCCAAGTCGAATCCAAGATTGGCAATAAAGGTACGCAAGTTATAGAAGGTCAGCTCAACATTCAAACCAACGCATGGGAAAAAATCCGTTTTACCAATGGCGACGGCAGCTACTGGCGTTTTGAGACCGCCCCCGTATCTGAAGGAGAAAACGGCGCACGCTTCAATTATGTTTTTACATCGGGAAGTCGAGAAATCGGGCGCGTACACTTCCCGCGCGTATCCGGATCGGAAAGCGTCGCCTATCAAAGTTGGGTCGAAGCCAATGCCGCCCGACTTGCTACTGACAAAATGAATGTCGCCACCACCAACTACTATGCAGACCAGTCCGGAGGCTATACCAAAAGCGGATTTTACCGATCCAATGGCCGTCAGCTTGACGGAAATGCTCTGCCAACAATGGAAATCCACATTGCCCATCCGGAAGTAGTGAACGGCGCACACGCCCGCGGCATCGGCTTCTCATACGGCTCGTCGTCCAATCCGTATCATCTCGTTACCTCTGCTTGGGATGCCAACGGTCGTTATATCGGCATGAGAACCGTCTTGACCGAAGAAAACGGCGTCATGCTATCAAATGACCAAACCGTCGGCGGTGTCAAAACCTTTACATCAAAAGCCGTATTTAATGCGGGATTGTCCGTATCCGGCAATGGAAAATCTGCCGACATCAATACTGGGGCAAAAGACGTTTATTTGCGCAACACGGCAAGCAATAAATACCTGCAACTTAAGGACGACGGCACCTTGACATACAGTGGCGTCAAAATTGCCCTTATGTCCGATAAATCTGATGCCGTCAATCTGGACAGTACCGACAGTCTTGCCACATCCAAGGCCGTCAAAACCGCCTACGACAACAGTATCCGACGCGGAGGTGCAGTAGGTTTGGGCGGGCAGAATCATCAAATTGCCATCGGTTGGGACACGCCCGGACTGATTGCGCGTGTCGATAACAACGTGATGAATGTAGGCGTCCCCGTTGGTGCCGTCGCCTACTTTGCCCAAGATGTCCCACCATTTGGATGGTTAAAAGCAAACGGTGCGGCAGTATCCCGTACCGTCTATGCCAACCTGTTCGCCGCCATCGGCGAACGTTACGGCCGTGGTGACGGACGCACCACTTTCAACTTGCCCGACTTGCGCGGCGAATTTATCCGATCATGGGATGACGGCAGAGCCATTGATAGAAATCGTGCATTAGGCTCATGGCAGGCGGATGAATTCCGCAGCCACAGCCACGGCATCGGCGTCAACCGCATGTCCGACACCGACAGGGGTAGTAATCCGTCAACCGTATCGGTTGACACTGTCGGCCAAACCGACCCGGCTGGCGGCATTGAAACCCGCCCTCGAAATATCGCCCTGCTGGCATGCATCAAGGCATAAGCCGCCTTAAACCACTTAGAAAGGTAAAAAAATGACCCAAAACATCCAATGGACAAAGCCCGTTTGCCAACTTGACGCCGACCATCTCTACATCGGCCAAACCACAGCCGATCTGGACATCATGGCACGCGACGGCAGCTATCTGATTCCCGCCGGTTGCATCGACACCGACCCGCCTCAAATCAGCGCAGGCAAAGCTGCCCGCTGGAACGGCGAAGGATGGGACTTCATCGAAGACCATCGCGGCAAAACTGCCTACCGAAAAACTGATCGCACAGCCGTTATCATCGACCAAATCGGCAGCCTTTCAGACGACCTGACATTTTTAAAACCTTCCTCACGGTTTGACGAATGGAATGGAGAAAAATGGATGGAAAACCAAGACAAAAAAGCACAAATTGAAGCCGAATTTTTAAACGCGTCCAAGGCTACTTTAATCCGTGCCATCAACCGTCAAGCCCAAAACATTGTTGCCCAAAAATCAGGAATGGACGACCTCCCCGCCTTTGAAGTGCAGAGCTGGCCTATCCAAGCGGTCGAAGCCCGCGCATGGTCGGTAGATAAAAGCGCGGCCACGCCCGTTTTAGATCAAATTGCCCAATCGCGCGGAATAGACGCAGACAAACTCAAAGCCGCCGCCCTGCGCAAAACCGTTGCCTATGAGTCCCTCTGCGCTACCGTTGCAGGCAAACGCCAAGCCATCGAGAAACAAATCGAAGCCGCCCAAAACTTAGACGAACTCAACGTCATCAACACCGAAATCAATATCTGATTTACAAGGCCGTCTGAAAATGAAATCAAGCATCAAAGCCTACTTCAAGAATCTTGCCATTGCTGCCGACCAAACAATTAATGCCGTATTTGGCGGCTACCCGGACGAGACCCTGTCCAGCCGCCTCTACCGCAAAGATGTCGAAGCAAACAAAAGTCACTGGACAGCCATCCGAAAAGCAGTTGACGCACTATTTTTCTGGCAGAAGAGCCACTGCCGAGCCGCCTATTTTCGCGAAAAACATAAAGCCCACTTCCCTGAAAGTCTCAAATGACCATCCAGACAAAAAACCTGACCTTATACAAAGGCGATACCCGTATTTTCAGAATCGGCTTTGACGGTGGAGGCCTGCCATTCGAGCCTAAATCCGCGCAATGGGCAATGACCGTACGCGGGCAGACAGGCGAAGAGCTGCGCCCTCAAATCAGTGTCAGCGGACAAGAAATAATTATTACTTTCCCCGCCCACTTGACTCAAAACACCGCATGGACATTAGGCCAATACGACCTACGCGCCGTTTTTGGGGGCATCGTCTGTACCGTCCTGCGCGGAGAAATCTACATTGCACCCTCCATTACCAACGTCAGCGGCATTATCGGCGAGAGTACCGAACCCATCCGCGTCAGCATCATGGAGCAGGGGCTAGTCGTCGTATCCCCTGCCGAAGGCACACCAACCGCCGGCGTATCTCCTGAAAAAATACGGGAAATCGTAAAAGAGGTCATTAAAGAAACACAAAACGGCAACGGCAACGGCACGGAGCACATACCGTCCACGCGACCTGAACAACCGGTTGCCCCTACTCCGAATCCAGCTGCATCCACTGACCTGACCGACGAAACACTGGCAGAAGTGTATAAAAAATTAGGAAATAAATAATGACATCAAAATTAGATCAAGCCGTATTAGCAATTGCCGATGCAGTAGTGGCAGCAAAAGAAGAATCCGCAAAAGCCAAAAAACTTGCAGAAAATCCAAACGTGACCGCCTCTCTTGACGAAGAAGGCCGTCTGAAACTAAACGACAATACGTCCGACATCCACCTCATTACACCCGCCAAAGTATCAGAAGCAGTAGGCAATGCCTTTGCCGATGTCAAAACACCATCACTGATTATTACCGAGCAGGCCAAGTTCGAGGGCGAACAAATCGAGGCTGCCGCCAAGATTGCCATTGAAAAAGGTAAGTTCTATATCGAGGACGCCTTGACACCCGAACTGCGTAAAAAAGTTTACGACGGTTGGTACAAAAACAATCCTTCTAAAGAAGACGCATTGAATATTGTCCGTCTGATTCAGGCATGGTACGACCGTCTGCCGTCTAACGTCTTTATTTCTTCGCGCGGCGGCTTTTTCCCGGTAACGAAGAACACAGGTTACAAGCCGGAATACTACGGCGCGGACGGACGGCAAATTTCCGTCGGCGGCATGGTGCTGACAGTCAACGGCCAACAGCCGTGTATTACCTTTCATCATTCCGTTTTTAATGTGTACGACTTCTCGTTGACAGAATTTTGCGTGGAAGAAATGGGGCAGGACGTGTTCCACTTGTGCGGCAAATCAGAGGGCAACACCATTCTGCACGGCGGCAAAATTACCACACGCGCCTATAAGGACTATGGCTACACATCAGGCATGGCCGACCCTGACAAACGATGGATTCCGCATATCGACGGCTGGACGCGCGAAAAACCGCACATCGGCACAGGTATGGCGCTGAAAGGTACGGCGGAGGCAGGTTTCAATACCACCACACTGTCCCACGATGTTGCCCGTTACATGAACAATTCGGCTGATACATCAGGTGTACAACAACCTGAAGGATATACCCGCGAAAAAATCCGCCAACTGCACATTGACGAATCGAGCCAACGCTACCGCAGCGTCGGCGGCTACTGGAATTCAGACGGCCTGTCGCAATTCCCGCAAGATGACGGCACGGTTGCACCCACATTCGGCCTCTGGCGCGGTGGTCAGGTATGGAGTCGCGGTTACGGTTGGCGACTGTTCGACTGCAGAGGCACAGAAATCCGCTACTTCGACGTACGGGGATTTACTGGCGGCGCAGTGATTGCAGGTTTACATGGTTCTCCGTCCGGAGAGGATGTAGGCGGCGGCGAAGTCGCCAAGGCCTACGAAAAAGGCATGGTTGCCGTCAATACCCGCATCACGGGCGGATACTTTACCCACAACTATACCTGCGGTGTGGAAGCAGTCCGCGTATCAGGCTACGAACTTTGCGGCATCTTTGCCCCTGATTCTGTAGTCGGACACCCCGATGCACATCTGGAACATGTGCGTGGCTGGAATAATTCTATCGTCAGTCTCGATCCGGGTTATCAGCAATGCACATCCCGATACCTGCCAATGGACAACCTATTCATCCACGACAACGTGTTCGGTTTTGGCAAGCGCAAGGTAATGGATATTCATACCGGCAACAACGTCAAAATCGTAAACAACAGTGGCCGTGCCATGTACTACGGCATTTCCACCGTAATCGAAGAAGTATTTGCCGCGACGGATGGACGCGCCTCCAAAATTGCAGACCCGTACAGTTTCTATTACCAAGACAGCAATATCGAAATTACGGGGAATACCATTGTCAGCGGCAACATCGGCATTCATCCGATTAATGGTGCATTGGGAGTGCTTTCTCGCCGCAATCAGAAGAAATGGTGGCTGCGTTGCCGTCAACTGATTAACGACAATACGGTCTATGCCCCGCGCGGTTTGCAATGCAACTACGGGCACAACCACTTTCTGATTGAACGCAACCAGTTTACATTTGCCCTGCCGTTCGGCGATTTTTACGGCATGCGCTACGTTTCAGGATTTGCCGTTACCAATGGCGGCAGCGGCTATACCACCGCCCCTAAAGTCATCATCACAGGAGGCGGTGCGGAAGCCTTCGGTGCAGAAGGCGAAGCAGTAGTGAAAGACGGTAAAGTTACCGAAATCAAGCTGCGCCGCATCGGCAGCCGCTACGACACACCGCCAACCGTAACCCTCGAAGGAGGCGGTGGTACAGGTGCGACGGCTACCGCAACCGTCAACACATCGACATACGGCATGAGCGTGGGCGCAGAAGCGCGTTACGGCACAATGTTGGCTGCACAAATCCGTGGGAACTACATTCAAAATTCACCCGACGGCAACTTCATGCGCCAGATGATAATTGGTAAGTTGCGCGGCGCGTCCATTGTCGGCAATCACTGCGACATTACCCCGTACAAAAACGCCGAGCAGGGCAAAACCGAAGTAGGACAACCCTATACCGTTGACACAGTTAAATACCGAAACGGCCTACTAAGTGCAGGCTTCTACCCTATCGGCGAATTAGACAACTGCACCGTTGCCGAAAATTACATGCACAACCAACTGACCGATACAGTAGAAGTATGGACAGGTGCGCGTAACCACAAAAATACACAGACTACTGACTATGCCGCCACCCTGCTGCAGGCGAAGCTGACAGATTTAGAGGCCGAAATCACTAAACTCAAAGCATCGACAGCAGGAAAAGCATCTGAAACAGTCACACAGCCGACACCAGAAACGGTAGTACCAAAAGCTGATTCAGCAACGCCTAAAGCAGAACCTGAACAACCGACCTCCACTGCTAACGAACAGCCCGCACCTGCCGCCACAGAAACATCCATTAAATTCACATTTAACGGCCTCGAACCCAGCGCCACCGAAGCTGTTGGCAGCAATAGTGAGGCTCGTCTGAAGAGCGTCATCAATGCACTCCGCGCAGGAGAGCCTGAAGGATGGACAGGCGCATTCGGAGAAGAGGGCAACATCCGTTACATGAAGGCACAGGCCGGCGAAAACGGTAAAGGCCACCGCTATATCGAGAGTAGCGGAATTAGTGCCGCAACCGGTACTCCGACCACAGTCATTATGCCGTTTAAACTTGAAAAAGGAGGCACACCAGGGGCAGCGTTTATCCTGCTGCCGATGGCGGGCGAAAGTCCTGCCGTTGGCGGCGTGACAGCCACCCATGGCGAAAACGGTTTTACCCTACGCATGCCGGAAAATGCCACAGTGAATGGCAAAGTCAACCGAGCAGGCAATACCTATTCCTACGGTGAATGGCATATAGCCGTTGTACCTTGGAATACCGCTTTCGACAAAATCCGTATCGGTACCAGCCACGTTGCCAATACAGGCCGTACAATTCGAATCGGTGCAGGGTTTGAAATCGTACAAGGGAATGTGTCCAAAGCCGCCGACAAAGGCGCGGCATTGATGACAGGATTTGGCATCGCCGCCGCTTAAGACAAACAAAGGCCGTCTGAAAACTTCAGACGGCCTGAAAATCCCACTCAAAACCTCCACCGCTTGCCACCGATAAAAAGCAAAGCAACAATCAGACCATCCCCAAAGAAACGGACAGCCACATGACCGCAAAACGCATGCACGGCGTAACAGCCAACGAATTCACACACGGCGCGCGCCATATTTCCGATATCGCCACCAACATTATCGGCATCGTTGCCACCGCAGACGACGCTGATGCCACAGTCTTTCCCGCTACCAAACCCATATTTTCAACATCCGTCTCTGCCCTGATTGATAAAGCAGGCAGCAAAGGAACCTTGGCAAAATCCCTAGACGCAATTGCAGATCAGGCAGATGCCCAAATCGTTGTAGTCCGCGTTCCTGGCTCAACCAAAGCACCGGAGCAGAAAGCAAACGTTATCGCAGGTATCAAAGCACTGGCGAAAGCTCCCGCACATACCGGTTACAAACCAAAAATCATCGGTGCGCCCGAACTTGACGACGCTGACGTAACCGCCGAGCTGGTTGTAACCGCCAACGCTCTTGAAGGCTTCGTATATGCATCCGCCGGCGGCGCAGAAAATATTACCGCCCTGACCCAATATAAGAACGGGTTTGGGCAAAAAAACCTCATGCTGATTGACAACGAATTCATGACATTCGGCGCTTCCAAAACCCAAGAAACTGCCGCTACCGTTGCCCGCATCCTCGGCGCACGCGCCATGCTTGACCAAAAAATCGGTCCGCATAAATCCATTTCAAATACCGAAATTCAAGGCGTATCCGCCCTTAAATACCCACGCAGCTTCGGACTTCTGGACATCAACAGCGACGCCAATACCATCAACAACCTCAACATTACCACCCTCATCCGTGAAAACGGCTTCCGCGTTTGGGGCAACCGCACATGTTCTGCAGATCCTGCCTGGGCATTCGAACCGACAGTCCGTGTCTCTTCCGTAATTAAAGAGACCATCGCCGAAAGCTTTCTCTGGGCAATGGACAAACCAATGCACCCGAGCCTTATGATTGACATCATCAACAGCATCAATGCCAAGCTCGCCGAAAAAGTCTATCAAGGCTGGTTATTGGGTGCGCAAGTCTTCATCGACCCCAAAAAAATCGAAAAAGAACGCGTAGCTGGCGGTATCTTTGCCTTCGACTACGAATTTACCGTAGCCCCGCCTTTAGAGAATATCGAACTCAACCAACATGTATCAGACCGCTTTATCGTCAACCTGACCGACCGAGTTATCGAATTCGCATCCAACCTCAAACCGACCACCGTCTAAACTACCTTGCCTCCCAATAATTCCCCTCTCCCAACAAAGAGGGGTTAGGGATAGGTACCCCAAACACAAGTAATAAAGGACACCCCAATGCAGCTGCCACGCATCTTGAAAAGTTTTAACGTCTTTACCGACGGACTCAACAAAGACGGCGTCCTCATGACCGTCAAACGCCCGGACATCAAATTCAAAACCGAAGACTATACCCCGGGCGGCGGTATGGGCGAATTTACAGTTATTCATGGTATTGAAAAATTAGAGCTGGAGCTGACCAGCAAAGGTTTTGATCTTGAGCTGTTCAAATCCATCAGCCACAAAATCAATGGCAACCTCTTACGCTATCAAGGCGCATTGCACAAAGAAGACGAAGAAACCTACCAAACACTGGTCGGCGAAGCGCGTGGCCGAATTATCGAAACCACACGCAGCGAAGACAAAGCAGCCGAAGGTGGAGAGCAGACATTCAAATATGCCCTAACCTACTGGAAAGAAACCGTCGATGGAGAAGTCGTTTTTGAAGCAGACCTCATGGCGAACAAACTCATCATCGGCGACAAAGACGTTCGTGCCGGCATTCGCGCCGCATTAGGCCTCTAAACACATACAACAGGAACAAGTAAATGCAAGAACCAAAAATCAAAATCAACCCAGACGATACCCTGACCGTAACCCTGACCGACGGCAAAGCCTACACTCTGCGCGAACCGCTGGCCAAAGACATGGCAGGCATGGGACAAGACCTCATCAAAATCAAACACACCGAAACTGTTCAAAAGCTCCTCTCAAAAATCAGCACCCCAAAAATCGGCATGGCGCAATATGGCGTATTAGGTATGGCAGATGTACAAGCCCTCAATGCCGCTATTGATTTTTTTTCAGCCGCACCTTCGGCGAAAGCAGAGATTCAGGAAGCCTTTGCCGATTTGGGCTATACCCATGCTTCCGATACCGAGCCGGCCAGTTCGCCGACCTTATAAAAGCAGCGCCCGACATCTGGCAGGCTGAAGAAGATGAAGACGTTCCTGCGTTTTACCCAATAGACGACGCCCTTGCCCTCTGCGCCATTACTTTCAAAGGAGGTATCGGCTGGTTCGCAGGACTAAATCTTTTTACCCTTAACCGCTGGGCAGCCAAAGCCGCCGAAATCCAACGCGCACGCCAAGGAGACGGACAATAAAAAAGGTCGTCTGAAATCAATTCAGACGACCTTTTCAATCGACAAAATAATCAAGGAAGCATCCATACCATAAGGGCAATGACGGCAACAAAAAGCCAAAATAATGCGCCATACCACCAAATGACAGAATCGACTGCATTCAAAACCGAATCTGCCAAGATTTGATTTTTCATTTTCCGTTTCATCTTAAAGCTCGAGCCATGACAGACAAGACAATTAATATTATCCTCAAAGCCGCCGACAAAGCAAGCAAAACGTTTGACAGAATTAAAAAAAGTAGTAGCGGGCTGTCGGGCGAATTGGCGAAAAACAAAAAAGAAATGCGTGATCTTGAGCGCGCCCAAACCGCACTGGTAAAAATCGGCAAGGCAGAACAATATTTCAACCGTCTGAATGAGCAAATCATCCGTAATTCTGCCGCCACAAGCCGTCTTACTGCCGAAATCGACAAAACGGGCGTTGCCACAAAAAAACAGGCGGCAGAACTCAAAAAGCTGACCCGTGAAGGCGAAAGGCTGAATAACGAATACGAAAAACAATCCGCGCAGCTAAAACGCTACAAAGACCACATGGAAAAAGTCGGCGTATCCGGACAAAACCTTGAAAAAGAGCAGGCAGAGATTGCCGCCCGAATGCAAAAGACTACTGCCCAAATCGAAAAGCAGTCCACCGCCTTAGAAAAGCTGGAAAAACGGCAACAGAGTCGAATCAAGGCCACCGCCATCGCAGGTATTGCATCGGGTGTCTCATCATGGACAAGTAGCAAGGCTGCCACCATGAGGCAAGGTGCAGGGCATGCCATCAATACAGCCATGTCAGAAGAAGATGCAATGCAGGGACTGATTCGCCAAGTCGGCAGCCTTAAAAACGCAGATGGCAGCCTCAATCATGCAGAAATCGCCAGAATGCGCACCGAAGTCCAAAAACTAAGCGATGGATTGCCTATGGCTACCGTCGAAATCATGAAAATGATGACTGCCGGCGCGAAGATGAATATCCCACGCCAAGAGCTTGCTGCCTATGTGACCGAAGCCGTCAAAGCTGCAAATGCCTTTGAAGCAGCAGATCCGGAGGCTCTTGCCGAAGAGTTGGGGCGCATTCGCCAAAACTTCAAATTATCCAAAGAAGCCGCTTCTGAACTAGTCAACGTCATGAACTATCTCGATGACAACGCACTGGTTTCAGGCGACCAGCTCATCAGCTACATGAACGAAGTATCAGGCAGTATGGGTTTGGCGAAGATGGGCGAAAAACACGTTGCTGCCTTGGGTTCCGCCCTTATTAGTACGGGCGTTGAGTCGAGTACAGCAGCAAAGGCCGTCGGCAGCCTCATGACAAGGCTGGGTACCGCGCCTGATATGAAACCCGTACGGGAAGCCCTGAAAAGCATAGGTATGGACGCAAAATCCGTCCAAAAAGGCATGGTCGAAGACGCGCAAGGTACGCTTGAAAAAATCATTGCCGCCGTCCAAAAAATGCCGAAAGAGCAACAAGCAGGCATCCTCAAAGGCTTGGCAGGCGGCGAATATAACCGCGTATTTGCCCAACTTGTCGCTAATACAGAGCTTTGGCGCGAGCAAATCCGCCTTGCCACCTCCCCGGACGCTTTAGGCAGCCTCGACAAAGAGTTCGAAATTCGTGTCAATACCATGTCGTCCAAATGGCAGATGTTCAAAAATAAGCTCTTCAATACCGAATCAGGCTTTGGGCGCAGTATGTTTTCAGGCTTAGAGTACGGCATGAATGTCATTTCAGGCTTATTGGATAAATTCAACGAATGGTCGGCAAAAAATCCAGAGGCCGCCGCCAAACTTGGAAAAATCGCATTTTATGCAACCGCAGCAATGACCGCCTTAGCAGGGCTGGCCGCAGTTATTGCCGCAGTTGCCGTCCCCTTTGCCGCCGTCCGCATTGCCTTTGGCGGATTCGGCATGAGTATTCTTAAAGTATTAGGCATTGCCCTACGTTTCATGACATTAAATCCCATAGGCCTTGCGCTGACTGCCCTAATCGGCATCATCTATCTCGTTTACACCAATTGGGATACATTGACTGCCGCCTTCATCAGAGGCTGGGAATGGATTAAAAAAACATTCGCCCAAAATCCCATCCTATACGCCCTGACCGGGCCGATTGGCGCAATCGTTGCACTGGCCACACACTGGGACCGCATCAAAAACGCCCTCATCATAGGCTGGGGATGGATAAAAAAAACATTCAGCGGCAACAACCCCATATCCTACGCCCTCTCCGTCGCACTAGGCCCAATCGGTATCCTCATCAAAAACTTCCAAATCCTCAAAAACGTCGCTACTAGTGCATGGGAATGGATGAAAAAAGCCTTTTCCACCAAACCGACCGCACCGGGAGGCAGCGCAGCCGGTTATGGCGTAGGCGCATACATTCCCAACAAAGGATATTCCACAGGCGGTTACACAGGAGCGGGAGGTGTCAACCAAGCGGCCGGTATCGTGCATAAAGGCGAGGTTGTCTTCAATCAACAAGATGTAGCCCGCTTCGGAGGATGGAGGGTTCTGGAAAAAATCCGCAAAGCAGGCTTGGGCGCATTGCAGAGCATTATCCCCGCCGCAGCTGAAGAACCGCGCCCTTCCCTTGTCGGAGCAGTTCCCGTATCGGCAGGATTCAATCACACAAACGCAGGCGGTATGACCGTCAACATTACCATCAACGGAGGCAGCCAAAGCCCAGCCGACATCGCCCGCGAAGTTGCCCGTCAGATTAAGCAGATTGCAGACCAAGCCGCACGTCGTGCCCGTAGCGCATTTTCAGATGACTGACACCAAAAAAGGACACTACCATGCTTGCCACATTAGGATTCTTCCCCTTTCTCATCCGTACCATCCCCTTTCAAACCATCAACCGCCAAAGCGGCTGGAAGCACCCAAATCAATCCACCGTCGGCGGCGGTATTAATCCCACCCAATACCTAGGGCCGGAAACTGACACCCTGACCCTGTCAGCCGAAATGAGGCCGGAAATCACAGGGGGAGACACCTCCCTGGCCATGCTCCACCTTATGGCAGAGCGTGGAAAACCATACAATCTCATCCTCGGCACAGGTCAAATAATGGGCGCATACGTCATCACATCCATTAAAGAAGACAGAAGCCAACTCATGCACGATGGCAAAGCCCGTTCCATCAGCTTCAGCATAGAATTAAAAAAAGTATCCGACAGCCCGCTGGGACTAAAAGGCAAAGCCCTTCAGCTTGGCGTATCCATCGCCCGCAGCATTGCAGGAATCTGACATGACCTCACTTACCCAAATCAAAGACCAAGCCGTCAAAATCTTCAACGCCATTACCGACACCGGCGGCAACCATCTAACCCCAGTCGCCAAGCTGTCCATAAACGGCAAGCCGTTCAATACCGCCGCCCTCTCCCGCATCATCTCCATCAGCCTGACCGACAAAAGCGGCTTCGAGGCGGACGAACTGACCGTCAGCCTGTCCGACCACGACGGCAAGCTCGCCCTGCCCCCGAAGTCTGCCGAGATAACCATCTCCCTGGGCTACATCGAAACAGGCATTGTCGATAAAGGCAGCTACAAAATTACTGAAGTAAGCTGGAGCGGCGCGCCCGACACCCTGCACATCACCGCCCAATCCGCCGACACATCAGACCGATTTTCAGAGGCAAAAGAAAAAAGCTGGCACAAAACCAGCCTGAAAGAAATCATCGAATCCATTGCCGCCGCCAACGGCTACACCCCAATCATCGGCAAAGCCTACCAAGACGAAAAAATAGACCACATCGACCAGAGCAACGAATCCGACGCCGCCTTCTTGTCGCGCCTTGCCGAACGCTACGACGCCATCGCAACAGTCAAACACGGCCGCCTCCTGTTTGTTTCATCAGGCGAAGCCACGACCGCCGGCGGGCAGCCGTTGCCTACAATCAGGATTACCCGCAACAGTGGTGACCAATATGCATTCAGATACAGCAATACCGAAAGCTACAACGCCGTCCGCGCCTACTACATCGACAAACAGACAGGTAAAAAGCACGAAGTCGTCATTACCGAAGACAACTACGACCCCGTCAAAAAAACCGTTACCACCACCAAAAAATACAAGACCAAACGCAAAGACGGCAAAACCCACAAAACCACCACCAAAGAAGTAACCGAAATCAAACAGGTGGATACTGCCGGCAAAAAAATCAAAACCCTGCGCCATACCTACCAAAGCCCCAAAACCGCCGCCACCGGAGCGCGCGCCGCGTACAAAAAACTAAAACGCGGCGCAATGGAATTCGATATTTCCCTAGCCATCGGCCGTCCCGACGTCGCCCCCGAAAGCCCCGTAACCCTGCAAGGATTCAAGCCCGAAATCGACGCAGAGAAATGGGTGGGTAAGGAAACCGTCCACACCCTCGACAGCAACGGACTGACGACAGCCGTCAAACTCCAAAGCCTGATAGACGTACCGATCGTCCTCTACGAAGGCGAAGTCAGCCCAAACTTTGCCGCCGCAGTTTCCAAACCCTGACCAAAACAAAAGGCCGTCTGAAAAAATTCAGACGGCCTTTTAAAATTTCAGCTTACATAGCGATAAACTTAAGGGAATTTCCAGTTGCCACAACATCCCCTACTACAAGTCGCGCATAAATTTTATCTCCGACTGATACAGGAAGATGATCCAAACTATGATGCACCAGCCCACTGAATACTTCAGGATTTTCCGATACTACAGGAGCATTATCGACAGGTGGCATTTCGAATACTGACAAAACATCGGCATTCCTAAGAATCTCCAAGCGCAAAGGCGCAAAACTTAAATCCTTTCTAGAAGTCGGAATCTCGAAATTCAGAGAAAGATTTAATTGAGCCAATACAAAATCACGCGACGGTAGCGGGCAGACCCCCGGATAAATGCCAATCAGACTGTAACGGAAATCGTCCGCATGGCGGATAATACTATCGCAATATTGAATATGCAGCGATACAGGCATCATGATTTGAGTCCTTCCACAAAATCCCATTGACGGTCAAAAGCCGCCCGTACATCAAGAGGGCCGATACCGAAAACCGTTGCCAGCTTATCGACTGTTTCATTACTCAAAGTACAGCGGTTGTTTTCAATGCGCGAAAGATAAGACTGTTTCAGACCAGTTTTTTCAGCAAGCGAAGATTGCGTCAAACCGTGTTTCAGACGCAATGATGCAAACGTTGCCCCCGAAGTATCCGCATCAAGTCTTGCTGCCAGCTTTTTAGCGGCTCTATCCATCGCCGCCGCACGGCGAGGATTTTTGCGAACACGTTCCACATAGCAGCAAGCGTCTGAAGCATCAGAAAGCGGCAAAACTTGGCCGCCTGCAACAAATACCGCAGAAGCTCTGACAGTCGCAGCAGCGGCAGGCACAGACAAAGACACCGCTGAAGCCGTAAACAGACAGACCGCCCCGAAGGCAGTCCAATTTTCAATATTCGATTTTTGCATAGTCATTTTGGATTCTCCGCATAATCGGATGATCGGGCTGATAATCGAAGCCCTCGGATTTGTCGGCAACCGCCAAAATATAGATTTTCCGGATAAACGTCCGGTTCGGCTGCATCTCATTTCGAACGCAGTACAAAATACGCAGCGAAAGCGCAGATTCCTCATCAAGCCGTAGCCGCATCACGCGTATATCCGCCCGCCACAACACCGCCACACGTTTGCATTCCATACCCAAAAGGCCGATGGGCTGATCGTAATCGCGACAGTTTTTTTCAGAAAAGAGCTTATCAAAAAGCGCAGGCGTATCATCGATAAGCGCAATCACACTATCGATATAACCGACCGCCTTCTCATTACTCTCGAAAAGGCGTCCCAAATCCGCTTCCGCATGATCGTGAACAATAAGTTGCATAATATATCTTTTTAGTTATATTCCGCAAGCGGCCACCCTGCCACTTGTCTCAAAATGCCGACAAATACCAAATTAAAACGTACACCCTTATCAGAAAGGTCGTCTGAAACATTTCAGACGACCTTTTGTTATTTTAGGAATGAAACTATAAATTGACCTCGAAAGCCGCCAAAGGATAGCGGGTGCGGATACCGAACTGATTCAGGATAGTGCTGATTTTGAAACGGACGGCTTGTTCGGTAAAGTCGAGCAAAATCCGCATTTTTTCCGGATTGCTTCCCATTTCAATCAAATCCACAAGGGGATCGGAAATCACATCAAAAGCCGCCAGGTAAGACATATTAATATCAATTAAAGGTCGTCTGACTTCATCATATTTGAGCAGATATTGATAGACCGCCAAGCATCTGACTTCGATGGCCGGTGCATTGACTGCCACCCTGAAGCCGTCCGCCTGAAGTTCAAGGCGTTCTTCAATATCAAAAGCTGGCGCATCAGGGACAGAACGCAAACCGTCAGCATCAATTTTCAGATTCAGCGGCGTGATGTCGGTTAGAACGATTTTCATACACCCTCCGCTTCTAAAGAGACTGAAATTTCCCTAAACTCACCGAATTTGGGTAAATCATTGACACCATCTAGGACAGTATTAAAAAGCACTCTTGTTTCACGGTAACTGATAAACTCTTTTTTGATAGCGGCAGGTGTAGCGGAACAATGCGGATCAAGTTCAAGGATCAGAGAAAAGCGCATATCCATAGCCGTCGCAAAATCCGCGATAGTGTTCAATTCGAGATTTTTTTCAGACATTGACAGCGTTTTAGATACGGCGGCGGGAGAAATACCCAGCTTTTCCGCAATATCTTTCTGTCTGATTCCTTTGCTTTCCATGGCTTCGCGCAGCTGGTCAACAGCTTGGATATTCAAGTCGGTACGGTTATGTTTTTTGCGGAAGTCGAAACGTCCGAGCAATTTATTGAGTATCGGCATATTCATATCAAAAGCCTCCATTACGATTGTAAGAATCCATAATCAAGCGCATTTTATGATGGTCTTCACGGGTAAGTTTTTGAGTGTTTTTCTTGATGAAATGGCTGATGACCATATTGTTTCCGTCATGCCAAAAATAAGCCCGCAGGCTTTCGGGTCGGGCGGTTTTGACTGCCCAGAAAGGGAGTCCTTCACAGTTGAGCTCGAATGGCTCTATCAGCTTTTCACCATCGCAATAACGGATGATGCGAACCCAAAGCTCTTCCGAGTCTTCATCGCAAATACGCTCCGGCAGGTTTTCCCCGTCGAATCCGATTTGTTCGACAGCTTCGTCAGACAGGACGCAGCCGTACACCGAACCCTTATAAATCAATTCCGCCATAATAGTTAACTTTTAAGTTAATTACAATTGTTTTTACCATTACCAAATAATAAATATCCAAAAAAACCAACGGCCGCACCTTCCAAAACTTACCGTGAATTGAGCCGATTCACAAAATTCAAATCAAAATCCCGACAAATGCCATGCGCCGCGGACTTTGCCGCAGATGGTTAATTTTTCCAGTCCATCGCCTTCGATGGTTTCCGTTCTGTATAACGGGTTGTCGCTGATGACCAGCAGGCCGCCGCCAACGGAGGCTTGCAGGCGTTTGGCTTTTAGGCCGTCTGCGAAGGACAGGAGGTAAATGCCCTCTCCTTCGAATGAGTGGACGGAGGTATCGACGAAGAGTACGTCGCCGTCCTCGATGGTGCCTTGCATGGAATCGCCGCGTGCCGTGATGACTTGGATACGGGATAGGTTGCCGCCGAGTTTTTCGCGCGCCCATGCTTTATCGACATGGACGAAATCGACCACCTCCACTGCTTCGTTGTTGATGTAGCCGTCTCCAAGCGCGGCAACCACGTCCAACCGCTCAAAACGTATGCGGTCGTCAGCGAGGCTGTCTGAATCTTCAGACAGTACTTTTGTTTGGGAGACTTCCTGATAAGGCAAAGGGAATCCTGAAATTTTAGATATTTTTACCATCGTTTCAAAAGTTGGCTTGTTTCGTCCTTTTTCTATTGCATTAACGCTGGCTTTAGTTGAGAAGCCAAGCTCAAGTGCAAAGTCCTCTTGAGTCATCCCAGCTGCTTTTCTTGCCTCAGTAGCCCATTTTGCCAAATCGTAAGTCATAAAATTCTCCATGTTTTCAGCATTGTAAATTTTAAATAGACAAAAAACGGCTACTAAAAGTTTACTTTTCAGGTTATTTAAAATATACTTTCTCAAAATTAAGGAGATGTTATGAATTACCTAGAAAAAGCAATCAAAGCTGCTGGCGGTCAAGCAGCATTAGCCGAAAAACTTGGAAAAAAACGTTCCACTGTAAATAGTTGGGTAAAGGGTCGCAATAAAATGCCAGCTGAAATTGCAGTTGAAATTGAGAAGCTTGGGTATGGAGTTCGGCGGGAAGATTTAAGACCAGACGTATTTTTATAATTTACTTTTGAAAGACTGAATAATTTCAGACGGCATCAACCCCAACCAAGGAGTAGAAAAATGAAAGAACAAGAAATTCAGGCTGTTTTAAGAGCGCAAGCTCATATCGATTCAAGAAAAAGAGCCATGATTAGCATGGCTTTGGGAAAAATGAAAGAAGTGCTTAAAAAAAGCGGCGTTGTTATTCATCAAAGCGTATGGGAAGAATTTTGCTGTCAAGGTCGTGAAATGCTGCTTCAGCAAGGCTTCGATGGAGATCAGTCGGGCCGTGTTGCCACAATCGCTGAAGTTCTTGATAAAAATCCGCAGTACCTCCGGGGACGTTTTCAAGCAGCTTCAGGGCAACATCAAGCGCAATCATCGCTGCGGCTTTTTGATAAAGCTGGAAATAAAGCTCGCCATCGTCGTGGATTTCTTCGATTCCGTCCACTTCTTCAACGTAAAGGTGGTCAAGGACGGATTGAACTTGAGGAAGTAGGTAGTCGTTAAGCTCCATTTTAATTACTCCGTTTATGGTTACTGGAAATGACATTGTAACGGGGTTATGACAAAGCGGATAGACGTTTGACCCGCCGGACAGTCGGCATCAACCCAAAAAGGAAACGTCATGTGTCAAAACTGTATTCACAAAATCGAAGGCAGACTGTCTCTCAAACAACACGTCCACGCCGAACCCTGCCCCAAAACAAGCGCGCCGGAAGAACTAGCCACTGCCGCCGTCGAGGTCAAATTTTTCGGCGAAGAGCTTGACCTGATGGAATCGGCGGCCTGCGCGGCGAATAAGTCATTGAGCGAATTTGCCGCCGAAGCTGCCTTGGAATATGCGGAAATGTATCTGCGTGCCTTTGAAGACGCATCGGCAGACCTGAAACGGAGAAATGAAAATGGCGCAGCGCAACATCAGTAAGGCGGAACACGGAAATATGCGGGTACAGATTACCTGCCCTTGCTGCGGCAGCCGCTGCAAGGTAACGGCGAGTCGGAAGATGACAGACCGCCTCCGTTATAGCTCGATTCAATGCCTGAATGCTTCGTGCGGCTGGTCGGGCGTGGCATCGACGGAAGTCATCAAAACCATTTCCCCGCCCAGCCCGCTGCATCAAAACCCCGCCTTGGTGCCGCCGCAGATGACGGCAGACGAAATCATCGAACAACACGGCGGCAGCAGTCAGAAAAATTTGTTGTAAAGGGAAAGAAAAATGAACAGCGAAATCGTCCCGACGTGGAAGTCGGCACCGCAGCGGGTTCGCTTTTTTAGAACCAAAGCCCAAGCCCGCGCCATGTGGAATATCGGCAAAAAGCTGGCAAGCAGTAAAACCGAAAACGCAAAAATCATGAACGGCTTGGAGCGCGACGCGCTCTTGGAACGAAATACAGGCCGTCAGCCGTTGGCGGCTTACAACGATGCGGAAGTCGTCAGAAGTTGGCTGGTTACGCCGGAGCAAAGCAAGGCTCTGGAAGACAGCCAGAAGTTGATAAAGGAAATCGCCCGACTGGGCAATATGCTGAATCAGCAAAACGTAGTGTACAGCTTGGGCTTGCCGGTTCTCCAGCTTTCCGAAGCCGCCCGACAGCTTGAAGGCATAGACGAAAAAATAGCCCGCGCGGTATATGCCGGCAGAAAAATGAAAGTAAACCCAGTTTCAGACGACCTTAAGGCTGCCTGAACCCGACCAAACAAGGAAACATCATGAAAATCAAAATCCGCTACATCATCCTCGCCCTAATGCTCGCCGCATCTTATTTTATGCTTGGTTCGACCCACGGAAACATTGCGGAACAGCCGCAAACGCTGCCTGCAACTGACCCGGTCTGCGTTTACGAATCGCCGACATTCGACCACATGGGCGGAGACGCTGAAATCCCGCATGAGGTGGGGCAATGAGTATCTTCGCAGTCATCGGCATTGTTTTTATCGCCGCGCTCGGCGTTTGGCTCTATGTGGACTACAAAATCGAGCAGAAAAAGCTGGACGCGGAAATCGAAGAAAGAATTCAGGACTATTTTAAGCATTGAGATGAAACCATGCCGATATATGAAACAGACCAGTACATATGGTGCGATACCGGTAATCGACTGATGGTATCCGAGCCTGAAGTTTCAGACCGAATGATCGAAGAATTTGATATTGAGTTGGGCGAAGTCGGAAGCATCCGATTTCGCCACCTGGCAACGATTAGAGGCCGCCGGATATATCAAGCAGTTTCACTAAATCCGCGCCCTTGTCCAAAGCGAACTCAATCAATCGGGACGATAACCGCTTTAACCCCTCCTCCGGCAGAGAGCGAATAATTTTAAGCAGAGTTTCTTTTTGACCGGTCGGAATGTCTGCCTTGCCTATTTTCAGGGCGACCAGTTCCCGCAGGGTTTCCGCATCCAGCCTGACCGTAACTACCCCTAAAACCGCAGAAAGACCGCCGTCTTCGGCAAGGAAATCAAAAGCCTTTTCGGTCGGTTTCACATAATCGATGGAATACGCCCCGCCTAAAAAGCGGGTAAGTTTGAAGTTGACCAGTCCGTGCATTTCCAAATACATCAGATTGCCGTCTGTTTCATCCTCGCCGTATTCAGCGCGTAAGGTATGAAGGAAATTCGGTGGAGGGTCTTGGGGGAAGCATTCTGTCAGGACAGACAATATTTTTCTTTGAAGTTCGCGATTGAGCTTCATTTCATTTCTCCGGGAAGGTTGTTTAGGAGCTTCCATTCTAACGGAGCAAAGACAAAGCGGACAGACGCTTGACTACTCGGACAGACGGGTATTTCAGACGACATTTTCACATAGGACAAATCATGGGCATATCAATTCACACAGCAAATGCAAAGGCAGCGCAGCAAGACTACGCCGCCAAAGCCTTTTTGCTGATTCCGCCTGTGTTGCGTGAAGGATTTGAAAGCCTGAAACCTGCAGAGGCATCAAAAGCGCGTTCGTTCTTTACTGATTTGGTCGTCCGTCAGTTGGACGGCGGCATTCAGCCCGCCGCTGCGCGTGTTCGCGCCGAAGACAGTCTGAAAACCCTGCTCGACAATCTGACCATTCTACCGCCTGCCGTCCGTTCGGTAGGTTTGGATGCTTCGGACGACGACATCCGCGGTCTTGCTGATAGCGCAGCCAAGGACATCTATTTTAAACAACGTATCGGCTGGAGTCTCGCCGGTCTGATCCACTATGCCGCTTCCGAATACGGCATCGATACCCAAAAAATATTCAAGGACAAAATCCCCGAAGCCATCGAAGCCCGCCTGAAAGCTCCTAAATTCTGGCGTCGCCAGCTTCGTCGCATTTTCGCGCGCGCCGCCGAACGCTACCGTCGAGAGGCTGGCTTTGTATCCCGAAAAACGGGGCTTTATGCCTCTGATGAAGCAGTTTTCCGCCGCTTGTCTCAAAAGCGTCGCAATCTTGCCATGTTGCAAACCATGATTGCCATCAATGAGCTGGGGCAAGAATTCACGCTCGAGGCACTGTCTGAAGTCTCTGTATCTAATCCCGCCCTGCGTCGCGCCGAATTGATGGTGCGTATTCGCGGCTTCGAGGAAATCGCCCGTCTGAAAAACCACGTCGGCGAATTTTTTACGATTACCTGCCCTTCCCGCATGCACCGTATGCACCACTTCGGCAAGCCAAACGAGAAATTCAGCGGCGAAACGCCGACGCAGGCGCAGGAATACTTAAATAAAGTATGGGCGCGTGTCTGTGCGGAATTAGGCCGTCTGAAAATCAAAATCTACGGTTTCCGCGTTGCTGAGCCGCATCATGACGGTACGCCGCACTGGCACGGCCTTGTCTTCATGGAAGAGCAACACCGCCTTACCTTCCGCCGCGTCGTGGCAAAACACGCTTGCCGCGAAAACCGCGAAGAGCTGGGTTTGAAATACTTGGCGACTGCGAAAGAAGCGGACGCGGAAGCCCGCCGAATCCAATCAAAAATCCGTGAAAAACAAAGCAGCGCACCTACGCTCGCCGCCATCCGCGCCGGTCTGAAAACCGAGGCGAAATTCTGGGAATCCAAATATTTTAAATTTTGGAAGCAAAGCCCTGCCTCTGCCCGCGTTGACTTCGAAGCCATCAACTGGGCGCACGGCTCGGCTGCCGGTTATATCGCCAAATATATCGCCAAAAACATCGACGGCAAAAGTCAAAGCGGCGATGGCTTGGGCGTTGACTATGAGTCTGACGCGCTGTTGAGCATGGCGGAAACCGCCGTCCGCGTAGACGCATGGGCAAGTCATCACGGTATCCGCCAGTTCCAGCAAATCGGCGGCTGCCCCGTTACCATTTGGCGCGAGCTGCGCCGAATCAACCCCGACGCTTCAGACGACCTTTTAATGCTTGCCCAACAGGCTGCCGACATGGGCGACTGGATGCGTTTTACCGTCCTTTTGGGCGGCGAGTCCGTATCGCGCAAAAACGTCCGTCTCGGACTATACCGCGAAGAGGCGAAAGAGCCGAACTGCTACGGTGAAATCCCTGCCGACCGCATCATGGGCGTTTACGAAAAAGCCACCGGACGCGTCGAAATTTCGCGCGTCCATTCGTGGGTTTTGAAAAAAAACGGCGGCACCGCCGCCGCTTGGACTTGTGTCAATAACTCTACGAAAATGAAATTCGACCCTGAATCTGCGCAAAATTTAATCAATCGCCCAGCAGCTGCAACCCTGGCCGACCTAGAAAAAACCGAGCCTGTAGAATGGCTTATTTGGAAACACGGATTTTCGGTGCAAACCGCCGTTGATTTAGTTCAGACAGGTTTAAGTCCTGAATTGGCGAAAGAATATAAAAAAGACATGCTCGATTTAGACAATATCGAAGAGCTGAGATACATGAGCCGTGAAACCCGCGAAAAAATCGAAAAAGCGGCGAAAGATAATGCCTTCCATAGCGAATCAGCCAGCAAAAAACAAAGAAACTACCGCGAATACATCCGCAGTATTGAAAAACTACGCCGTCCGCTCGTCAGCGGACTGACTCCGCAAGAACCTATTTTTGACTTCGCCGCCATCAAGGCCGCAAACGAAGCCAATATCCGCGCCAAAACCGTCCGCTACACCAAGCCGCAGTACGACACCGTTGAAAGCGCCATCGAATCTGCCCGCGCCGCCATTAAAGCGTCGCAGGCGATGAATGACAAATTGATTAACCGAAACTGAATGACAAATTGATTAACCGAAACTGACCAACAGGAAAGGAACAAAAATGGGTGAATACATCACGTTGGATGAAGTGAAAAAACTATGGACAATACCGGGCAAAAAGCCGCCGTCCACGACAACCATTTGGGCGCGCCGCCGGGCGGGGCTGATACCGCAGCCGAAGCTGCTAGGGCGGGACAACCTCTATAAGAAGGATGATGTTATCAGAATGAGGGATGAGTACTTCGCCAAATAAAAAAGGCCGTCTGAAAAGTTTCAGACGGCCTTATCCTATTTCTCCACCTTGGCCGTTGCCAAAGTGTACGGCTTAAATTTAAAAACCTCCGCGCCGAATGCGTCGTTTGCTTCGAGAAACGCCGCCTGTATCGGCTCGATTTCATTCGCGGCGAATACTTCCGCCGCCGTCCGGGCATCACCCAAGCCGCCCGCCGCCGTCGGGACGACCCCCATCAATGAAGGAGGCATGCGGTGTATTGTCAGCATATCTTGAGAGGTTACTCCTTTAATATTTAAAAATTCATCCTTGGCGGCGACCTCTGAAATCGGAATCAATTTGATACCTTCAGGTTTACCGTCAGGCGAGCGCAAAAAGACATTGCGGAAATTGCCTTCGCGTTGCGCTTTTTTAAATTGGTCCTTGAGATTATTCCAGTCATCGTTATTCATATTGTTGTCGGTTGCGTACACGATAAAGCCTGCATGGCTGCCGTTGTCGTAGTAGCGCCGTCTGAATGTCGTGGCCGAGTGGTTAAGCTCTGCCGAACTTAAACCCGCTAAATAATCGGGGATGCCGTAAATCTCCTGCACCAAATCCGGTTGCATCAAATGAATAATATCTGATTTCGGGATAAAGTCCGAAGTCTCGAAAACATGGTCGCGCAGGTAGAAATAGCCGTCTTTGTCGTATTTTTTCGAAGAGCGGCGCATATAGACGGACAGTCGGTTTTTAAATCCCAAGACCTTGCCGAATCGGTTGCGCTCCGCCGCCAGATAGCCGTTGCCGGTGACTAGGAAATTAAATGCCAGCTTTTTAAATTCGGCGCGGCTCAAAAGCTTGGTTGGTTCGAATGTGGAAGTTAGGACGTTCAGTTTGCAATGTAGCGCAGACGAATGATGTACACCTACTCGGAGTAAACCAATCAAGTCCTCCTGATTGACGGGCAGTTCATAATAATGGCCGTTGTCGGTACACTCCCACGCCGCACCGAGCCAAGACAAACGCTCGTCGTAGCCCCAACTGAAAATCTCTAAATCTGTACGTGGTTCATTGCCTGTCGAATTTAAATCAGACATAAAAATCCTTTAACTATCAATCTCAAATCGTCCGCTGACAACATTGTCCAACGGCTCTTGATAAAACAACATCATCGCTGCCCAAGCCAAGTCGCCATGACTGGCAGCTTGGCTGCGCGTCGATTCGTAAGTGATGTTCCGTCCGCTGGCGGTAATTGCGCGTCGGACGGACATAAACGCCATCTGCAAATCAATTTTGCCCGCGTCCCACTCGATACGTTTGTTTTTGAGCAGGTTCTGCGTTTTTAAAACCATCATCCCTTTAATGTCGGGCGTGTAAGTCATGCCGATGGCGGGCGGGTAGAATTTTTTAACAAGGTCGTACACCGCCGCGCCGATACCGTTTGCGTCGATGACGATTTTGGTAACGTTGAATTTCTCCGTCATGCCGCGAATGATTTGGGCCTGTGATTCGAAATCCGCCCCGTTAATCATGTGTGTTTCTAAAATTCGGAATGGTTCGCCGTTGCGTTGCGGCGGGACGGCGACCACCAAGCCGGACGCGTCGCCGGTATAGCTCGGGTCGTAGCCTATCCATACGGGGATATTCCCCGCCGGACGCATCATGTCAGGTTTGTACCAAGTCCAATCCCACGATTCGACACCGCAGGCTTGCAGGTCGGCAAAGTGAAACACGCCCTCGCCGTCCGGGACGAATTGACACTCAAAGAGCTGTGCGAACTTGTCGGGCGAGTTGCGCTGGCGCAGATAATCAATATCGAAGAGGTTGCAGCCCGACTCCTGCGCATCATGAATCGTAACGATTTGCCGCCATTGCGCGTCGGCATCCTGACGACCGTTTTTTAAAGCGGCATGACTCAAATCGAGCTTGATATGCTCGCTTCGAGGGCGGCCTTCGTTAAACATCGCGCCCGACCAAAAACCATAAGCGGGGTGGCCTTCGGATGACGGCGTGGAGAAATAGGTCGTCTTCAGGTGCTTTTGACTCGCCATCGGCTCGGCCAGTGTTTGCAACCGCTCGAAATCGGGAATCCAGAAGTATTCGTCGACGTACAAGTTACCGTTGCGACCTTGTGCCGTCCGTGAATTGGTGCCTAAAAAATGCAGTTCCGCGCCATTGTGCAAAGAAATCACATCCCCGCCTTTAAGCTCGACATCGACCATCTTGCAGAGGTTGAGGATGTATTGCTTGAACTGATAGGCCTGTGCGCGGGACGCAGACAGGAAAATGGAGTTGATGCCCGTTTTTAGGCTGGTTAGGAAGGCTTCGCGGGCAAAATAGAAAGTCGCGCCGATTTGGCGGCTTTTTAAGATATTTCGAAAACGGTGCGTCCGATAAATCTCGCCCCAATACCGCTGATAATCGAAACACTGCTCTTCAAAAATCTCAACCATGCGCTGCTGCTGCTCGGGTGCGATATAGTTTTTCGGCGGTTTTTCGACGGAGCGGGTGCGGCTGCGTTCGGTGCGCTCGGTACGTTCACGCGGTGGGCGATCTATGGTCGGCACGCTGTCAAAAGGCGGCTTGTCTGCGCCGTCAAATCGGTTGTTTTTCGGCGTTTCCGATTTTTCAGACGGCCTTTTGCCTTCGCCGCCCATTAATGCGGAAAGTTGGCGCATTTCTTTGTAAACGCCGTCTGATTTGTTCGGCAGGTTGACGAGTTGGATCAGGCGCGCTTCAATAGATGAGGCAACACGCTGCATCGGTGTTCCGCCATCCCAGTTTTCCCGTTGCTTCCAAGAATGTACCGTGGCGGGCTTCAGTCCCAAATGCCGCCCGATGGCGGTAATTTTCCATCCCTGCCAGTAAAGAGACCGCGCAACAAGGCGCGGGTCGATATTTTGGGCAATTTCAATATTCTGACGTTTTTCCATGTCTTCAAAAAATAGCGGCAATACCCGATTTTCGGGCAAAAATGCCAATCCTACCCGTGCCGCATGACTTGAAAAACCCACCTAAAACCCCTGTCGCTTGCCGTCTTTTCCGTAAATGCCAAAATAAAACGGACAAACACCCGAGCGCATACGCATGAATAAATCCGCCAAAAATTCCACCGAAAAATTCAGCGACCGATGGTTCTGCATCGGCAAATCCGGTGCAACTGCCGACGGTCGAACGATCGAATCAGCCGACCTCATCGCCGCCGCAGAAGCTTACGACCCACAAATCTACGGCGCACGCATCAACCTTGAGCATTACCGCCCATATTCTCCCAAAAACGACTATTCAGGCCTGGGGGACGTCCTCGAGCTGAAAGCAGAGACTTCAGACGGTATTACCCGCCTTTACGCTCGCATCGACCCTACTGAAAAAATGTTGGGCTACATCAAAGAGCGCGAAAAAGTCTATACATCCATGGAAATCATGAAGCCATTCGCCGACACCGGCAAAGCTTATCTGGTCGGCCTTGCGATGACGGACAGCCCTGCATCTCTTGGTACGACTATGCTCAAGTTCCGTCAGCTCAATCCGGAAGACACCAACTACACCGCCGCCTACACCGAAATGGAAAGCCTGCCAATGACCCAACCTGCCAACCAACCCCAACACGAGAAAAAAGGCTTTTTTGCCGCCCTCCACGACAAAATGTTCAATAAGAAATCAGATCCCGCCCCTGTCGAAACAGAAAAAAACGACTACACCCAAGCCTTTGCCGACCTGAACAAAGAATTGGAGCAGTCTGCCCAAATTACCCAAAAACTCGCCGATGACTACACTGCCCTGCGCAAAGAATTCGATGCCTTTAAGGCCGCTATTGAATCCGCTCCGATCAATCAGGCAGAGCCGCATACCGGCGCGAATACAACCCCTGCTTCCGAATTTTAAGAAAAGGTAAGCCATGCACCCGTATATCCAGCAATATATCAACGCCGTCGCCAAAGCCAACGGTACAACTGCCGAAGGCGTATCCCGCCATTTCAGTGTAACGCCCGCCGTTTCTCAAAAAATGCGCGAAGCCGTCCGCCTGGAGTCAACATTCCTGCAAAAAATCAACATCATCAGCAAAACCGAAATTGCCGGCTCAATCATTGGTTTATCAACAGGTCTGAATGCCTCGCGAACTGATACTAAAAACGGCGACGGTACTGTACGCCGTCAGCCCAAGCCATATCACAACCTGACTGACCGCCAATATTTGTGTAAAAAAGTAAATTTTGACACTCAAGTCAGCTACGACGATATGGACTCTTGGAGCAGTCAACCTGAATACGTCAAGTTGATCAATAACCAGCTCATCAAATCCAAAGCTTTGAGCCTGATTGCCATCGGTTTCAACGGTACGTCTGCCGCCGCTACATCCGACTTTGCGGCAAATCCTCTCTTGCAGGACGTACAAACCGGCTGGTTGCAGCATATGCGTACCAATGCAGCATCCAACGTCATGGGCAGCGCAACCAATGCCGTCGAAATCGGCGAAGGTAAATCCTATACCTCTCTCGACCATTTGGTTACGGACGTTGCCGAAAGCTTGATTGACGAAGAGTTCCACGACATGCCGGGCATGACCGTTATCTGCAATCAATCTTTGCTGTCTGAAAAATACTTTGCCGTTATCAAAGAAGCAGGCAACAAGGCAAGTGAGCTGCGTCCTGCCGACATCATCATGTCTGAAAAACGCTTGGGCGGTCTGCCGGTCGTAACTGCACCGTATTTCCCCAAAAATACGATTTTGGTTACTCCGCTGAAAAACCTGTCCATCTACTTCCACAAAGGCGGCCATCGCCGCAAGCTGGCGGACGAACCTGAATTCGACCGCATCGCCGACTACCAGTCAGAAAATATCTGCTATGTCGTCGAAGAGTACGGCGCAGCAGCTTTGGTCGAAAACATCAAAATCGTGAAGTAGAAAAAAAGGCCGTCTGAAATTTCAGACGGCCTGATGAAAGGGATCCAATGACTCCAGCCCAGGCACACAAACAACAGGTTTTAGCAGAGAAGGCAGCAAAAAACGGCGAAAACATCCATGTCGCCGAACCCTACCGCCGACTGTTGGCAAGCCTTAACACCGATCGCGCCTTCCTACACCAAATTAAATCCGTATCCGACAAAATCCAAGCCAAAAAAGGAATGGTAGAAAAATATCTTCCATGGCTGGAAGACGTCTATCTCTCCGGTTCGGCCGCTGAAACCGATCCAGTCTTCACTACCGCCCTGCTTTGGTTGATTGACATTGGCGAGCTTGACCAAGCCGTGCCATACATCCTATTTGCCATCGAGCATGACATGAAAGTCAAAGATGACTACCGTCGTGATCTGCCCGACCTCTTAATTGAAGAGCTGGCTGAACAGTATGGATACGGTGCTGACTTGAGTAAAGCCAACCATACTGATCTGCTCACACTCATCAGCACCGTCAACCCAGACACGGGTATGCATACCTTAAATCTGACAGACATCATCCGCGCCAAGTTCTACAAAGCCTCTGGAGAACGTGCGGAAGAAGCCGAAGACCTCGAAAGTGCGGCGAGTTACTACGAAAACGCACTGAAGTATTCTGAAAAAATCGGTGTCAAATCCCGCCTTGCAGCCATCAAAAAACAGCTTAAAGGCTGACCTAGCTCCCCTCGCCGGGCGCAAGCCTGCGGCAAGTCCTCCAGAAATATCATGGACGGCCTTAGCATGCAAAGCCTCTGCGCCTCCTTTCCAAAGCCCGCCTAAATATCGGGCAGGCTTCTTCCGTAAGGAAATGAATCATGACTATTGTTTTCGCCGACACCCCAGATCAAGGGCGGCAAGCATTAGACCAATCTGAAGTTCGCAGTATTCCTTTTTTCCCAATCATCGACCTTGCCAACTTTCGCGAAGTAATGAGGATTGAAGCGAACATTTCAAGCAGCCGTGTTTACCATGCCGTCCTCGAAGCCGTCGCACACGTCAACGGCCAGCTTAAGAAATACCGCATTGCCGCCGTACAGGTTGGCAGAGGCACTCTTGCCGAAACAGGCGATTCAGACGACGTCATTAATGGCGAATCGGTTAAAGCCATCCATTACCGCCGCGCCGTCTATTGCTATGCCAAATCACTTCTGCTGGAAAAATACGCAGATACAGAACCATCGGGAAAAGCGGGCGAGCGTGCCGAAATGAAACAACATCAAGCCGAAGACTTCCGCCGTGAAGCACACTATGCCACCGCGGCAGTCATGGGCGAGCGCCGCTGCGATTCGGAATTAATTTGATGGAATACACGACCCGTGAAGGCGATACCGTCGCCAATATCGCTTGGAACCATTACGGGACGTCCGCAGGCTACACCGAACAAATCCTGACCGCCCCTGAAAATTACGGCTTATCGAAATATCCTGCCCTCCTACCTGCCGGTTTGACTATCCGACTGCCTCAAGCCAACCACGAAGAAGCACAACAAAAATCCACCCTGAATCTATGGGACTGAAAACGTCATGACCCAAGACAAAACTACCACTGCTGTCAACGCCGCCGTAATTATCATCGGCAGCTACCACGTCCACGCCTCCGTAGCCTTCGGTGCACTCATAGGCGCATCGCTGTTCGTATTAAGCCAAAAGGCAGAGCGACCGATTAATAAGGCATGGCTTTTTGCTGTGTCTTTCATCGGCGGCATTTTCGGTTACGACGGCGCAGAAGGCCTAATCAACTGGCTGCTGCCGGGTGAAACACTGACCATCAATAGCTTTACCGCCGCTGCCATTTTTTCTGCCGGACTGGTTTTAGGTTTACAGCGTGTCATGCGCCTGATTGAAAAAGGCCGTCTGAAAACCCTGGAAGAGGAAAAAGAATCATGAATACAGTCCAATCTGCTGCCGTCATTGCCCTGTCCCTGACCGCGGCCATTCGTATCATCCTTTTTGACACCCGCGGGAAAACACATAAGCCGTTAAGTGCGGCAATCGCCTATTTATCTATCGTATGGTTTTGCAGTCTCGCCCTGGCCGCTGCCTTTTCCATTAAATCACTGACTATATGGTTGCTTATCTTCGGACTGGCCCTGCACACGGGCGCAGTGCTATGGAGTGGCGGCAATATCAGCAAAATCCACCCAAAGAAAACACGACCAAGCACAGAAAATCAAGGTTTTTTGAACCGCGTATCAAAAAAAATACCGCAAGAAAATATTTAAACACACGAATAAAAAAGGAAGAAAGCATGACTGAATTGCCCTGGATGGCAGAAGCCCGCCGACACGTCGGATTGAAAGAAATCGTCGGCGCGAAACATAACCCGATTATCCAATCTTGGCTCAAAGAAATGGGAAACTTTCCCAATGCGGCAAAAGCATGGTATGCGGACGATGAGACACCATGGTGCGGCCTATTTGTTGGTTACTGCCTCGGTAAAAGCGGCCGCGGCGTTATCAAAGATTGGTATCGCGCCAAGGCATGGGCGGAGGCTGGTCTGACTAAGCTGGCTAAACCCGCCTATGGCTGTATCGCCGTGAAATCCCGCAAAGGTGGCGGCCATGTGTTTTTCGTCGGTGGCAAAAACGCTAAAGGGCAAATTATGGGATGGGGCGGTAATCAGGGCAATGCCGTATCAATCGTGCCGTTTAACGGTGCAGACATTGATGGCTACTATTGGCCGTCTAAATTGGTTGATGGTAAGCCGGTTAAATCGTACCCATCCGCAGAACGTTACAACCTGCCTATTGTTACCGGCACTGCGGCAGCAGGCGTAAGCGAAGCCTGAAACGGAGGAATCATATGAAAACAGCTATTGTTGTTGCCGTATCTTATATCCTGACCGTCGCCGTCCTCGGATATAGCTTGATGCACATGCGCAAAAGCAATAAGGCACTGACACAAACAGTCGCCGCGCAGGAAGACGCCATCAAATCAAAAGACGCAACAGTCAAGATTTATAAAGCCCGCGCCCAAAGCTTGCAGGCGCAGGTAGACCAAATGATGAAGGTGCAGGCTGAAAAAAACAGCCAAGTCGAAGCAGCACTGACTAAGCATCATGAATGGTCGTCTGAAAAACTGCCCGAAGATGTAGCCCAAACCATCAATAAAAAATAACAGCGGGGCGCATGATCGCGCCCTTTTAAACATCAAACTATGAAAGATAAAAATGAAACGTCTCTCCGTTCTCGTTGCCGCCGTTGCCCTTGCTGCCTGCGCCCATAATCCGCCGGTATCCGTACAGGCTGCCGAGTCATGCCCGCCGGTGCCGAAATGTGAAGCCTACCCGCCTGAAGAGATTGCAACCAATGCGGACATGGTTCGCGCATTGATTGCCTATCGCTCGGCTTTTGAGCAGTGCCGCCTCTATCGGGACGCTTTGTCAGCCTGCCTAAAAGGGGACGGACACCATGACTGACATCATCGACCAAGCCTGCGACTTAGAGCAAAAAATGCGCGAATACTGGTTATTACGCCACAAAGAACAAGAATCCGCCGCGCCATCCGCCCAAGAGTGCGAAGAGTGCGGCGAAATCATCCCCGAAGCCCGCCGAGAAGCCGTGCCGGGGTGCCGTTTATGTATAGACTGCCAGCGCGAAGAAGAGCAACGGTGGAAATTCAAAAGATAAGAGGCCGTCTAAAATGGAAAAGCCAAAAAGCCTGCGTCTTGCTATCCAGGAAACACTGCTGGAATTTAAAGCTGCACCTGACCGTCTTCGTATGATAGTTTTGTCCGGACAGATTATTCCGAAACGCAATACATTGAGTTATGAAGCGAAGTACACGCTTAATATTTTTGTTCAGGAGTTCCATCGCGATCCTGCGTATCTCTTTTTGATTGTGAATAAGTGGCTGCAAGAAAATCAGCCGGATATTTTGTGCCCGGGCGCAGACGCATCATCAAGAGCCTTTGTTTTCGAGGCAGAGCCGATAGAGTCGGATGTCTGGGATGTAATGATCGAATTAAAATTGACAGAAACAGTCATTGCCGGTTTGGATGAAAACGGCTTAGTCTCCTACAAAACAAAATCCGAGCCGCCGCGCCCCGTTTTTTAAACAGATAAAGGACGCATAATGCGTCCTTTGCTTCAAGTGCAAGAGGAAATATGGAAGAACTGGAAGCACTCGTTGCCCAAATCGAACATTTAGCGCTAAAGATTCAGCCGTCTGCCCGTGCCAAACTTATGCGCAATATCGCGACGGAGCTACGCCGCCGCAACCGAAACCGCATTAAAGCCAATATCGAGCCTGACGGAAATCCGATGGCAAAACGCCAAGGCGACCGTTTTGCTTTCCGACGCCTACGGGATGGAGAGGAACTACACCGCCGCCCGTTTCGTTTTTTTGGAGAGAAATACGGAGATAGCTACACCGGCCGTATTGCATATAGTCGCACAGAAAACGGGAATGAATTGGTACGGTTCGAGGGCGAACGCAGGCTTTTGGGATTTCGGCGCGAATATTTGTACCTGAAAACGCCAACAATATCCCGTATGGTAATGTTCCGCCGTATCGGTGCCGCACGCTGGCTGCGTCAAAAAGCAGACGCGAATCATGCAAAAATCGGATGGTTTGGAGGTAAAGCCGCGCAAATTGCAACAGAACACGAAGACGGTAGTACGGCAAAAAACCTGCCATCCCGCCTGCTATTGGGCTTACCGAAAGAAGACTTGGAGTACATTACAGACCAAATACTAAACGCCATAAAAATGGAGTAAAAAAGGCCGTCTGATTTATTTCGGACGGCTTTATTATTATATTTTACAAGTAGCGCATAAATCAGCATAAAAATGTTAAATCTTGCATAAAAACGCATAAAAAACCAGTGTTCGAAAATCGCCGAAAACCCTATGAAATATCAGGATTGCAGTAGGGGCCGCCGCTGCATAAAAAAACACACCCCCACAGAGTCCCCGCGGAGGGAGGGGGAGCGCGCGCCACCTGCTGTCAGTGTAGAACAGAGAGACCTTCCTAAATTCAGTAAGGCTGGTTTAATCCATATCGTGGGAAATAAGATTTTATATGTTACCTTATGTGTTACTTATACTTTTCAAAAAAATAATCATCAATAAATCATATAGGTATGATTAAATTTCAATCCCTTCCTCTCTGCCAGATACTAAAGACACCAGCTAACGGTGTCTTTTTTCATATCCGCCCTTCTTAAAAATATTACACCACACTTTTATTTCTATTACCCTCTAATCAGAAACCTGCCACTCATTCTTATCTTATACTAAACCTTAATGATTAAAGGCCGTCTGAAAGTTTTCAGATGGCCTCTTTCTTAAAATCTACCAAATCCCGAACCATTGTTTATCAGACTGCTTTTTATCACCGTTCTGCTGCTCATGATTTTGACGGCGAAATTGCCAAGGCTCTTGCGGATTGTCTTTTTTCCATAAGCCTTTACGCTTTTCCTTGGCTTGTTTTTGCGCGGCCGAATAGTCGGTGTAGGCGGTTTTACTTTGTTGTTTTTTGGCATAACTTTCATAATGCCATGCGGCGCCATCCCTTATCTGCATCAAATTCAGGTCAATCGTGCCGACTGATACTTGGGCGACTTCGCGCTGATAGCGGTCGCTTTCAAACACGCGCACTTTAGCTTTTTTACTCAATGCGGCATCAATCAGATTGTCTCGTGATTGCGTACCATAGGCTTGATTGATTTCCGGTGCATCAATATAAGCCATACGGATTTTGTGTTTCCGGCTGTCGCTATCGATAATATGCACGGTATCGCCATCATGGATTTTGATTATTTTTCCGTTGTATGTGTAGGATTGTCGCGATGGCTTTTGTTTTTGTTCCGGTTTGGGTTTAGCTTCGGCTTTGGTATCAGATGTGGCTTTGACGACATTTTCTCCCAGCCATTCATTGACCTTTTCCAAACCGATATTGTCGCCTTGTGCCAATGTTGCAGCAACGCTTACCCCGGTACGAATCAACTCGGTATCGCGTGAGCTGTAACCAAGCGCGCCCAAAACGGATAAAACAACGGGCAACCATTTTATAATTTTACTGATTTGCATATTTTGCCAAATTGAAGGCCGTCTGAAAGACCTGATGCACTTTCAGACGGCCTTTAAGATTGATTAATCTCCATTAATCCTGACAAGGCAGGATGACTTTTGCTCCTTCTGCCGTACCCAAAACCAACACATCGGCGGCATCGCGAGCAAAAATACCGTTTTCGAGTACGCCGGTGATTTTGTTGATTTCGTCTTCCATTTTCAGGGCTTGGTCGATATTGAGGCCGTGAACATCAACGATTTGATTGCCATAGAAAGTAGTATAACCGACACGCAGCTCAGGCTGTCCGCCCATCGCAAGCAGTTTGCGCGACACCAGCGAACGGGCATTTTCAACCACTTCTACCGGCAATGGGAATTTACCCAAACGAGAAACATATTTGCTTTCATCGGCGATACAGACAAATTTATCGGATGCGCTGGCCACGATTTTTTCGTTCAAATGCGCACCGCCGCCGCCTTTAATCATTTGCAGCGCGTGGTTGACTTCGTCTGCGCCGTCAACATAAACCGCCAAACCCATCACTTCATTCAGTGAAACTTCTGGAATCTCGTATTTTGCCAAAAGCTCGCTGGATTTTTTAGAAGTAGACACGGCACCCTTAATTTTCTTACCGCTTTTACCCAAAGCTTCGATAAAGAAGTTGATGGTAGAGCCGGTACCGATACCGATGTATTCGTTTTCAGGAACAAATTCCACCGCTTTTTCGGCGGCAATACGTTTGAGTTCGTCTTGAGTTGCCATGTTGTCAGTCTTTCAGTTTGAATAATAAAGTAATTTTAAGCTCTTAGGCCTTAATCAGCAATACTGCCGCTTGCGCTTCAATGGCTTCCATGCGCCCCAGATAGCCAAGTTTTTCGTTGGTTTTACCCTTGATGTTCACGCAGTTTTCAGGCAGACCCAAATCTGCGGCAATATTGGCGCGCATTGCCGAAATATGTGGCGCAAGTTTTGGCTTTTGCGCAATCACGGTCGTATCGACATTAACCACCTTCCAACCCAATGCCTGCACGCTTTGATAAGCCTCGCGCAACAGCACACGGCTGTCGGCATCTTTGAATTCAGCTGCGGTATCGGGAAAATGGCTGCCGATATCGCCCAAACCGGCCGCCCCCAACAAGGCATCGGTAATCGCATGCAACAGCGCATCGGCATCGGAATGACCCAGCAAGCCTTTTTCAAACGGAATGTTGACGCCGCCGAGTATCAAATCTCGGCCTTCAACCAACTGATGGACATCGTAGCCCTGTCCGACACGGATATTCATGTTTGTTTCCTTAAATAATGGGTTTTGATTGTTCAGACGGCCTTGAGCAACAATCTGACAATGTATTCGTCTTGCGGCAGCGTCAATTTCAAATTGCGCGTATCGCCCTGCACCAAGCGCGGCCGGATACCCAGTTTTTCAACCGCTGATGCTTCATCCGTAATCTCACTTAAATCATCAACCGATAAAGCACGGTCTAACAAGGCCGTCTGAAAAAGCTGCGGCGTTTGCGCCTGCCATAACCCTGCGCGCGCAACAGTTTCATCAATATGATGATTGCCGTCTGAGCGCTTAAGCGTATCGGCCACCGGTATGGCCAAAATACCGCCTTCATCATTCTCGCCTGCCTCATCAAGCAAACGCGTTAACGCTTCGGTAGGCAGGCAACAGCGCGCGGCATCATGAACCAAAATGTTATCTTGCGCCTCGGCCAAACCTTGCTCCAATAAAACGGACACACCATTGCGTACCGTTTCGGCGCGACTTGCTCCACCTACTCGAAAGACGCGTACTTTCTCAGACAGGGCCGTCTGAAAAACCGAATCTTCCGGCGAAAGAATAACAACAATTAAATCTATGCTGGGGTGTTGCTCAAAGATTTCTATGGTATGTTGCAATACGGTTTTACCATTGATTTCAACATATTGTTTTGGCTTTCCTGCGCCAAATCGCGCACCGACACCGGCAGCAGGAATCAAAGCGATATTGCGGCGCATCATGCTGACGCTCCGGCATTGGCCTCATCTGGTGTTTCGGCCTTGCGCCATACACACGCATCGCCCAAATCATCCAAATATTTTTCATGTGCGGCCAGCTCATCCGCATTGGCTTTGATGACTTTCAACTGCGACGTACGTTTGGTTTCAGCAATAACGGTTTGTTTGACTTCGCCCTCTTCTTCCGCTTCACCCCCCATCAGGTCGAACTGCTGACGCGTCATGGCAAGATAGACTTCACCCAAAAGCTCGCAGTCGATTAACGCGCCGTGCAAAACCCGTTTGCTGCGGTCAACGGAAAAACGGTTACACAACGCATCCAAACTCGCCTTTTGCCCCGGGAACATTTCACGCGCCATAGCCAGCGTGTCGGTGACTTTGCAACCCAGTTCCTCGATAGAAGGCAAACCCATGCGGCGGAACTCCATATTCAGGAAGCCGACGTCAAACTTAGCATTATGGATGATCAGCTCTGCGCCACGTATAAAGTCGGCAATCTGTTTACCCACTTGGGCAAACGGCGGCGCATTCTTCGCTTCCAATACTTCAATCGTCAAACCATGCACCTTCGCCGCTTCCTCCGGCATATCGCGCTCGGGGTGGACATATAAATGAAGGTTGGAGTCGGTCATTTGGCGGTTGATCATTTCCAAGCCGGCAAATTCGACCAGACGGTCGCCGTTTTCAGGATAAAGACCCGTGGTCTCCGTATCAAGGATAATCTGACGTTGGCTCATGGTTGGTGGTTTCTGCAATTATCAAAACGCCTTGAATCATACTGAAGGCCGTCTGAAATGTATAGTCAGCAAAACTTTAGCTGCTTTTCAAATGCCCTTTTAACGCTGAATTTGTTCAGACGGCCTTTATTCTTTTTTCATCTATTGGCCAGCTATTACTCCAATTTTGAGTAGAAAACCCAATTTCTACAAAATTTTTTAAATTTAATTTCTTTAATAATGAATACCTTACTTATTATTTAAATAATAGGAACAATTATCATTTGCAAATTTAAAAAATCGCCGTATAATACAACCCATCGAAACAAAACAACCGCACAACAGAATGAAAGGAGAAGAAAATGCCCGAAAGTATTTTTAAGCAAGTCTCCCTCGACATTCTGAGACTGCATCAACAAGCCATCCGCTCTTTGATCGCCACCAAGTGTTGCGACGAATGCGAAGTACATGACGCAGTATTCATTACTTTAGATGGCCGATATTATGTTTGGCTCCCTTGTATGGGCAAATCGCCCCAATCAGAAACCGGCATCCTGCTGATTGAAGATGAAGACGGTAATACGCGCTTAAGCTGGGTTGCCGGTACACGCGAAGTCAAACAAAAAGACAGTCTGTACAACCGCGTTGTGTCCGCCCTGCAAAGAAAAATGCAGCGCACGAAAAACAAGTTTATCCAGTCGGCAAACGCCCGATTGCTTGAACTTACGCCTCAGCAAGGCCGTCTGACGACAAATAGCAAAGATTTCTCGCTTTCACCACATGACTTGATGAAAGCACTTTATCCGGCAACACATCAAATAGGAGAATTTGCCCTGTAACAGTTTTTGGTAGTGGTTTGTGTTCCTTTTGCGCCCCTTAAAATTTTAAAGGGGCGATTTTTTTTGCCCCTACTTTTCAGACGGCCTAAACATCGGTTTTCCAGTACAATAAAGGCCGTCTGAACATTTCCTACTTTTCAACCATGCAACTGCTCAAATACATCCAATCGCAAGGCCTCGGCAGCCGCAAGCAATGCCAATGGCTGATAGACAATGACTGCATTGCCATCAACGGCGAAATCCATAATCATGCCAAAGACGATATTGACCCGTCTCAAGTGCACACCCTGTCTGTTGACGGCGAAGAAATTGCCTCCGTCCCCATGCCCCATTTCTACATTCTGCTTCATAAGCCTGCAGATTACGAGACTTCTCACAAACCCCAGCAATATCCGAGCATCTTCAGCCTTTTTCCCGACCATATGCGCAATATCGATATGCAGGCAGTCGGCCGCTTGGATGCAGACACAACCGGCATTATTCTAATTACCAACGATGGGCAATTTAACCACCGCGTTACCTCGCCCAAACACAAAGTTCCAAAGCTCTACCGCGTCACTTTGAAACATCCTGCCGACGATACCCTTTGCGCTACGCTGAAAAACGGCGTCCTCCTGCATGACGATAATGAAACCGTCGCCGCGGCCGAAGCAGTATTGGCCGACCCAACCACACTGATGATGACCATTACCGAGGGTAAATACCATCAGGTCAAACGCATGGTTGCAGCCGCAGGCAACCGTGTCGAGCAGCTCCACCGTGAAAAATTCGGCGACTGGAATGTCGATGATTTGGCCGCAGGAGAATGGAAATTTATCCAAATCTAAAAAAATTCCAAATTTTTTCGATAATTTTTTAAACAATATGGATTTTTTATATATTTAAAATCAAATATCTAAACCTTATTATTTTTATTTAACAAAATTTAACATTTCAAAGACTGAACTATTGTATAATTCGCCTGTCTGAGTAACACTTGCTTCGAAAGAAGTGAGTAAGTGAGTAAGACGTTTTCCCCGTAATGTGTTTGGCCATCTATACTTTCCCCTTAGTATAGATGGTTTTTTTTATCTAAAATTTGGCAACCAAACGAATGTACTTTCAGACGGCCTTTCTCATCTAAAGAAGCCATCATTACTAAACCTCATCTCCCACTCATTAACTTGCCATTATCCCTTTTCTCTTTCTCGTCTCTTCCGCATCAATCTGTGCCGTTCCAATTTCAGACAAATCGTTTTATAGAAAGAAAAACCATCGGCAACTATCCAAGCTAAGGTTACAGGATGTTATTAGACAACCTTAGATAGATACCATCTTTGTTGCCGGCATATTTGAAAGCACACCTTAGTGCTATCCAATCTCCTCACAACAACCCTTTCCCATATCCCACTTTTCAGACGGCCTTTATCGTTACGGCTCTTTCAATTATTCGTATCGCTTCAGACAAATTCTCTGTTTGCAGGTTTCAATACCAAGCAAACCAGAGAAACCCACTAAAAATTCTTCATTACATAGTTTTTTTAACTAATTTTCTTTTCAGACTTTAGTCAAGATTCGTTAAATCTTTGCGGTAAAATGTTGTCTTTATTTTTATGCATCTGAGTATTTATGTCTTCCAATCAACCCCGTCAAACCTGGTCCAACCGTTTGACTTACATCCTTACTGTTGCCGGCGCGACTGTCGGCTTTGGTGCAACATGGCGTTTCCCGTATTTGGTCGGTGAAAACGGCGGCGGCGCGTATGTGTTTTTGTTCTGTATCGCCATGCTGGTCATCGGTATTCCGATGATTCTGGTGGAAAACGTCATCGGCCGCCGTAAAGGCGTGAACGCGCTGGATGCGTTTGGCGGCACAATGAATGGCAAACCCGTTGCCAAAGTTTGGAAATTGGTCGGCTGGATGGGCCTGCTCGGCGCATTCGGCATCATGGCCTATTACATGGTACTCGGCGGCTGGGTTATCAGCTACATCATCAATATCATCGGCGGCAATTTGGACATTTCCAGTCCGGTTTCCGGAGAAGTCACCAAAAGCTTCTTTACCGAACACATCGAAAACAGCCCTTGGGAAATTGCGTTTTACACCTTCCTATTTGTGGTCGTAAACCAATGGATCTTGGTCAAAGGCGTGATCGGCGGTATTGAAAAAGCGGCAAAATACCTGATGCCTTTGCTGTTTTTATTCCTGATTGCCATGGTCGTGCGCAACGTTACCCTGCCGGGCGCTATGGAAGGCATTACCTTCTATCTGAAACCTGACTTCAGCAAAATTACAGCCGAACTGTTCGTCTTCGTTTTAGGACAAGTATTCTTCGCCTTGAGCTTGGGTTTCGGCGTGATGATTACGTTATCCAGCTATCTGGATAAAAACGAAAATTTGGTTCAGACGGCCGTGATTACCGCGATTACCAACACTTTGATTGCCGTGTTGGCCGGCTTTATGATTTTCCCTTCCCTCTTCAGCTTTGGCGTCGCCCCAAATTCTGGCCCAACTTTGGTGTTCCAAAGCCTGCCGATCGTGTTTTCCAATATGTGGGCAGGCCCGGTGTTTGCAGTGATTTTCTTCTCACTGCTTCTGATTGCCGCGCTGACGACTTCTCTGACCATTTATGAAGTGTTGATTACGACCATTCAGGAGAAAACCAAAATCCGCCGCGCAGCCGCGATTACCATCGTACTGGCAGGTATTTTTATCTTCGGCAATATCCCGTCCATCTTGAGCTACGGCCCATGGAAAGATATTTCCGTATTTGGTAAAAACATTTTTGATGCCTTTGACTATATCAGCGGCAACATCCTGTTTATGCTGACCGCGCTTGGCTCGGCCTTGTTTGTCGGTTTCGTGATGAAAGATGAAGCGAAGGACGAATTGCTCTACAAAGGCAACCAGACCACCGTCAATATCTGGTTTGCTTATGTAAAATACCTCGTACCGTTGGTGATTCTGCTGATTTTCATCAGCAACCTGTTCTGATAAGCAAACATATAAAAAGGCCGTCTGAAATGTTCAGACGGCCTTTGTTTTTTTACTATGCCTTATTCAGCCCAGTTTTTCTTCTTACTGGTTTTACCGATACCTGGATTGAAGCTGTTGGTCGGGTCAAGTTTTTTATAGAACTGTTTCAGTTCAGGCTTGGCTTCATACAGATGACCGACGTTGTGCTCGGCAGGATATTGCGCGCCGCGTTGGTCAAGCAGATGGAGCATTTCATGTTCCAAAGCCATGCAGTCGTTGCCTTTTTTAATGATGTAGTCCTGATGGAACACATGACACATAAAATGTCCGTAATACAATTTATGGATGATTTTATTGTCGATTTCAGGCGGCAGTGTTTCAAACCAATCACGATCATCACGGCGCAAGGCGATATCGAGTGCAACCAAATCCTCTACTTCATCATCATGTACAGAACGGTAACGGATCGCGGCAGAAGCTACGGCGAAACGATGCAACATAGCCGCCTGCGTTTCTTCAGCATTACATTCAAAGAATGCGCCGCCATGGGTTGCAAAATATTCCTTCAAGAAAGCACGCGCTTCTTCTACGCCCTCGCCACCCATTTTTAAAATCAGGTGATGTTCATATTTATCCCGATAGTTGCGCATAGACTTCGGCAAGTGATCGGGCAAAATCTTACTGACCAGCTGCATGAATTTATCAGAGAAGTGTTTTGGTAAGAAACTTATCTTTTTGCTGAATCTATCCACACGGGCCTTCAGATCAAACAGTTTCGGAAGTTGGTGGGTACCGAACGTCTTGATGATATAAAACGTATCTTTACCATAAACGGCAGCAATATCAAAAGCATGACGATGGATATACTCACCGGAAATAGGCAGGTTTTTAAACTCACTCAAAGCAGCACGACGAATATCGGTCAGCTCATTAATATCATTGGTGCCGATATAGAACACGGCAGTCTGTTTTTCTTGCGGGAAAGTATCCAAGCGTACGGCAAACACCATCAGCTTGCCCGCGCAACCTGATGCTTCGTAGTGACGCGCAGGGTCGGCATTAAAACGGGCGGCAGTCGGTTCATTCACTTGGCGGACATGATCGCAATACGCATGGTCATGCCCTTTGCCTGCATTTTGAACAATGTCTTTTTTCTGATAATGGAAACCTTGCAAGTTGGTCAAAATTTCTTCAGGGGTTTCACCCAAATCAATGCCCAAATGGTTGACCAGCTCTAGTTTGCCCTCTTCGTTGATTTGTGCAAACAGGGCCATTTCCGTATAAGCCGGGCCACGCTGTACCAATGCACCGCCCGAGTTATTACATACGCCACCCAATACAGATGCGCCGATACAGGACGAACCGATCACGGAGTGCGGCTCACGGCCTAAAGGTTTCAGCAGCAGCTCCAATTGATTCAGGGTAGAACCAGGCAGGCAGACAACTTGCTCGTTATTATTAATTGGCTGAATGATGTTCAGTCGCATGGTATTTACAATCACGATATCGCGGTCGTAATCATTGCCGTCAGGAGTCGAGCCGCCGGTCAAACCGGTATTGGCGGCCTGCGTAATCACGATAACATCAGCCTCAACACACGCCTGCAAGATTTGCCACATTTCTAACACCGTACCCGGACGGACAACTGCCAACGCCTTGCCTTCGCCAAAACGGTAGCCTTGACGGTATTGTTCAGTTTTTGCCGGGTCTGTGATGATATATTTTTCGCCGACGGTTTGCGTCAGCCGACTGATTAATTGTGTAGCATTCATTGCATACTCCTTAAGAAATGAATATATTTATTAAATTACAAACATTGTAGTAATCCCTTTTATCAAAGTAAAGGCAAACTCATTTTTAAATTCATCATTCAAATAAACAAAAGGCCGTCTGAAATTTTCAGACGGCCTTTTGTTTCAAGCTTGAACAATCAAATTATTCAGCTGCTTTCTCTTCGCGAGCAGGAGCTTCCAGCAAAGCTTTGATAGACAGGCGTACGCGGCCTCGATCGTCTACTTCCAATGCTTTCACGTTCACAACCTGACCTACTTGCAGGTAGTCGCTGACATTGCGTACGCGCTCGTGGGCGATTTGGCTGATGTGTACCAAACCGTCTTTGCCCGGCATCACGCTGACAATCGCGCCAACGTTGTTGTCGAGGATTTTAACCACAGTACCTTCGTACACTTTGCCCACTTCCACTTCGGCAGTGATTTCTTCGATACGTTTTTTCGCTGCATCGCCTGCTTCTTGAGTAGTCGCAGCGATAGTGATGGTACCGTCTTCAGCGATGTTGATTTCAGTACCGGTTTCAGCAGTAATCGAACGAATGGTTTCACCGCCTTTACCAATCACATCACGGATTTTGTCTTGGTTGATTTTCATGGTGAACAAGCGTGGCGCGTGTGCAGACAGTTCTTGCGGGCCTGCAACGGCGGCTTTCATCTGATCCAAGATGTGCAAACGTGCTTCTTTGGCTTGAGCCAAAGCAATTTGCATGATTTCTTTGGTAATACCTTGGATTTTGATGTCCATTTGCAGCGCGGTCACACCTTCGGTTGTACCGGCTACTTTAAAGTCCATATCGCCCAAATGGTCTTCATCACCCAAGATGTCGGTCAGGACGGCAAATTTGTTGTTGTCCAAAATCAGGCCCATGGCGATACCGGCAACGTGTGCTTTCAAAGGCACACCGGCAGACAGCAGGCTCAAGCAGCCGCCGCAGACGGAAGCCATAGAGGAAGAGCCGTTGGATTCGGTAATTTCAGAAACCACGCGCATGGTGTAGCTGAAATCTTCAGGTTCTGGCAATACGGCCAACAATGCACGTTTAGCCAAGCGGCCGTGACCGATTTCACGACGTTTTGGCGCACCTACGCGACCCACTTCACCGGTAGAGTATGGAGGGAAGTTGTAGTGCAGCATGAAGCGGTCGGTGTATTCGCCGGACAGCGCATCAATGATTTGCTCGTCGCGTGAAGTACCCAAAGTTGCAACAGCCAAAGCTTGGGTTTCGCCACGGGTAAACAGTGCAGAACCGTGAGTGCGTGGCAATACGCCGGTTTGAATGTTCAACGGACGGACGGTGCGGGTGTCGCGACCGTCAATACGCGGTTGGCCGTCCAAAATTTGGCTGCGGACAACATCGGCTTCCAAGTGTTTGAAAATGCCTTTGATTTCGTTGGCTGCCAAAGTGTCGGTTTCTTCGGTAATCAACGCTTCTTTTACAGCATTCCAAGCTTCGTCCAATTTGGCAGAACGCGCTTGTTTTTGACGGATTTTGAATGCTTCTTTAATGGTTTCGCCGGCAATTTCGCGTACTTTTGCAACCAATTCTTCATTGGTTTCAGGTGCTTTCCAATCCCAAACTTCCGGGTTGACTTCGTCGGCAAACTCATTGATGGCATTAATGGCCACTTGCATTTGATCGTGACCGTAAACAACCGCACCCAACATTACTTCTTCAGACAAGATGTCGGCTTCGGATTCCACCATCAACACGGCTTTAGAAGTACCGGCAACAACTAAGTCCAATTGTGATTTGGCCAACTCGGCTTTAGTCGGGTTCAGAACGTACACGCCGTTTACATAACCTACGCGTGCCGCACCAATCGGACCGGCAAACGGTACGCCGCTCAACACCAGCGCGGCAGATGCACCCAACATTGCAGGAATGTCAGAATCAATTTCAGGGTCAACAGACACCACCATCGCTACGATTTGGATGTCGTGGTAGAAACCTTCAGGGAACAGAGGACGAATCGGACGGTCGATCAGACGGCTGGTCAGGATTTCTTTTTCGCTTTGTTTGCCTTCGCGTTTGAAGAAACCACCGGGGATTTTCCCTGCTGCGTAAGTACGCTCAAGGTAATCGACAGTCAGAGGAAAGAAGTCTTGGCCTTCTTTCACTTCTTTGTTGGTAGTCACAGCAACCAAAACAACGGTGTCGCCCATGGATACTTTAACGGCAGCAGCGGCTTGGCGGGCGATTTCGCCGGTTTCCAAAGTAACGGTTTGATTACCGTATTGGAAGGTCTTAACGTGTTTATTGAACATTATTGTTCCTTTCAAAATACCGCACTGCTAAAACACTAATAATGCACACTAAAATCCGAATGTGCATAGTTAGGGTTTCAGACTGTGCGGCAGGTTATAAACAAGCTTTCAGACGGCCTTTCAGTCGCTGAAAACAACTTTCGATTATAAAGGCAACCATCCTTAAAATCCAGTATTTATACAATAAAAGGCCGTCTGAAACATATCTCTTTCAGACGGCCTTCAAACTTAAAAATCAATCCTGAGTCAGCAAAGTCAATGCTTCCTGATATTTTTCGACTGTTTTTTGAATCACATCGGCAGGCACTTTAGGCGCAGGCGCTTTTTTATTCCAACCGCTTTGCTCCAGCCAGTCGCGGACAAATTGTTTGTCAAAAGACGGCGGATTGGTGCCGACTTTGTATTGGTCTGCAGGCCAAAAACGGCTGGAGTCTGGCGTCAATACTTCATCCATCAAAGTCAGCGTACCTTCTTCATCCAAACCAAATTCAAACTTGGTATCGCAAATAATAATACCGCGAGATTTCGCATATTCGGCCGCTTCCGTGTAAAGCTGAATCGCCTTGGCGCGTACTTCCGCCGCCAGCTCTTTGCCAATGATGCGTTCGCATTCTTCAAAGCTGATGTTTTCATCATGATCGCCGACTGCGGCTTTGGTCGATGGCGTAAAAATCACTTCAGGCAGTTGTTGTGCTTCTTGCATACTTTCAGGCAGTTGAATACCGCAGACAGAGCCAGTTTTTTGATAATCTTTCCAACCGCTGCCTGCTAGATAACCGCGCACAATAGCCTCCACTTTCACCGGAGTGAGTTTTTTAGCCACGACGGCGCGTTTCTCCAAAGCTTTAGCTTCGTTTTCAGGCAAAACATCGTAAACCGTCTGACCGGTAAAATGGTTAGGCATGATATGAGCCAGTTTTTTAAACCAAAAATTGGAAATCTGCGTCAGAATCTCCCCTTTACCCGGAATCGGGTCATCCAAAATCACATCGAATGCAGACAGGCGGTCGGAAGCAACCATCAACATACGTTTATCGTCAATTTCGTACAAATCGCGTACTTTGCCAGAGTAGATTTTTTTCAAGCTGATTTCAGACATTTCGGGTATCTCTTAGGTAGACAGAAGAATACGGTATTTTAGCCCAATTTGGAATTTTTCGTCAGATTGTTTACAAAATAAAGGCCGTCTGAAACCTTATATTTTGGTTTCAGACGGCCTTATCCATTGATTTCAGAGAAGAATCCTGAAAATCACCATCCTATCAGATTACAGAAACTTGAGTCTGATCTTGGATGTGGTTTACAGCAGACAGAGAGTAGTAGTCGCCGTGGCCGGTTACTTGGTAAGTGCTACCGTCAGCAAACTTGAAGTTTTCAACTTTGTGATTGTTACCGGTGAACCAGTCGTCGATGGTGATGCTATCGTTAGTACCAACGGAAACAGTCAGGTTAGCACCAGATTTGCTCAGCAATACGTCGGAAGCTGCAACGCCTTTACCGAACAACAGGGTGTCATTACCGCTTTCCTCACGGATAGTGTCGTGACCATGACCTTTGTCGAAGAAGTAAGTGTCGTTACCGGTACCGCCGATCAGGATGTCGTTGCCGACACCACCGTCGAGGTAGTCGTTACCATCTTTGCCAACCAGGCAGTCGTCACCGGCCAAACCGTACAGATGGTTGTTGCCGCCGTTACCTTCGATGTTGTTGTTCAAAGAGTTACCGGTACCGTTCAGGTTTTGCATACCTTGCAAGAACAGGTTTTCAACGTGATCGGTCAAGGTGTAGTCAATAACGGTACGAACAGTATCGATACCGGCTTGTGCATTGCCGTACTCGATAACTTGGTCGTTGGCATTGTCAACGAAGTAAACGTCGTTACCGTCGCCACCGCGCATGATGTCAGCACCGGAACCACCGTTCAGGTAGTCATTGCCAGCACCACCTTGCAGGTAGTCTTTACCCTCTTCACCGTACAGAGAGTCACCGTCAGCATCACCGTAAATGGTGTCGTTACCAGCACCGGCGTAAATTACGTCTGTGCCGTTGCCACCGTAGATGATATCTTCGCAAGCAGTACCATAAATGGTATCTTTAGCATCAGTACCGCGGATAACGTTACCGTCTTTGCAGTCTTCAGCTCGAATGACATTACCTGGGTTTTTGTCTTCCTGACCGTATGAGTTGTTTTGGTTATGGTCGTCAACACAGTCTTTGCAGTCTGGCTCAGGTTTCGGTTCTGGTTTAGGCTCAGGTTTTGGCTCTGGCTTAGGTTCTGGTTTAGGCTCAGGTTTTGGTTCTGGCTTAGGCTCAGGTTTTGGTTGAGGTTTTGGTTCTGGTTGCGGTTCTGGTTGTGGCTCAGGTTTAGGCTCAGGTTTTGGTTGAGGTTTAGGCTGAGGTCGTGGTTTTGGTTGTGGTTTCGGTGGTGTCGGTTTGATTGGATCACAGTTGTAAGGTGGGCAAACCGGAACACATTTGTAAACGGTGGTTTTTGCTGGTGGGCAGAAAGCCGCAATAGCAGAAACCAAACCAGTTACCGCATTAACTACTGACACGCCGACGCTGGCAATGCTAGCGATGCTGCCGATAGAAACAGAAGTTTTCGCTGCAGGAGCGCAGTAGTAAGATGAGAAGGAAGCCTTAGGCGCAGGAGCGCAGTAAGAACTAACCAGGGGTCTAGCATAATACCCCCCGTAACAGTATGCCATAATAATTACTCCCAAAATAGTTAATAAAGATATTGAGCTGACGGAACGAGCAAATTCCGCCCTTGCTCAATTATTATTTTAGTAATATTTTTCAAAATATTTACTCAAAAATATCAAACGGTAGAATTTGCCGATAAAAGGACGGAGTTTCGCCTTTTTTTAAATCCCATTATCCTAGAAACAATAAAAACATTAACATTGATTCACAATCTCTCAAAAAGCATAGATCCTTTATCTATCTTGTTAAAAGCTAAATTTTAACTATAGTTATAGTAAACAAACATAATACCAATAAGAAGTTATTATTATGAATAGATAATATCGACAATTTACCCAAATACATCCGCATCCGGATTTTGTTCTACGCTAATAATGTGAATTTGTCTTATTTACACTATAATGACACGAACACCTATTCAACAGCTATCAGAGGAGATACTCAACCATGCGTACTTTATTGACCGGAGCAAAAGGTCAGCTTGCCCGTTGTCTGCGCGACCGCCTGCCCGAAGATTGGGAACTGATTGCTACCGACTCTACTTCGCTGGACATTACCGATACCGAAGCCGTGCATCACATGATCAAAAACTTCCAACCAGATGCCATCGTTAATGCCGCAGCTTACACTGCCGTCGATAAAGCAGAAGAAAATGCAGAGGCTGCTTTTGCCGTCAACGCAACCGCTGTTCACAACCTAGCCGCAGCTGCCCGCGCCACACACGCCCGCTTTATCCATATTTCCACTGATTATGTATTCGACGGCGAAGGCAAACGCCCTTACCGCGAAACCGACTACACCAATCCGCGCAGCACTTACGGTCAATCCAAAGTAGCAGGCGAGCTTTTGGCTTTAGCCGCACATCCGGAAAGTACAATCGTCCGTACTTCGTGGCTGTTTAGCGAATACGGCAGCAATTTCGTTAAAACCATGTTGCGCCTTGCTAAAGAGCGTGATTCCCTCTCCATTGTCCACGACCAAACCGGTTGCCCGACTTATGCAGGCGACTTAGCTCATGCCATCATCAGTTTATTGCAACAGTCCACTTCCCCACGCGGTATCTTCCATTACTGTGGCAACAAATCGGCAACATGGTACGAATTTACCAAAGCCATCTTTCAGACGGCCCACCAATTAGACGACAGCTTCCGCATTCCGGAACTGAACGCGATTACTACCGATCAATACCCCCTGCCCGCTCCGCGTCCTGCATACAGCATTATGGATTGCTCACGCCTAGAGACCGAATTCGGTATCAAACCGTCCGACTGGCAAAAAGCCCTGCGCGAAATTCTCCGCAAAATCAACTGATAAGTTGATTCATCTGTATCAAAGGCCGTCTGAAAACATATTTTCAGACGGCCTCTTTGTTTCTTTTATATCAAATGCTTTATCTATCCAGTCTGTCATTTGAAAAGTGCTACAATAGCCGTTTATTTTATTTTTCAGACGGCCTGACAATATGTGCAACCATCATCCTAAACATTCACACGATAACGACACCATCCGCATCCGCGGCGCGCGTACACATAATTTGAAAAATGTCGATTTAGACATTCCGCGCCACAAGCTCGTGGTGGTAACAGGATTGTCAGGCAGCGGTAAATCATCGCTGGCGTTTGATACTTTGTATGCCGAAGGGCAACGCCGTTATGTTGAGAGCCTTTCCGCCTATGCCCGTCAGTTTTTACAGATGATGGACAAACCCGATGTCGATTTGATTGAAGGCCTGTCGCCCGCAATTTCCATCGAGCAAAAATCCACCAGTCACAATCCGCGCTCAACCGTCGGCACGGTTACGGAAATCCACGATTACCTGCGCCTTTTGTACGCACGCGTCGGCACGCCGTATTGCCCCGAACACAATCTGCCGCTATCCAGTCAAACCGTATCACAGATGGTCGATGCCGTCTTGAAGCTGCCGGAAGACACGCGCGTGATGATTCTGGCGCCGGCAGTGCGCGAGCGTAAGGGCGAGTTTGTCGATTTCTTTGCCGACTTGCAGGCGCAGGGCTTTGCGCGGGTGCGCGTAGACGGCGAAGTCTATCAGCTTGACGAAGTACCGAAGCTGGAAAAAAACATCAAGCACAATATCGACGTCGTCATCGACCGCGTGAAAGTAAAAGCCGACATCAAACAACGACTGGCAGAAAGTTTTGAAACCGCGCTTCGCCACGGCAACGAGCGCGCGCTGGCAATGGAAATGGACAGCGGCGAAGAGCATTGGTTCTCCGCGCGTTTCGCCTGCCCCGTATGTTCATACAGCCTGCCCGAATTAGAGCCGCGCCTGTTTTCCTTCAACAACCCTATGGGTTCCTGCCCGACTTGCGACGGCTTGGGCAACACCAATTTCTTCGACCCCGAAAAAGTGGTCGCGCATCCCGAATTATCCTTAGCCGCAGGCGCGATTGACGGCTGGGACAAACGCAACCAATTCTATTTCCAAATGATTCAATCGCTGGCGCATCATTATAAATTTGATGTCAACGCCGCTTGGGAAACCCTACCGGAAAAAGTCAGAAAAGTTGTCTTGCACGGCTCAGGCAAAGAAGTCATCGACTTCACTTACCTGTCCGAACGCGGTACCACCTTTAACCGCAGCCATGCCTTTGAAGGCATCATCCCCAATCTCGAACGCCGCTATCGTGAAACCGACAGCGAAACCGTGCGCGAAAAACTGCGCGAATACCAAAACCACCGCGCCTGCCCGAGCTGCGGCGGCGCACGTTTGCGCAAAGAAGCGCGCTACGTTTACGTCAGCGGCGAACCTCTGCACGAAGTCTCTGCCTGGCCGCTGACCAAAACCCACCAATTCTTTGAAACGCTGGATTTGGACGGCAACAAAAAACAAATCGCCGAAAAAATCCTCAAAGAAATCACCGAGCGGCTCGGCTTCCTGATTAACGTCGGACTGGACTACCTGAATTTAAGCCGCTCCGCTGAAACCCTTTCCGGCGGCGAAGCCCAGCGCATCCGCCTTGCCAGTCAAATCGGCAGCGGCCTGACCGGCGTGATGTACGTTTTGGACGAACCCTCCATCGGCCTGCACCAGCGCGACAACGACCGCCTGCTCGCCACCCTCAAACGCCTGCGCGATTTGGGCAACAGCGTGATTGTGGTCGAACACGACGAAGACGCCATCCGCGAAGCCGATTTCGTCGTCGATATGGGCCCCGGCGCGGGCGAACACGGCGGCAACGTACTGATTGCCGACACGCCCGAAAACGTCGCCCAATGCGAAAAATCTGTTACCGGACAATACCTCAGCGGCAAAAAATCCATTGCCGTACCGTCTGAACGCACGCCCGTCAATCCCGACCGAATGCTCGTCCTCAAAGGCGCGCGCGGCAACAACCTCAAAAACGTTACCCTTGAGCTGCCGCTTGGTTTGATTACCTGCATCACCGGCGTATCCGGCAGCGGCAAATCCACCCTGATTAACGACACCCTCGCCAAAATCACCGCCCGCGAACTCAACCGCGCCCAAGAAGAACCCGCCCCATACGACGACATCCACGGCCTCGAACACCTCGACAAAGTCATCAACGTCGACCAATCCCCCATCGGCCGCACCCCGCGCTCCAACCCCGCCACCTACACCGGCCTGTTCACCCCCATCCGCGAACTCTTCGCCGGCGTACCCCTCTCACGCGAACGCGGCTACAACGTCGGCAGATTCTCCTTCAACGTCAAAGGCGGCCGCTGCGAAGCCTGCCAAGGCGACGGCGTAATTAAAGTCGAAATGCACTTCCTGCCCGACGTGTACGTCCCCTGCGAAGTCTGCCACGGCAAACGCTACAACCGCGAAACCCTCGAAATCCAATACAAAGGCAAAAACATCAGCCAAGTCCTCGACATGACCGTCGAAGAAGCCCGCGAATTTTTCGACGCCGTCCCCACCGTATCGCGCAAACTGCAAACCCTGATGGACGTAGGTCTCGGTTACATCCGCCTCGGCCAGTCCGCCACCACCCTCTCCGGCGGCGAAGCCCAGCGCGTCAAACTCGCCTTGGAACTCTCCAAACGCGACACCGGCAGAACGCTCTATATCCTCGATGAACCCACCACCGGCCTGCACTTCGCCGACATCGCCCTGCTGCTGGAAGTCATAGGCCGTCTGAAAGGCAAAGGCAACTCGATTGTGATTATCGAGCATAATCTGGATGTGATTAAAACTGCGGATTGGATTGTGGACTTAGGGCCGGAAGGCGGCGACGGCGGGGGCAGGATTATTGCTTCAGGTAGCCCCGAGGAAGTTATAAAAATCAAAGGTAGCTATACTGGGAAATACTTAAAACTCATCTTAAATTAAATACTTAAGGAGGTGATCAAATGGCCTTTAAAAAAATGATTAAAGAGACAAAAAGTTATAACTCTCCATCTGAAATATTCAGGGACTTGACGCGAAGAAAACTGCCTGATGTTCTACCACACCAAGATGAAATTATGAGGTCTTACGCTGCTGTCGCTGATAAATATTCTGATATAGCTCTGCAACTGCCAACCGGAAGTGGAAAAACTCTAGTCGGTCTACTAATTGCTGAATGGAGGAGAAGGAAAGGAGAAAAAATTGTTTATTTATGCCCAACAAAACAATTAGCACACCAGGTTGCAGAACAAGCCACAGAAAAGTATGGTTTATCTGTAGCATTATTGATTGGATCACAGAAAGATTTTAATCCTTCTGAAAGTACTGCATATAAACAAGCAGATAAAATAGCAATAACCACCTACTCTGGATTATTCAACTCAAATCCTTTCTTCAAAGATGCAGACGTGATTTTATTGGATGATGCACACGCTGCTGAAAATTACATTTCATCTCAATGGAGTGTTTTTATTGATCGTTATAATCATGAGCATAGTAGCTGTTATAACGCCCTATGTTCTTTAATAAAACCTTTCTTGGATCACATTAGTACTACCAAACTTATGGATGATGAACAGGTAGACAAGAACTGGACGGATATGTTACCAGTAACTATAAAATGTAAAATTGAAAAAGATTTGATAGATATACTTAATACATATACTAAAAAATTAGACTTGCACTACTCATGGGAGTTAATTAAATCTAACTTAGATGCATGCCAAGTTTTTTTATCTTCAATAGGCATTTTAATTCGCCCATTGATTCCACCAACTTTCACACATTCGCCTTTTTCTAATGCAAAACAACGTATTTATATGTCTGCTACATTAGGGAATGGGGGAGACTTAGAGCGTTTAACGGGAAGAAAAAATATACATAAAATTCCTACTGTTAATAGTTTGAATACTCAAGGCGTTGGGAGGAGATTCTTCATGTTTCCTGAAATGTCTTTAGATAGTAATGATTTAAAAAATTTGAGAGATGGCTTATTAAATTTAGTTAATAAAAGTGTATTTTTGGTGCCAAATTATAAGATTGCAGAGGAAATAAAGAATACTTTAGATAATTCAATTAGTAAATTTGATGCAAATGATATTGAGAAAACTAAATTGGATTTCAAACAATCATCAAAGGCTTCTGCTATTTTGGCTAATAGATATGATGGAATTGACTTTCCTGGAGATGAGTGTCGGTTACTGTTCATTGAAGGACTACCAAAAGCAACTAATTTACAAGAAAAATTTTTAATGTCCCAGATGGGAGCTCATATTTTATACAATGAAAGAATTCAGACACGAATTATTCAAGCTATCGGTAGATGTACTCGTTCTTTAGAAGATTATTCTGCTGTCGTAATTACTGGAGAAGATTTACCTGATTATTTGACAAATCAAAAATTTATTACATATCTCCAACCAGAACTCCAAGCTGAAATACAATTTGGAATCAATCAATCAAAAGATGTATCAAAAGATGATTTTTTAGACAATTTTGAAATATTTATTAAAAATGACCAGGATTGGGAAGAAGCTTATCAAGAAATAATTGAACTTCGTGAGAATGCAAAACAAAATAAATTACCATGTCTTGATAATTTATCTGATATCAGTAAATTTGAAATAGAATTTCAAGAATCATTATGGCAAAAGGATTATTTAAAAGCCTCTGACATTGCTGCTACTATAATTGGAAAATTAACTCATAATGACTTGAGGGGATATAGGGCTTTATGGAATTACTTAGCTGGTTATGTAGAATATTTAGAATATTTGTCTAGTCAAAACAATTCTATAAAAGCAAAAGCGATTCAACATTTTAAAGAATCTCATAAATCTGCTCCATATGTACAATGGTTGACTAAGTTGCAAAAGTTAGAATTAGATGATGTGTCAATTTCTGAGGATATTAATCTACAATTACTTTTACAATCTCAAATTTCTGGAATTGCTTCATGCTTGGAACATTTAGGAACTAGTCATAATAGAAAATATGACAAAATAGAGATGGAGATTCGAGAAGGGCTAAAAAAACCAGAAACTTTTGAGGAAGCACAAAAACAGCTTGGGAAGCTTCTTGGATTTAATGCTGGAAATCAAGAAAGTCAGGGAGCGCCAGATCCTTGGTGGATATGTGAAAATCGATGTATTGTATTTGAAGACTATATAAATACGACAAAAGATCAGTCATTATGTATCACGAAGACTAGACAAGCAGCCAGTCATCCAAATTGGATTAGAGAAAACTGCTTTAAAGATTGTTCTGACGCAGTTATCACTCCTGTTGTTGTAAGTCCGATTCAGCAGATTGATTCAGAGGCTACTATTCATGCTCAAAATCTATTTTTTTGGTCACAGGATGATTTCTTAAGGTGGTCAGAAATTGCGTTATCAACAATTCGTGAATTACGCCAAACATTTAATTTAGGTGGAGATTTAGATTGGCAAGCGCAAGCTTCACATATTTTACAGGATAAAAAAATAGATTTTTTGTCTATTGAACAAATGGTACGAAATAATCCAATTAATAAGGTATTAAGTAAACCATAGTCTGCTTACCCAACCGATCGCGTGTGTGGCACAGCCACGCACGCGGTTGTTTGATTGACGGTTTGCCGTTTCAACTTTTAACTTCGTTGAAGCCAGCGCTTTCAGACGACCTCAAAGGTCGTCTGAAAGCGTTAAATTTAACAAAGTTAAAACCCTAAAAAACAAACCATTCCTTTTTCAACACCCAAACCACAAACAAAAATCCTATGGCGCGTTATCGCAGAAACCTCATTGCCGGCGGCACATTCTTTTTCACCGTCAAACTCGCCAACCCGAAATCGCGCCTGCTTGTCGAACATATCGACTTATTGCGTGCGGCCTATATGGATGTGCAAAAACAATATCCCTTTGAAACCATCGCCGTATGCGTACTGCCGAACCACATTCACGCCATTTGGTCGCTGCCGCCCGATGATGCGGATTATTCCCTGCGCTGGCGGCTGATTAAAACCAAATTCTCCGCACATTTCCCTCGTGCCGAAAATCTGTCCGCCAGCAAACAGCAGCGGCACGAACGCGGTATTTGGCAACGACGTTTTTACAAACACACCGTGCGTGACGAAACGGACTTACAACGTTGCGCGGACTACATCCATTTCAATCCTGTCAAACATGGATTGTGTGGTAATGTCCGCGATTAGCCGTTTTCGTCATTTCACCGTTATGTGCGGGATGGATGGTTGCCGTTGAATTGGGGCGGAACGAAAGAAACGGCGGTAATGAGTTTTGGAGAGTGAATGCGCTATAAAACACTACCGACCGCGTGCGTGGCTACGCCACACACCCTACCTGCGAATCACACGGAACTTCAAAATATTAAAGTATCAAGCATTGTTATTTAATTTAATTAAAATCATGAAGTTGAAAGAGTCAGTCTATCTAAACAAACTAAATGCCGTCTGAAATTTCAGACGGCCTTTACTTTTTTAAGTAATCCTTTTTTCAATGATTACGCCGCTTTACGGTGATAATGCCTGAGTGCGTGCTCTTTACGTCGTCCGCTTGAAAAGGCGGATACGCGTTTCAGATAGCCGATCACTCGGGTGCCGTAGTCGATATCGTGGCTGCCGCAAGCAGAACAGGCGTGCAGGGTGCGTTTGTCGATGTGGCCGCATTCGTTGCAAATGGTGATGCGCACGTTCACGCAGAAGTAGTTGCAGCCGGTTTGCGCGGCAATGTCCAAGAGAGAGCGGTAGCCGGATTCGGGCAGGGCTTCGTCGAGGTTTAGGTGCAGCGCAGAGCCGCCGTCGAGCCAGTCCACCAGTTCTTTGCCGTGCAGCAGGAATTTGTCGAGCGCGTTGATTTCTTCGTCTTCGACAACGTAGAAATAGGAGTTGTAGCATTCGCGGCTGACTTTGTAGCCGTCGGCTTTGTCCCATTTGGCGTTTTTCACGCCGAGGTTTTCGGCAGGGACGAACTCGGTGTTGAATTTCACACCGTAGTGTTTGCTGGCGGCTTGGTTGGCTTCGAATATGGTTTTCAGACGGCCTTGGACGAAGTTGATGTAGTCGTCGTTGTAGCCGACTTTGATGCCTTGCGATTCGGCTGCTTCCGCCATGCCGTTGATGCCGATGGTGAGGAACTGTTTGTCCAGCGTGATGAAGCCTGCATCGTACACGGGCAGCATTCCGGCAGCTTGGTATTCTTCCATCAGTTTGCGGTAGGCGTATTGGTATTTGTGGATTTTGGCGACTTCGGCGGCAAGGTCGCGCCCGTCTTGTTCCAGCCGGTTCATGTTGATGGTGATGACGTTGATAGACCCGGTCGCCACGCCGCCCGCGCCGAGGGTGTAGCTGAAAGTGCGGTCTTCGATGGCGTTGCGCAGACGGCAGCAGGAAGCCAAGGAGTCGGGGTTGTCGGAAAGATAGACGAAGAAGGAATTACCTTCCGCCAATTCTTTCGCCATTTCGTCGGCAAACACGGTGTCTTTGCATTTGCCGCCATCAGTCAGCATCGCAGCGGTCACGACAGGGAAAGTCAAAACGGCTTTGGTGCGTTCCTGATTGAACCATTTGAGGAAGAAGTTTTGCAGCTTCGCCACGCTCGCCCACACCGGTTTGCTGAAATCGGGGAAGACGAAATCGCCGAACATCGCGTCAAAATAGTATTGATCGTAAACGGAAATATTCCAGAATACGCTCTGATAACCGCGTGCGGCGGCAGGCTGGTTGATGCTGTACACCACCTGCTGCATATGGTTGGCGATTTCTTTGGCATGGGTTTCCAAATAATCGTCGCCGTAGTCTTTGCGGGCGAAGTAGTCGAAATAAGTCAGAAATTCTACTGTCGCCACTGCGCCGGCAAACTGCGCGCTGATGGCAAACACCAAGTTGATAAACGAGCCGCAAAACGATGCCAGATGTTGCGGCGCTTTGGATTCGCCGCCGAGTTTGCTTAAGCCGTCGAGCAGGAAGGGATACAGCGTAACCGACACGCAATAAGGCTTGAGGCTGGTTTCGTCATGCACATAAATCTCGTGCGCCTCAATCTGACGGATGTATTCGTCGGCAACAGATTGGTCGAAAATTTCGGCGATTTTGCGCGACACTTGGGCGCGGTTAATCTGCACGAAAAAGTCTTTCATGATCTCCGCTTCCATCGTAGCGATGTTTTTCTGGGTAACGTTGGCGTTGGCATCCATTTTCGAGCCGTCCGCCGCGTTTTGCGCGCTGATGTAGTCGCGCATGAATTGTAGTTTTCCGTTTAACTGTTCGGGATGCAGCCGAATCATGTTAATTCTCCTGTATGGTTTGGTTGATTTATTAAACAATGACGGTTGGGCCGTCTGAAACATCGCTGTCAGCGAATACAATAAATTCAATTTAAATCAGTGCAATACAACACTGGGCTAAATTGAAGCCACTGGAAAAACCTTAGACACAGGTTTGTCTTTGATAAACAAGCGGTTCAACACTTCGCCCGTGCGCAAATCGATAAACTTTTGATTGGTGACCGGACTTTCTAAACCGCCTAACTCCATCTGCCAGCGGCCGGTTTTCAGATACGTCAGATAAGGCAGGATGCCGTCTGAAACCGCCTCCAGCTCTTCACGCTCCAGGCCGGTGTACAAGCAGGCTTTCAAACCCGCCTGCGTCACGATGTCCAGCATTTTCTGCAAGGCTTCCGGCTGCCATTCCCCGCCCATAAACAACACGCACGTAATCAATCCGCGATAGCGTTTCAGACGGTCTTTTAAATAATCCTCGGTCAATTCCGTACCAATACCCTCTTTCCATGTATCGGCACTGTGACAGCCTTTGCAACGCAACAGACAGCCTGAAAACAGAAATGCCAACGATACTTCGCCCGGCACTTCCTGCCATACAATTTGCTCGATTGTGAATTTCAAACCGCTCATTGCAATGCCATAAAACACAAGATATGGTGTGAATTAAAGCACAAGACTACTAGATATGGTATTTTTATTTAACAATGTATTTTACTTATATAATAGATTTTTATTATTTAACTAATTGCGAATTACTATAAAGCAGTAGTTTTAAACCAATAAAAAGGCCGTCTGAACACGATTCAGACGGCCTGTAATTAAAAAAAGAAAAGCAAACTCCGTTATAGTAAAGTCTATAAAAAGGCCGTCTGAAATCATCTTTCAGACGGCCTCTATTTCAGGTTTTAGCCCCGATTTGAGCCTTTAACCATATCCATCAAAAACAATCGGCAATCCAAGTTGCCATTAAACAGCGGAATTTTACGCTTCGGAGAAAGGCGCATAAATTTCGGCATATCGCGATCGCCGGTAAACATCCCAACCAGCCAGCCTGCGTAATGCTGTTTCAACCATGTCCCCAGTTGCGGATAAAGCGCCTGTAAAGCCTGAATTTCGGCAAGGCGCACGCCATAAGGCGGATTGGAAATCATAATGCCGTGTTCGCCGTTTGGTCGAGCGGTCTGCGCATCTTGCACGTCAAAGCGGATGAAATTATCCACTTCGGCGGCTTGGGCATTGGCCAATGCGGCGCGGATCATATAACGGTCGTTATCACTGCCGGAAATTGGCGCGACGGCTGGTTTGATTTGTTTTTCAGCCTCACGGCGCAGAGCTTGCCATTTTTCTTTGTCGAAGTTTTGCAGTTTTTCAAAACCGAAACGGCGCATCAAGCCCGGCGCACGGTGTGTCGCAATCCATGCAGCCTCAATGGCAATCGTGCCGCTGCCGCAAAACGGGTCTTGGAAAGGTTGCGTACCGTCGTAGCCAGCCAAAAGCAGCAAACCTGCCGCCAAGTTTTCCCTTAATGGCGCTTCGCCGGTATCCTGACGATAGCCACGTTTGAAGAGTGCTTCGCCGGAAGTATCGATAAAGATTTCCACATTGCGCTCATCGATAAAGGCATGAATGCGGATATCGGGATTGATTTTGCCCACGCTCGGACGCGCATCATAAATATCGCGGAAGGCATCGCAGACGGCATCTTTGATTTTCAAACCGACAAAATCCAAGCTTTTCACATTGGCGCGCTTGCCTTCGACTTTGACTTTAAAGGTCTGCTCCAGCTTAAACCAACCTGTCCAATGCAGATTTCGTGCCAGTTTGTAGATATCGTGTTCGTTGCGATAACCGCCTTTGGTCAAGCGCAGCAAAACACGGCTGGCAACGCGCGAATACAGGTTGATGCGGTACACCTGCTCCATCGTGCCTTTACATGCCACACCGCCGTCAACAGCGCGGATATCCTGACATGCCATGCTTTCGAGTTCCTGCGTCAAAGGCGCTTCCAAACCGCGAGGACAAGTGATAAAAAGTGAATAAACCGTCATATAAAACCTTTCCGGGTAGGGCTATCCGAACCACTCGGATAATAAATAAAAACAATATTATAGCCGAAAAACCAAAGGCCGTCTGAAACTTCAGACGGCCTTTGAATAAAGCTTGCTTAGTGATCCAAACTGTCGGTTTCCACCTTAACCGCTTTATCGGTTTTATCCTCCGGCAAAACCAAGTTCAACAATACCGCCATAATACCGCCGGCGGAAATTGAGTTTTGGAACAATACCGGCAGGTTTTTGAACACTTCCGGCTCAAACGCCACGCCCAAACCCAAACCGACAGAAGTAGCCGCGATGACCGCTTCACGACGGCGAATACCGTGGCTGACCAGAATCCGCACGCCGGCAATCGCAATCAGGCCAAACATCAATACCATCGCGCCACCCAAAACCGGACTCGGAATCGTGGTAAACGCACGGCCGATAACAGGGAACAAACCCAACAATACCAAAATAGCCGCGATATATTTGCCCACATGGCGCGAAGCCACACCGGTCATTTGAATCACGCCGTTATTTTGCGCAAAAGTAGTCAAAGGCAAAGAGCCCAACGCAGTCGCAATCACAGACACCAAACCATCTGCCAATACGCCGCCGCGTAGACGTTTGGTGTATTCCTCACCCTCAATCGGCTGCTCGGAGACCATCGCAGTCGCCGTCAAATCGCCCACTGCTTCAAATACGCTCAACAAGAAAATCGCACCGGCAACGATAAACGCGTGCCAATCAAATGCAAAGCCATATTTAAACGGAACAGGCAGGGTAATCAGCGGCAGGTTTTGCAGGGCGGAAAAATCTACTTTGCCCAAAAACAGCGCAACAATATAACCGACAATCAAACCCACCGCGATGCCGCTCATGCGCAGCAAAGGATTTTTCAAGCAATTGAAAACCAATACAATCAGCAACACCAGCGATGCCAGACCTAAGTTTTCCATCGAGCCGAACGTACCGTCTGCTTTCGCACCGAAGCCGCCGCCGAAATCGGTAATGCCGACATGCACCAAACTCAAGCCGATCAACATGACGACCACGCCGCTTACAGTCGGCGTAATCACTTTTTTCAGATAAGGCAGAAGCCAAGCGGAGAAGCACACCAAAAACGCGCCGACAAAGGACACACCCAAAAGCGTTGAAATCATCGCATCTTCAGTCAAACCGCCCTCTTTCATGCCGGTACCGAGCGCAATCATCACGGTAACAAAAGAGAAGTTGACCGACTGAATCGACAACATACCCGAACCGACCGGCCCGAAACGGTTGACCTGCAAATAAGTGCCGACACCGGAAGCCACCATTGCCATCGACACCAAATAAGCCGTCATTTCAACCGGCAGCTCCAACGCCCCGCCGACAATCAGTGCCGGAGTAATCATCGGGACAAAAATCGCCAGAAGGTGCGTAACCGCACTCAACAACGCATTCCCAAACGGCGGCTTATCTTCCAAACCATAAACCAAATCAAGCGGTTCCGCTTGTTTTTCAGTCATTCCGGCCATGTTGAACCTTCTCTCAAGAATCGTTAAAAAATATTAAGATGCGTATTTTAACCAATTTAAAATGTATCAGCAAATTCAAAACCATCAGGCCGTCTGAAAGTTCCGCCCAACCGTTTTCAGACGGCCTCAAACCGCCTTAACACATTTTAATTCTTGACATCATTTTTCCATCTCAAAACAAACAAACCAATGATTTAAAAATGTATTATTCATTAAGATAATGACAAGTCACCATTAAACGGCAAAGCCGCTTAGCGGATATGTTTCACACAAACAACAAAGTAAGCTACAATCCACTGCATAATTCACCCACACCATAAAATTAAAGGTTTCCGTATGTTAAAAGGCAGTCTGGTTGCCCTGATTACTCCGATGAATCAAGACGGCAGCATCAACTACGAACAACTTCGCGACTTAATCGACTGGCACATTGAAAACGGCACCGACGGCATCGTCGCAGTCGGCACTACCGGCGAGTCAGCCACCCTGCCTGTCGAAGAACATTTGGCCGTTATTGAAGCTACTGTTAAATACGTCAACAAGCGCGTTCCCGTTATCGCCGGCACAGGAGCCAACAATACTGTCGAAGCCATCGCCCTTTCCAAAGCCGCCGAGCAAGCCGGTGCGGACTACACCTTATCTGTTGTTCCCTACTACAACAAACCTTCGCAAGAAGGCATTTACCAACATTTCAAAGCCATCGCCGAAGCCACTTCGATTCCGATGATTATCTATAATGTTCCCGGCCGTACCGTCGTGAGCATGAGCAACGACACTATTTTGCGTTTGGCCGAGATTCCGAATATCGTCGGTGTGAAAGAAGCCAGCGGCAATATCGGCAACAACATCGAATTGATCAACAGCGTTCCTGAAGGTTTTGCCGTGTTCTCCGGTGACGATCCTACCGGCCTGCCTTTCATGCTGTGTGGCGGTCATGGCGTGGTAACCGTCGCAGCCAACGTTGCACCGAAACTCTTTGCCGATATGTGCCGAGCCGCCCTTGAGGGCGATATTGCGACCGCCCGTCGTCTAAACGAGCAACTTATCCCAATTTATAACACCATGTTCTGCGAGCCCAGCCCGGCCGCGCCCAAATGGGGCCTGAGCTTATTGGGCAAATGCGAACCCCATGTTCGTCTGCCTTTGGTAGCACTGACCGAAGCCGGTCAAGCCAAAGTCCGAGCCGCTCTGGAAAAATCAGGACAAATCTGATCCGGAAATAAGGCCGTCTGAATCCAAACGCCCTTTTTCAGACGGCCTCCCTGTTAAGAACTCCATCCACAGGAAAACAAGATGACCTATATTAAACCCATCGTAGTAGCCCTCGCCCTGATTAGCATGACTGCCTGTTCCGGCAGCAAAAAAGAACAACCCAAACTCGACTATCAAAGTCAATCTCACCGCCTAGTCAAACTGGAAGTACCACCTGATTTGAACAACCCAGACCAAGGCAACCTCTATCAATTACCGGCAGGCAGCGGCGCCGTCCGCGCCAGCGATTTCAACAAACGCCGCACCCAAGCCGTACAGCAGCCTGCCAATGCAGAAGTCTTGAAATCCGTTAAAGGCGTACGCCTTGAGCGTGACGGCAACCAACGCTGGTTGGTTGTCGAAGGCAAATCGCCTCGCGAAATTTGGCCTTTGCTGAAAGTGTTCTGGCAAGAAAACGGTTTCGACATCAAATCTGAAGAACCGGCCATCGGCCAAATGGAAACCGAGTGGGCTGAAAACCGAGCCAAAATCCCTCAAGACAGCCTGCGCCGTCTGCTGGATAAAGTCGGCTTGGGCGGCATCTACTCTACCAGCGAACGCGACAAGTTCATCATCCGCATCGAACAAGGTAAAAACGGTTCGACCGACATCTTCTTTGCCCACAAAGGCATGAAAGAAGTTTATGCCGACCGTAAAAAAGACACTACGATGTGGCAGCCGGGTGAAAACGACCCTAACCTCGAAGCCGCATTCCTCGCCCGCTTTATGCAATACTTAGGCGTTGACGGTCAGCAAGCCGAACAGGCTCTGACCCAAAGCGTTGCCGCCCGCAGCAATGCTTCTGAATTGGCCCGTGTGGACAACGGCACTCTGTTGCTGGCAGGCGATTACGGCCGCAACTGGCGCCGTACCGCCCTTGCGCTTGACCGCATCGGCCTGACTGTTATCGGTCAAAATGCCGAACGCCGCGCCTTCTTGGTTCAACAAGCGCCAACCGAAGGCGAAGCAGTTGCCAATAAAAAACCAGGCCTGTTCAAACGCGTATTTGGCAAAGGCAAAGCAGAAGCGCCAAAAACGTATCCTGAAATCATCGTGTATGTTGAGCCTATCAACAATGGCGCACGCCTCCATCTGTTGAACAAAGACGGCAGCCCATACAAAGGCAGCGATGCCTCCACATTGCTGAGCCGCCTGCACACAGAATTGCGTTAATCCGTTATTCGACTTAAGGCCGTCTGAAATATTCAGACGGCCTTTTTAACGAATCCGGCATGGTTTCAAATTCCCAATCTGACGTTATAATCAGAACATTTTCCCCCTCCCCCAAGCTGCCATGACCCGACAAAAAGCCTATCTGCTCCTGACCGCCCTGTTTACCCTGATGTTTATCGTACTGATTCTGTTGGGCGCTTATCTTCTGAGCATTCACAGCAAACAATTTGCCGTTGCCGCCTTTCTGTTTGCCTTTGCAGCCGTTTTTGCCCAAATCGGCAGCCTTGCCCTTTACATCCGCCACAAAGCACGCGCACAAATGGCTCGTATGCAGCAAACCGAAAACCATTAAGGAAAAACCATGTTTGAAAAAATCGTCCTTGCCAGTGGCAACGCAGGCAAACTCAAAGAATTTTCCCGCCTCTTTGCCGACTTAAACATCGAAGTCCTGCCGCAATCGCAGTTCAATACGCCCGAATGTCCCGAGCCGTACCATACCTTTATTGAAAATGCCCTGGCTAAAGCACGTCATGCCGCCCAATACAGCGGCTTACCGGCACTTGCCGACGACTCCGGCATCTGCACCAACGCCTTAAACGGCGCACCCGGTATTTTCTCCGCACGTTATGCAGGCGAAAACCCCAAATCCGATGCCGCAAACAACGCCAAACTGTCTGCCGATCTTGCCGATAAAGACGACAAAAGCTGCTACTACGTCTGCGTCCTTGTCCTCGTCCGCCACGAAAACGACCCGCAACCCATCATCGCAGAAGGCATCTGGCGCGGACAATGGCAGACCGAGGCAGCCGGTACAAACGGCTTCGGCTACGACCCGCATTTCTATCTTGCCGAACACGGTTGCACCGCTGCCGAGCTTGATCCTGAAATCAAAAATGCCGAAAGCCACCGCGCCCAAGCATTGCGTGAACTATTAAGAAAAATCGAATCCTTATAAATCAATAATAGGCCGTCTGAAAACCTGAAACGTTTTTTTAGATGTTCTAAATCCAACAAATAATGAAAGAAATCCATGTCCCCTAAGCAAATCCTGATTGTCGCCATCCGCTTGGTCGTTTTAATCGGCATCGTACAAACACTTGGCGGCATTGCTACCATATTCGCACAGTCAGAAAGCATGTATGACAGCAAACAAATTCCGCCCGTACTGATGTTCTACGGCTTGTATTTAATTGCATGGCTGCTGCTATGGTGTTTCCCTGCCACCATTGCCAACCGCCTATTGCCCGAACATCTGCAAACCGTACAGGAAGCCCCAAAACGCCCTGCACCATGGCTGACGACCGGTATTGTATTAATAGGCATATATACTGTTTTCCAAGCCATCCCCGACCTAATTTACCAGTTCTCTCTCTATCTTTTTGTACAGTCTATCGCTATCGACACACACACATCTGTTTGGGCGAATCTCGGCGCACAAAACCAAGCTGGTATACTTGCTAACATCGCGCAGCTTTTTATCGGCATTTTTCTGCTATTCGGCGCACCCAAACTCTCGTCTTGGATACGCAAAAGACTTTAATACATAAAAACAACAGGCCGTCTGAAACCTTCAGACGGCCTACCTCACATTCATTCCCATGCCCAAACCCTCACCTGAAGAATTGGCAGCCTTTGCAAAACACGTCGCTGCCTTCATCCCAACCATACCTGACGAACTTCTGCAACTCATTGACAGTCAAGAAACTGCTATCGTCTTTTTAGGCAAACCAAGCTGTTCATACTGTCGCCGTTTTGTTGCAAAACTGTCTACCGTTTCCTTAAACAAACAGCTTACCATCCACTTTACCGACAGCAGCAACAAAGCAGCTTTAAAAACTTTTCGTGAACAACACGGCATCCAAACTGTTCCCGCTCTACTCAAAATCTCACAAGGCAAAATAAAAGCCGTCTGCAATTCCAAATTATCAGAAGAAGAAATTGAAGCCTTTTTGAGCGCTTAGACTTCGCAAATTTCCTACTGATTACTTTCCCTGCCGACATTTCAGTTAAAATAACGGCCTAAAAATTTCAGACAGCCTTGAGCCTCAACACATACCATGACCCAAATCACTTTCCAACGCCCCGGCCAGCTAACCGCCCTGCCTCCTTTATCACTCTATATCCATATTCCTTGGTGCATCAAAAAATGCCCATATTGCGACTTCAATTCCCACAGCCTGAAAAACGGCCTGCCGGAAGAAGCCTATATCGATGCCCTATTAACCGACTTGCAACTTGAATTGCCCAATATTTGGGGCAGACCGGTAGAAACCATATTCTTCGGCGGCGGTACACCCAGCCTGTTTCAAGCGAAATCGATTGACCGTTTGTTAAGCGGCGTGCGTTCGCTGTTGCGTTTACAACCCGAAGCGGAAATTACTTTGGAAGCGAACCCGGGCACATTTGAAATTGAAAAATTTCAAGGATTTAAAGATGCAGGCATTACGCGTCTGTCTATCGGCGTACAAAGTTTTAACGACGATATGCTTACTCGATTGGGACGCGTTCACAATGGCAAAGAAGCCCTGACAGCCATTGATACTGCATTGAAATTATTTGACAAAGTCAATATCGATTTGATGTATGCCCTGCCAAACCAAACAGTTCAGACGGCCTTAAACGATGTGCAAACCGCTATCGCAACAGGCGTATCGCATATCAGCGCATATCATCTGACCATGGAGCCGAACACGCCTTTTGGTCATACGCCGCCCAAAGGATTGCCACAAGATGAAGCAGCATTGGATATTGAAGATGCCGTACATGGCGAATTGGAAGGCGCAGGCTTTATCCACTACGAAACATCAGCTTTTGCAAAACCTGGTATGCAATGCCGCCATAATTTGAACTACTGGCAGTTTGGCGATTACTTAGGCATAGGTGCAGGTGCACACGGCAAAATCTCCTATCCTGACCATATCGAACGCACCGTCCGCCGTCGTCATCCCAACGACTATCTTGCCGCCATGCAGAGCAATCCGCATGAAGCAGTTGAACGAAAAACCATTGCCGCCGAAGACCTTCCATTCGAATTCATGATGAACGCCCTGCGCCTGACCGACGGCGTACCTGCCGCAATGTTGCAGGAACGTACTGGCGTACCCACTGCAAAAATCATGGCACAAATCGAAACCGCCAGACAAAAAGGCCTGCTTGAATCAGACCCGACCGTGTTCCGCCCGACCGAACAAGGCTGTTTGTTCTTAAACGATTTGTTACAGTGTTTTTTATAAGTGCGATTTTACAACAGCTGACACATTTTTAGATTTGCTTAATTTTCCACAAGAAAATACAATCAGAATAATTGTTGGGAATGAACAATCCCGGCGATTATCCACTACTCCTAATCCTACATTAAGGACAAAACAATGAAAAAAGTTCTGGTAACACTGATTGCTCTTTCCCTGCCTGCATTTGCATTGGCTGATGAAACCAAAGGTTTTTATGTTCAGGCTGATGCTGGTCATGCTACTGTAAAACTGGGTGGCGCATCAATTAAAGGCTTTAGCCCTCGTATTTCTGCAGGCTACGATTTCGGCGATTTCCGTGTTGCTGCCGACTATACGCATTATAAATCTGCAAAGATTAATGTACCTTCGGTATATGCTGAGGCTAAATATCACAGTGCCGGTGTATCTGCTATTTATGATTTTGACCTGCAAGCTCCTGTAAAACCTTATGTAGGTGTTCGCCTGGGTCTTAACCACTCTACTCATAAATATCAAACAGCCGAACAAACAGCTGAACGTAAGGATACTAAAATTGGCGTAGGTGCAATGGCTGGTGTAAGTTACGATGTAACTCAAAATGTAGCACTGGATGCAGGCTATCGCTATAACCACTGGAGCAAGATCAATAACGTTAAGCTCCATTCCCACGAAGTATCTGCCGGTGTACGCGTAAAATTCTAATATTTAAATACTTGGCATGAAGTAACGATTGCTTCATGCATCAAGTAACAAAAGGCCGTCTGAAACCTGTTTCTCAGGATTTTAGACGGCCTTTAAGTTGTTTAAATATGTCTAACTTTTTGCTGCTTTTACTTTTGCTGCAAACCACAGCGCCGCAGCCGTACCTGCCATATCGGCAATGCCGTCCGCGATCGAACCCTGGCGCGTAGTAGTCAGAAATGCCTGAGCCAGCTCGCTTCCTATTGCAAACAATAAAGCGGCAAACAGAATGCCTTTATAGGGAATATTCCTATTGTCTTGAATAAATATTTTTGCGCACAGCCATGCCTGTCCGAAAAACAGTCCGAAATGGCCAACTTTATCAAAATGGGGAAATGGTGGAGCGCTATTGCCGCCCTCTTTGAAAAGTAAGGCATAAATGGCGGCGGCAAACCAGATAAAGGCAGCGGCAGTGAATTTGTTTAATGGTAAGGCTTTCATTTGTCGGCCTCTTCATCCAGCCATGTTTGGCAGATATCTGCCAAGCGGACAAATTTCCCACCCCGCGCCTTCAAAATATCACGCCATTGTGCCACTTCTTCTGCATCCGGGGCATCTTCAATACTGCATTCGTAAAGGCAGAAGTCTAATGTTTCGCCAACAATGCCCGGGGGTTCGGTCTGCATAAGGCTGGTCAGTTCGTTCATATTTACTGTTTCTTCTGTTTCTTCGATTGGTTTATCGCTAGCCAGACTGCGCCGTCTGTTTTCAGGCCGTCTGAACATGATGTACAAGGTTGCCCGTTTGATTCGGGTACGCTTACTTACTGTGTAAAAAACGTGTTGCCTCTTCCCATTCGCCATTCAACACGGCCGGCAATCCTTGCAGAGATTTGGCGATGGAGTCATCAATTTGTTGTCTGTGTTCTGCCGACGGTTTATTCAACACATAACCGACAACCAGATTACGGTCGCCCGGATGATCAATACCCAAGCGCAGGCGGTAGAAATTAGGCGTACCTAAACGAGCCTGAATGTCTTTGAGACCATTGTGTCCACCGTTGCCGCCGCCAAGTTTGAATTTGATACGACCGCATGGAATATCCAGCTCGTCATGAACCACCAAGATTTCCTCCGGCTTGATTTTGTAAAACTGAGTCAAAGCGGCAACAGCCTGACCGGATCGGTTCATAAAGGTCATGGGTTTGAGCAGCCAAACATCACCATCAGGCGTAGTGGCGCGCGCTACTTCGCCGTAAAATTTCTTTTCGTCTTTAAAATTGACTTTCCATTTCCACGCCAGTTCGTCCAACAGCCAAAAGCCTACATTATGGCGCGTTTGTTCGTATTCTTGGCCTGGATTGCCCAAACCGACGATTAATTTAATTTTCAAGCTCATTACTGTTCTTTCAGTTTGACAGGCCGTCTGAAAAAGTTTCAGACGGCCTTCGATTTATTCTTGCCCGGCACGTTTACGTCGTGCTTCTTTCGGATCAATCAACAATGGACGGTAAACCTCAATCCGATCGCCATCGCGCAAAACAGTCTTGTCTTTTACTGCCTTGCCGAAAATACCCAAAGGCGCTTGCTGTAAATCCAACTCTGGGAACTCTACCTCCAAACCGCTTTGCAGGGCAGCTTCGCGTACTGTTGTCCCTTCGGCAACGGTCATGCCCTTCAACACTTGCCTATCGGCCAGTCCGTAAACAATTTCAATCTCAAGCATAGCGGCGGTCGGCCTCTTTAATAAAAGCATCCACCAGCGTGCCGGCAAGATGGCCGAATACCGGAGAAATCATGGCGGAGAGTACGGCATTGGAGAAATCGTATTCTAATCTGAATTCGACTTTGCACATATCATCGCCCAAGTCGATAAATTTCCAAGTGCCGCGCAGGGTTTTAAACGGCCCTTCGAGCAAATCCATGCGGATTTCCTGCCCCGGGATATTGTGGTTGTGCGTCGCAAATGACTGTTTGACGCGCATATAGTCCATAAACAGGCGCGCTTTTAGCTCATTGCCTTTGCGTTCGATGACTTCGGTCTTGCTGTACCACGGTAAAAATTTTGGATAGTCCTCAACTTTGTCCACCAGCTCAAACATTTCCTTAGCGCTATGCAGCACCAATACGTTTTTCTCGACTTTTTTCATGTTGGTTGTAGACCTTGTTTTTGAATATTCGGGGTTCAGACGGCATGATTTAGAAAAATATCTGCCCTACTTTGGGACAAAATTCCTAATTTAAACCGCTTCGCCATTTTGTTTCGCTTCCAGCCATTCCCAGCGTTCCAGCTTTTCCAAAAGCGACATCTCAATTTCTTCAGCCCTGCTTTGCAATGCACCTGCTTTTTCGTAATCTTTGAAAATTTCAGGATCGGAAAGCTGGGTATTGATTTCAGCCTGCTCGGTTTCCAAAGCGGCGATTTCATCAGGCAGGGCATCGAGTTCGCGCTGTTCTTTATAAGAAAGTTTGACCGTGCGGTTGGCTTTGGGTTTGATTTTTTCAGGCTCGGCAACCGCTTTAGGCGCAGAGGCCGTCTGAATTTTATCTTCCCGCGATTTTGCGTCGATATAGTCCTGATAGCCGCCGATGTATTCTTTCAGACGGCCTTGTCCTTCGAAAACAATGCTTTGAGTAATCACATTATCCAAGAACATACGGTCATGCGAGACAAGGAATACCGTGCCTTGGTAATCTCGCAACAGGTCTTCGAGCAGCTCTTGGGTATCGATGTCCAAGTCGTTGGTCGGTTCGTCCAAGACCAGGATATTGGCAGGGCGGGTAAAGAGTTTTGCCAACAGGAGTCGGTTGCGTTCGCCGCCGGAGAGTGATGAAACGGGACTTTGTGCGCGGGCTGGATGGAACAGGAAATCTTCCAAATAGCTCATCACATGCTTTTTCTTACCACCGACTTCAACGTAATCATTGCCCTGTCCGAGCGTGTAAAACACGGTGTCGTTTTCGTTCAACGCGCTGCGGAACTGGTCGAAATAAGCAACTTCCTGTTTACTGCCGATACGGATTCTGCCGTAGGTCGGCTGCAATTCGCCCAAAATCAGCTTAAGGAAGGTGGTTTTACCGATACCGTTTGGACCGATTAAGCCGATTTTGTCGCCGCGCTGCAAAATGGCGGAGAATTTGTCCATGATGACTTTGTCGCCATAGGCAAAAGAAGCGTGTTCCAATTCGGCGATGATTTTGCCGCTTTTTTCGCCGCTGTCGAGCTTAAAGTTGACCTGCCCTTGTACATTGCGGCGCTCGGCGCGCTGGCGGCGCAGCTCTTCCAAACGGCGCACGCGGCCTTCATTACGGGTACGGCGCGCTTCTATGCCTTTGCGTATCCATGCTTCTTCCTGAGCATGGAATTTATCAAACAAGCGGTTATGTTCCGCCTCGACTGCCAACTCTTGCGCTTTTTTCTCGCTGTATTTGGAGAACGATCCGGGATAGGAGCGCAGAGTGCCGCGGTCGAGTTCGACGATGCGCGTGGCGATATTGTCCAAAAAACGGCGGTCGTGGGTAATCACAACCAAGCTGCCTTCAAATGCTTTGAGCAGGTTTTCCAGCCAGATAATCGCGTCGATGTCCAAATGGTTGGTCGGTTCGTCCAGTAGCAATACGTCGGGCTTTTGCACCCAAGCCTGCGCCAGGGCGACGCGCTTTTTCTGCCCGCCGGAGAGGTTGCCGATTTTTTCGTTTTCCGGCAAACCGAGTTCGCCCAATGTCTGCTTGACTGCCGCATCCAGTTTCCAGCCGTCCTTCGCTTCGATTTCAAGCTGCAATTCGTTGAGCTCTTTCAACAAAGTCTCACTCGAACCATTTTCCAACTCATGGCTGACATGATGATAACGGCTCAATAAATCGCGAATTTCGCCCAATCCTTCGGCAACGGTATCAAATACGGTTGCATCCTTATCAAAAAAGGATTCTTGCGGCACATAAACGATTTTGAGGTTGTTTTGAACAATAATCTGTCCATCGTCAAGCTTTTGTACACCGGCGAGGATTTTTAAAAACGAAGACTTACCCGCACCGTTGCGGCCGATTAAACCGATTTTCTCGCCGCTGTCGAGTTGAAAAGAAGTTTTGTCGAGCAAGGCGACATGACCGACAGCAAAAGAAGCATTTTCTACGGATAAGATATTCATGGGGAAACTTCAAAAAAGAAAAGGGGAACATTTTAACCAATTATCGGCAGATATTTGCCGACAATCATATGAAATTGAAAGTATCAGGCCGTCTGAAAGCAGTTTTCAGACGACCTTCATTATTATTCTTGAACCTTCAAGCCAAAATGCAGATAGGCTCGTTCGGTTGCTACGCGTCCGCGCGGTGTACGTTGCAAAAAGCCCTGCTGAATCAGATATGGTTCAATCACATCTTCGATGGTATCGGTCGATTCGCCAATCGCAGCGGCCACGTTTTCCAACCCGACAGGACCGCCGCTGAACTTGTGCAAAATCGCCTCAAGGAATTTCCTGTCCATCACATCCAAACCTTGCCCGTCCACATCCAGCATACTCAAAGCCGCATCGGCAATTTCCGCATCAATGACGCCGTTGTTTTTCACATCGGCATAATCGCGCACACGTCGCAAAAGGCGGTTGGCAATACGCGGCGTACCGCGGCTGCGCTTGGCCACTTCCATCGCACCCTCGTCGCCCATATCCAACTGCAATAGTTGAGCAGAACGGGCAACAATAGTTGCCAAATCTTTGTTTTGGTAAAACTCCAATCGGGACACGATACCGAAACGGTCGCGCAAAGGGTTGGTCAGCATGCCGGCACGGGTCGTTGCACCCACCAATGTAAACGGCGGCAAATCTATTTTGACCGAACGCGCAGCCGGTCCTTCGCCTATCATGATATCCAACTGATAATCTTCAAGCGCAGGATAAAGGATTTCTTCAACCACGGGGCTTAAGCGGTGGATTTCATCGATAAACAGCACATCATGAGGCTCGAGATTGGTCAACAAGGCTGCAAGGTCGCCGGCACGTTCCAAAACCGGGCCGCTGGTTTGACGCAAATTAACGCCTAACTCTTTGGCGATAATATGCGCCAAAGTAGTTTTACCCAAACCCGGAGGGCCAAACAACAAAGTGTGGTCAAGCGCTTCGCCACGTTTTTTCGCTGCCTGAATAAAAATAGCCAGCTGCTCTTTTGCTTTATCCTGCCCGATATAGTCGTCTAAAGTTTTCGGACGTAAAGCGCGTTCAAGCAATTCTTCCTGAGCGGAAATATTTTGAGCAGTGATAATGCGCTGAGGTTGTGCAGAAGTAAGATTATCGGTTTGTAACATAGTGTTTCTAAATTCTAAGACCGTTCCCGACCCGTTATTTCAGACGGCCCGAACAATCAGATAAAGCGGTTAAATTATGATTTTGGCCATTATACCTGATAAGGCCGAGCCGCTTTTCCCTCAAATCTAAATCACACAAAAATTTTCGTTTTCAGACGGCCAAAGCAACGTATAATAAACGGTTAATTCAAATACCTATCGCATTCAGGAGAACACATGAGCCTCAAGCAAAAAGTTATCGCCATCGACGGCCCCAGCGCATCCGGCAAAGGGACGGTTGCCTCACGCGTAGCCGAAGCCTTGGGTTTTCTTTACCTCGACTCCGGTGCGCTTTACCGCCTGACCGCGCTTTATGCACAAAAACAAAATGTTGCCTGGACAGATGAAGATGCCGTCAGCACACTGGCAGAAACTTTGCCCGCACAATTTGAAGGCAGCGCCGTATTATTAAACGGCGAAGATGTATCCGAGCAAATCCGCACCGAAGCAATCGGCATGGGCGCATCTGCTGTCGCGCAGTTGCCTAAAGTGCGTGCCGCCCTTTTACAACGCCAACGCGACTTCCTGACCGAAAAAGGTTTGGTCGCCGACGGTCGTGATATCGGCTCGGTTATTTTCCCTGATGCCGCATTAAAAATTTTCCTGACCGCAAGTGCCAATGTCCGCGCCCAACGTCGTGCCAAACAACTCGGTATCCCATGCGAAGGCGTTGCATTCGAGCGCATTTTGTCGGACATTGAAGCGCGCGACGAAGCAGACCGCCGCCGCCCTGTTGCTCCGTTGAAACAACTGCCCGACGCCCTGCTTTTAGATACCGATAACCTTTCTATCGAAGAAGCTGTAAAAAAAGTGCTTGATTGGTATCATAAAGTTTAAAATTTGGAGTATAATCGCGAAGTTTTCATTTCAGGCGGCCTGTTAATCCTATAACAAGGCCGTCTGAAAACATTTCCCAACCTGCCGCGCCAAGGACGGCAGGTCATTTCAAACCTAACCCACACCCCTTGGCGGTGTACCGAAAAGAGTATATATGACTATGGAAAATTTTGCCCAGCTGCTGGAAGAAAGCTTTACCCTGCAAGAGATGAACCCAGGTGAAGTGATTACTGCCGAAGTAGTCGGCATCGATCAAAACTTCGTTACTGTTAACGCAGGTCTGAAATCAGAATCTCTGATTGATGTTGCTGAATTCAAAAACGCTCAGGGCGAGATTGAAGTTAAAGTTGGCGATTTCGTTACCGTTACCATCGAATCTGTTGAAAACGGCTTCGGCGAAACCAAACTGTCCCGCGAAAAAGCCAAACGCGCTGCCGACTGGATCGCTTTGGAAGAAGCTATGGAAAACGGCGACATCCTGTCCGGCGTTATCAATGGCAAAGTCAAAGGTGGTCTGACTGTTATGATCAACAGCATCCGCGCATTCCTGCCGGGTTCTTTGGTTGACGTACGTCCTGTAAAAGACACTTCTCACTTCGAAGGCAAAGAAATTGAATTCAAAGTGATCAAACTGGACAAAAAACGTAACAACGTTGTTGTGTCCCGCCGCGCTGTTCTTGAAGCTACTTTGGGCGAAGAACGCAAAGCCTTGCTGGAAAACCTGCAAGAAGGTTCAGTTATCAAAGGTATCGTTAAAAACATCACCGATTACGGTGCATTCGTTGACTTGGGCGGCATCGACGGTCTGTTGCACATCACCGACTTGGCATGGCGCCGTGTGAAACACCCAAGCGAAGTTTTGGAAGTTGGTCAAGAAGTAGAAGCCAAAGTCCTGAAATTCGACCAAGACAAACAACGCGTTTCTCTGGGTATGAAACAACTGGGCGAAGATCCTTGGAGCGGCCTGACCCGTCGTTACCCACAAGGTACCCGCCTGTTCGGTAAAGTATCCAACCTGACCGACTACGGTGCATTCGTTGAAATCGAACAAGGCATCGAAGGTTTGGTACACGTTTCCGAAATGGATTGGACCAACAAAAACGTACACCCAAGCAAAGTCGTACAATTGGGCGACGAAGTTGAAGTAATGATCCTGGAAATCGACGAAGACCGCCGCCGTATCTCTTTGGGTATGAAACAATGCCAAGCCAATCCTTGGGAAGAATTTGCCGCCAACCACAACAAAGGCGACAAAATCTCCGGTGCGGTTAAATCTATCACTGACTTCGGCGTATTCGTAGGTCTGCCTGGCGGCATCGACGGTCTGGTTCACTTGTCTGACCTGTCTTGGACTGAGGCTGGCGAAGAGGCTGTACGCAAATACAAAAAAGGCGAAGAAGTTGAAGCCGTTGTATTGGCCATCGACGTTGAAAAAGAACGCATCTCTTTGGGTATCAAACAACTGGAAGGTGATCCGTTCGGCAACTTCATCAGCGTAAACGACAAAGGTTCTTTGGTTAAAGGTTCTGTGAAATCTGTTGACGCCAAAGGTGCCGTAGTTGCTCTGTCTGAAGAAGTTGAAGGCTACCTGCCTGCTTCTGAATTCGCCGCTGACCGCGTTGAAGACCTGACTACCAAACTGAAAGAAGGCGACGAAGTTGAAGCCGTTATCGTTACCGTTGACCGCAAAAACCGCAGCATCCGTCTGTCTGTTAAAGCGAAAGACGCTAAAGAAAACCGCGAAGCGCTGAATTCAGTTAACGCCGCTGCAACTGCCAATGCCGGTACTACCAGCCTGGGCGACTTGCTGAAAGCCAAACTGTCCGGCGACCAAGAATAAGGTTGCAGACATGACGAAGTCTGAATTGATGGTTCGCCTCGCAGAAGTGTTTGCCGAAAAAAATGGCAACCAACTGCTGGCTAAAGATGTCGAATACAGTGTAAAAGTCTTGGTTGATACCATGACCCGCTCACTGGCTCGTGGACAACGTATCGAAATCCGTGGCTTCGGCAGCTTCGACTTGAACCACCGCCCTGCCCGTATCGGGCGCAACCCGAAAACCGGCGAACGCGTGGAAGTGCCAGAAAAGCATGTTCCTCACTTCAAACCGGGTAAAGAGTTGCGTGAGCGTGTAGACTTGGCATTGCAAGAAAGTGCTCATTAATACTTAGTAGCAAAACGCCGCAGAAATGCGGCGTTTTTTTGTTTTCACCAAAAATACCAAAGCCGGCTCTTTTCACGCATACCTCAATCACACACTATTTCAACTATATTTACTACAATGCTTTTGCAAAAAACGCAGGCCGTCTGAAATCATTTATAATAGACCGACTATTCTGTAATGAAAACATCATTCCAACTACTGTCCAAACTATTGCGGATGATGTTTCAACTATCGCCAGTAAAGCATAATAAAGGTTACACATGAGCAATAGAGACCAACTATTCACACCACCTCCATTTGAAAACCACAGCCCATTGACTTGGTATCAAGCTGCAGCCGAACAGCCCAACTTTATCCGCGACGAAGCCCAAGCGCGAGCCATTGAATATTTGGATCGTTTATGGACCGAGCTGATGATGTTCAAACGCAAACGCAACCGTTTTCTCGGCCGTAGCTTGCGTTCCCCTCAAGTACCTAAAGGACTCTATTTTTATGGCGGCGTAGGACGCGGTAAAAGCTTTTTGATGGATGCTTTTTTCGGCTGTCTCCCTTATCGTCGTAAGCGTCGCGTGCATTTCCATGCCTTCATGGCCGAAATCCATCAACGCCTTAAAGTCTTGAAAAGCGAAGCCAATCCCTTAAAAGCCGTTGCAACAGAAATTGCCAAAGAAACACGCGTATTATGTTTTGACGAGTTCCACGTCAGCGATATTGCCGATGCCATGATTCTAGGCCGTTTGCTGGAAAACCTGTTGAGTGAAGGTGTAGTCTTGGTAGCCACTTCCAACTACGCTCCATCCGAACTCTATCCTCAAGGCCAAAACCGCAGCAGCTTTCTACCAACCATCGCCCTTATCGAGTCCAACCTGACCGTTTTAAATGTGGATGGCGGCGAAGATTACCGCTTGCGTACGCTGCGTCCTGCCGAAATTTTCTTTGTCCCAAATAATGAAGAGAACGAGCAAAAACTGGCTGCTTTATTTAAGGAAATGAGCGGAATCTCTGAATTAAACCCAGGCATTAGCATTATTCATGGACGGGAAATTCCTCATAAAGCCCAGTCAGAACGCGCCATCTGGTTTGATTTCCGCGCATTATGCTTCGGCCCGCGCTCACAAGCTGACTATCTGTATTTAGCCGAACATTACGAGATGGTTTTCCTTTCAGGATTAGAACGTCTAACTCCTCAAGAAAAAGCAGAAGCACGCCGTCTGACATGGTTAATTGACGTTTTATATGATTTCCGTGTGAAATTGTGCGCCACCAGTGCAGTTGGCGTAAACGATATTTATGTCGAAGGCGATTTCGCCGAAGAATTTACCCGTACAGCCAGCCGTATGATCGAAATGCAATCCGAAGTCTATTTGGAACAACCACACCTGACTTTAAGCAAATAATGCCTTTCCCAAAAAGGGGCGAAATTTGGTAGAATACACTTCCCTTGCCTCTTGGCTGCAACAACTTACCTATCAATAAAAACAAGGACATAATATGGCCATCGAACGTACGATTTCCATCATCAAACCCGATGCAGTAGAAAAAAACGTCATCGGCAAGATTTATAGCCGCTTTGAAGAAAACGGCTTGCGCATTATTGCGGCGAAAATGAAACATCTCTCTGAGCGTGAAGCAAAAGAGTTTTATACCGTACATAAAGATCGCCCTTTTTATGAAGACTTGGTTAAATTCATGACTCGCAATCCTGTCATGATTCAAGTATTGGAAGGTGAAAATGCCGTTGCCAAAAATCGCGAATTGATGGGCGCAACCAACCCAGCCGATGCAGCTCCGGGCACAATCCGTGCCGACTTTGCAGAATCTGTCAGTGTTAATGCCGTACATGGTTCTGACAGCGTTGAAAATGCTGCAATTGAAATTGCTTACTTCTTCAGCCAAAGCGAAATCTGCCCGCGCTAAGAGTAAAAGCCTGTAGCCGCTCTACGGCCGTCCGATTCATATCGGACGGCAAAACTGCTTTGTATGTCCTACAAATTAAAGGCCGTCTGAAAACCCAAAGGCTTTTAAAGCAAAGCTGCCCAATAAGCCCCTTTGCTTTAAAAGCTTTACTGAGAAACATAAAAATACATGAAAACCAATCTACTGAATTACGATTTAAACGGACTGACGCAACACTTTGCCGAAATGGGTGAAAAGCCTTTTCGTGCCAAGCAGGTAATGCGTTGGATGCATCAAGCGGGTGCACAAAACTTTGAAGAAATGACTGACTTAGCCAAATCATTGCGTGCCAAGTTAAATGAACAAGCCACAATCGAAGTGCCTAAATTAATGATGGCACAAGAATCTACTGATGGCACACGCAAATGGTTGCTGGATGTAGGCACGGGCAACGGTGTAGAAACCGTCTTTATTCCCGAAGCCGAACGCGGTACTTTGTGCATCTCTTCCCAAGTAGGTTGCGCATTGGAATGCACTTTCTGCTCTACCGGACGACAAGGTTTCAACCGTAACCTGACTGCCGCTGAAATTATCGGTCAGCTTTGGTGGGCCAATAAAGCCATGGGCGTTACCCCTAAAAATGAACGCGTTATCTCCAATGTTGTGATGATGGGCATGGGCGAACCCATGGCAAACTTTGACAATGTTGTTACCGCTTTAAGCATTATGCTGGATGATCACGGCTACGGCTTGAGCCGTCGCCGCGTGACTGTTTCCACTTCGGGCATGGTTCCACAAATGGACAGACTGCGTGATGCAATGCCTGTTGCTTTGGCTGTATCTTTACACGCATCCAACGATGAAGTGCGCGATCAAATTGTTCCACTCAACAAAAAATACCCGCTCAAAGAATTGATGGCAGCTTGTCAACGTTATCTAGTCAAAGCCCCCCGCGACTTTATTACCTTTGAATACGTTATGCTCGATGGCATCAACGATAAAGCACAACATGCGCGTGAATTGATTGAATTGGTTAAAGACGTACCCTGCAAATTCAATCTGATTCCATTCAATCCTTTCCCAAATTCCGGCTACGAACGTTCTACCAACGAAAATATCCGTGTCTTCCGCGATATTCTGCAACAAGCCGGCTTTGTCGTTACTGTCCGCAAAACCCGCGGCGACGATATTGATGCCGCTTGCGGACAATTGGCCGGACAAGTACAAGATAAAACACGCCGCCAACAAAAATGGCAACAAATTTTGGTCGAACAATAAGGTTAATTATGAAAATCAAGTTCGGATTCGCTTTACTTACCGCACTGACTCTTTCTGCCTGCGCATCCTCTTCCGGACCAAGCCCCAAAGAACGTGCCATTCAGGTTTCCAATATCAAAACCCAGCTTGCCGTAGAATATATGCGCGGCCAAAACTATCGCCAAGCTACCGAAAGTATCGAAGAGGCGCTTAAATTCAATTCAAAAAACGATATTGCTTGGTTGGTACGCGCTGAAATTTATCAGTATCTGAAAGTCCGCGATAAAGCTCAGGAAAGCTTTCTTAAAGCATTGTCTTTAAAACCGGATAGTGCTGAAGTCAACAACAACTACGGTTGGTTCTTATGCAATCAAATGAATGCACCTGCCGAATCTATGGCTTATTTTGATAAAGCACTGGCCGACCCGACCTACCCGAGCCCCTTTATTGCCAATATGAATAAAGGCATTTGCAGCGCAAGGTTAGGCCAATACTCTTTGGCTCAAGCCTATTTGGAAAGGTCTTTGGCGGCCAATCCACAATTCTTCCCTGCTTTCAAAGAACTTGCCCGAACCAAAATGATGGCAGGCAATCTGAACGATGCCGACTATTATTTCCGCCAATACCAAAGCAAAGTTGATGTCCTTCAGGCTGACGACTTGCTTTTAGGCTGGCGTTTGGCTACCGCCCTAGGCAATAAACACGCCGCATACGAATACGAAGCCCAACTTAGGGCAAACTTCCCTTATTCAGACGAACTGCAAACTGTCACAACAGGCCACTAAATGGAAAATAACGATAAAATCAACTACGACACACAAGCCGCCAAAACATTGGGGGATGAATTACGCAAACACAGAACTGATGCCAAAATCGATATTCAAGATGTCGCCTCACGTTTGAAACTGTCTGCCGAACAAATTGATGCTTTGGAAAAAGGGGAATATTCAGGCTTTCCCGGTTTAGTCTTTGTTTCAGGCTATCTGCGTTCATATGCACGATTTCTGAAAATCGATGAACAAACCATCGCCAAACATTTACTCTCCATTACTCCGCAACTTGAAGACCATGTATACGCGGTAACACGCAGTGCCAACACAGGCTTAAGCTACAAAGACACTGAAAAGCAAGGCTTTCCAAAATGGATATTGGGAGTAGCCGCATTGGCTTTAGCAATAGGCAGTGTTTACTTTTGGCAAAGCAAATCCAGTTTTGAAAACGAGCAGGCAAATATTCAAAACAGCAAAGATGTTGCTGATACGATGAAAACGCCTGACTTAAAAACGGATAATGTTGCCGTTAGCGAAATGACGGAAGACGGCAAAAAAGAAATCACCAATAAGCCTGAAGTGGCTAATGATCAAGCAGCTTCTGAAGCTTCTGCCGTCGTACAAGAAGAGAAGCCTGCCGTCAAAGTTGAGAAAGACGAACTTTGGATTAAAGTCCAATACCGAAGCAATCTGATCATTACAGACAAAGATGGAAAAGTAGTATTCAGCCGTATCGTTCCGGCCGGAAGCGAACAACGTCTGAGAGGCGGCGCGCCTTACAATGTTTGGATCGGTATTGCAGCCGGCTCGGAAGCCAATTACGGCGGCACACCTATCGAACCTTTGAAATACCGTGTTGCCGGTGAAAAATCCGCCTCTTTTGTTGCAGGAAAAAACTAAAATGACCACACCTAAACGCCGTCAGACACATCAAGTCAAAATTGACCATCTCATCATCGGCTCCGATGCGCCCGTTGTTGTGCAATCTATGACCAATACCGACACCGCAGATGCAGAAGCAACCGCCCGACAGGTCAAAGAGTTGAGCGATGCCGGCTCAGAAATGGTACGCATCACGGTCAATACTCCGGAAGCTGCTTCCAAAGTCGCCGAAATCCGCAGCCGCTTAGATGATATGGGTTATACCACGCCCCTGATCGGCGACTTCCATTTTAATGGCGAACGCTTATTGGCTGAATTTCCCGAGTGTGGAAAGGCTCTGTCTAAATACCGCATCAACCCGGGCAATGTCGGCAAAGGTGCAAAAGGCGATGAGAAATTTGCCTTTATGATTCGTACAGCGGCAGAAAACAATAAAGCCGTACGCATCGGTGTGAACTGGGGTTCGCTTGATCAAAGCCTTGCCAAACGTATGATGGATGCCAACCTAGCTTCTGCTACACCGAAGCCGCCTGAAGAAATCATGAAAGAGGCTTTGATTGTTTCGGCGCTGGAATCGGCAGAAAAAGCCGTGGCTTTGGGCTTGCCTGAAGACAAAATCATTTTGTCGTGCAAGGTCAGCGCCGTACAAGACTTGATTCAGGTTTACCGCGAATTAGGCAGCCGTTGCCGTTACCCGCTCCATCTCGGTCTGACTGAGGCAGGCATGGGCAGCAAGGGCATTGTAGCCTCCACAGCAGCTTTGGCCGTATTGCTGCAAGAAGGTATCGGTGACACCATTCGAATCTCCCTAACCCCCGAGCCCGGCAGTTCTCGCACTCAAGAAGTCATTGTCGGCCAGGAAATCCTGCAAACCATGGGCTTGCGTTCCTTCACACCAATGGTTACAGCCTGCCCAGGCTGCGGCCGTACCACCAGTACTGTATTCCAAGAATTGGCGCAAGACGTACAAAACTATTTACGCCAAAAAATGACTATTTGGCGCACTAAGTATCCAGGCGTTGAATCATTGAACGTTGCCGTAATGGGGTGTGTGGTAAATGGTCCGGGCGAAAGCAAGCTTGCCGACATCGGTATCAGCCTGCCCGGCACAGGCGAAACTCCGGTTGCGCCGGTTTATGTAGACGGCGAACGGAAAGTTACCCTCAAAGGCGACAATATCGCTGCCGAGTTTTTACAAATCGTTGAAGATTATGTCAAAACCAACTACTGCGAAGGTGGTGCAAAACGTAAGCAAAACCGTATCATTCCGATTCAATCTGCCTAAAACATTTTTAAGATAAAGAGGCCGTCTGAAAATATGTTGGGCAAACTGGATACTTGGCTGACTGAGCATCCCAAGCGCAAGGATTTGCATGGTTGGCGACGCTTTATCGTTGAATTTTGGTTCTTCGGTTTGAAAGAAGCACGAGCCTGCTTATTTGCAGGCTTGTTTTTCATTGCCATGTTCCTCGTTCCGAAAACAGGCTGGTTGGGAATTTCACGCTACGACCTGCTGCTGATTTTTGCCGTCTCCGTACAAGCAGCCATGCTGTATTTCAAGCTGGAAACTTGGGATGAAGTGAAATCGATTACACTGTTTCACTTGGTGGGCTTTGCTTTAGAATGGTTCAAAACATCAGGCGATATCCAGTCTTGGAGCTATCCGGATGAGGCTTACACTAAAATCGGCGGCGTACCGCTGTTTGCGGGCTTTATGTATGCCGCAGTCGGCAGCTATATCATTCAAGCATGGCGGCTGTTTGACCTCAAAATCAAAAGCCATCCGCCATATTGGTTGGGTACTTTGTGCGCACTGGCGATTTATATCAATTTTTTCACCCATCACTATATTGGCGACTATCGCTGGTATCTTGCTGCTTTTGCTCTCGGCCTATACGCTCGGACAACGGTCTTATACACGCCCTATGACACCACTCGCAAAATGCCGCTCCTGCTTGCTTTCGTCCTGATCGGATTTTTTATTTGGCTGGCAGAAAATTTGGGAACTCTATTTGGCGTTTGGCGCTATCCCAACCAAATCGGCGCGTGGGCATCGGTACACATCAGCAAATGGAGTTCATGGGCTTTACTGGTGATGATGACTTTTACCATCGTTGCGAATTTAAAACACATCAAACATACCATCAGTGTATCAAAAGATTAGTTGCTTAATATTTTAAAAGGCCGTCTGAAACTTTCAGACGGCCTTTAATTTTCAACAATTAATTAAACAAACTTAAGGCTTTCACAAAAACCATAATGACGCCATAGCCCAAAGGGATACAGACCAAAGCCCAGCGCCACCATACTCCGATACCGCCCGCTGATACTTTCTTGCTGATCAGATAGGCATCGGATACAGCGGTTTCATCATCGGGGTTGCCGCTATGTGCCGCTACTTTAATGTCTTTCTCGTGATGCTTTTCATGAACCGAACGAACACTCAAGTTACACAGTAAACCGACAATCAACAAACCTGCCATAATGTACATGGTAATGCTATAAGCCTCGGCAGCCGGAACACCGCTTTCAATTTGGCTTTGGCGGATATAGTTGACCAACACCGGACCAATAACGGCAGCAGTTGACCATGCCAGCAAAATCCTGCCATGGATTGCACCGACTTGATAAGTACCGAACAAATCCTTCAGATACGCTGGAATCGCTGCAAAACCGCCGCCATACATGGAAATGATGATGCAAAACCCAATAACAAACAAAGCCTTGTTACCGCTCTCGCCAATCGACGGAATGGCAAAATATAACAGCGAGCCGAGCACAAAGAAAATAGTATAAGTATTTTTACGCCCGATTTTGTCGGACACGCTGGACCACAAAAAGCGCCCCCCCATATTAAACAGACTCAACAGGCTTACAAAACCTGCCGCCGCACCCGCACCAATGGCAGCCTGTTTACCGACAGAAGTTTCAGAAAACAGCTCCTGAATCATGACAGAAGCCTGACCTAGAACGCCGATACCCGCTGTCACGTTCAAGCACAACACCCAAAACAAGAGCCAGAATTGCGGCGTTTTCATGGCTTGTGAGACATTGACATGATTACTGCTGACCAATTTGCTTTTGTTTTTCGGCGCAACATAACCTTTAGGTTTCCAGCCATCGGCAGGTACACGGATCGTAAACGCGCCGAACATCATCAACACCAAATAAAACAATCCTAAAACGACAAAAGCCTGAGCTACGCCAACCGAAGTTTCACTGGAGAAAAAACTCATCAGCGACACGGATAAAGGCGAAGCCAACATCGCGCCGCCGCCAAAACCCATAATTGCCAAACCTGTCGCCATACCCGGTTTATCGGGAAACCATTTCATCAGCGTCGATACAGGCCCGATATAACCCAAGCCCAAACCAACCCCGCCAATCACTCCATTGCCCAAATAAAGCAAAAACAGATTGTGCGTATGGACGCCGATCGCCGACACAAAAAAGCCCAAACTAAAGCAGCAGGCAGCAACAAACATCGCCTTACGCGGCCCAACGCGTTCCATCCAAGTACCGAACATAGCGGCAGACGCGCCCAACATCGCCAAGGCAATACTGAAAATCCAACCGACCGTAGTCAGCTTCCAATCTCCTGCAGCCGACTCAGTGATACCGATAAGTTTGGTCAGCGGCGCATTGAACACGGAATAAGCGTATATCTGCCCGATGGCAAGATGCACGGCCAAAGCGGCAGGCGGTACCAGCCAACGATTAAAGCCGGGTTTGGCAATGGTCGCCTCACGGTCTAGAAATTTCATAAAATCCTCTTGTGTGATATGTGTCAAACGCTGATTCCATATCATGTGGAATCGAAAAATTGTTGACAATATTTTAGCATAATCTCTCGTTTATCCTTTTTTCTGCTCCATGATAATTTTGCGCATCAAACAGAAAAAACATTCATCTAAACCATTTCATCACGCCCATATCGACAAAAAGGCCGTCTGAAAATTCTTCAGACGGCCTTTTCATTCATATCGTTTTATGCGGCAAAGCGTTTGGCAACTTCATCCCAGTTAACGATTTCCCAGAAACCTTTCAGGTAGTTAGGACGGCTGTTACGGTAGTCGATGTAGTAGGCATGTTCCCATACGTCGCAAGTCAACAGCGGAGTATTTTCAGTAGTCAGCGGAGTACCTGCATTGGAAGTAGAAACCAGATCCAATTCGCCGGCAGGCGTTTTCACCAACCATGCCCAACCGGAGCCGAAAGTACCGGCCGCGCAAGCATTGAACGCTTCTTGAAATTTCTCGAAGCTGCCCCATTTGGCGTCGATGGCCGCAGCCAATTCACCGGCAGGTTTGCCTTGGCCTTTAGGGGTAAAGCCCAGCCAGTAGAAAGTGTGGTTCCAAGTTTGAGCAGCGTTGTTGAACATACCGCCGGAAGATTTTTTCAGGATTTCTTCCAAAGGCATTTCTTCAAACTCAGTGCCTTTGATTTGATTGTTCAAATTGGTGATGTAAGTTTGATGGTGTTTGCCGTAGTGAAACTCCAAAGTTTCTTTGGTCAGATGTGGGGACAATGCGTCCAGTTCATAAGGCAATTGTGGCAGCTTGTGTTCCATTTTTATGCTCCTAATTATTGATATTTATATTTTGGTAGTGTGTGTTGTCAAATCGACAACATTGCTATTTTACCTGCTTTAGCCTAAACAAACCAATTGAACTTACACTGCGCTATAATAGTGGATTGCAATTTTCCAGCCAGAGATGCCCGTCATGAGCAATTATTCCGATATGCCGTCTGAAGACCGTGAAATCAGCGCATTGTCACTGCCGCCACATTCCACAGAAGCGGAGCAATCCGTTTTGGGCGGCCTGATGCTGGAAAATTCTGCTTGGGACCGTATTGCCGATGTCGTTTCCGGCGAGGATTTTTACCGCCACGAACACCGCCTGATTTTTCGTGCCATTGCCAACCTGATTAATGAAAGCCGTCCTGCCGACGTCATTACCGTTCAGGAAAGTTTGGAACGCAATGAAGAATTGGAAGCGGCAGGCGGATTCAACTATCTGATTACGCTGGCGCAAAACACGCCATCCGCTGCCAATATCCGCCGCTACGCCGAAATCGTGCGTGAGCGTTCCATCATGCGCCAGCTTGCCGAAGTCGGCACGGAAATTGCACGCAGCGCATACAATCCGCAAGGGCGCGATGCAGGCCAGCTTTTGGACGATGCGGAAAACAAAGTATTCCAAATCGCCGAAAGTACAGCCAAATCCAAACAAGGCTTCCTTGAGATGCCCGACCTTCTGAAAGAAGTGGTCGAACGCATCGATATGCTTTATTCGCGCGACAATCCTGATGAAGTAACCGGCATATCGACAGGTTTTATCGACCTCGACAAAAAAACATCAGGCCTTCAACCGGGCGATTTGATTATCGTCGCAGGCCGTCCGTCTATGGGTAAAACTGCCTTTTCGATCAATATTGCGGAACACGTTGCCGTAGAAAACAAATTACCTGTCGCCGTATTCTCTATGGAGATGGGCGGTGCGCAGCTGGTTATGCGTATGCTGGGTTCAGTCGGACGTTTGGACCAAAGCGTTTTAAAAACCGGCAGATTGCAAGACGAACACTGGGGCCGTCTGAACGAAGCGGTCGTTAAACTCTCCGATGCACCCATGTATATCGATGAAACGCCGGGCTTGACCGCGCTCGAACTCCGCGCCCGCGCCCGCCGTCTTGCTCGCCAGTTCAACGGCAAATTGGGTTTGATCGTCATCGACTACCTGCAATTAATGTCAGGCTCCGGCCGTTCTGACAACCGTGCTTCCGAGCTTGGCGAAATTTCCCGCTCCCTCAAAGCATTGGCTAAAGAATTGCAAGTTCCCGTCATTGCCCTGTCGCAGTTGAGCCGTACAGTTGAGCAGCGTACTGACAAACGCCCGATGATGTCCGATTTGCGTGAATCCGGCGCAATCGAACAAGATGCCGACTTGATTATGTTCATGTATCGTGATGAATACTACAATTCAGAATCACCCGCAAAAGGCTTGGCGGAATGTATTATCGGCAAACACCGTAACGGTCCAGTCGGGAAAGTATTCCTCACTTGGATGGGTCAATTTACCAAATTTGATAATGCCGCCTATGTTCCAGAATCCATGTTGATGGAAGATTGAGACAGATTGTCTGAAAAACTAACCGAATTTCATATTTCATTAGTCACGCATTACAAAATCGTTTAAAATAAATCTAATAAAAGCAAAAGCATTGCCGCAGGCAAGTGCAAAAGAGAAAACGTCAGTTACCCAACACATTACTACCAAAAAATCACTCATGTATCAGACACAAAAAGGCTTCACCCTAATTGAGTTGCTGATTGTCATTACTATTGCAGCAGTAATGGCCGTCATCGCACTTCCCAATATGAATCAATGGATTGCCTCCAGACGTGCAGCATCGCAAGCAGAGCAAATTGCCAATCTGCTGCGCTTCGCGCGAAATGAGGCCGTCCGTCTCAATCTTCCCGTTTACATCTGCCCGGTCAAAATCAAATCCGATGGCTCGCCCAATAATGGTTGCGATTCCAAATATGCCGGTAATGGTATGTTGGCCTACGCCGATAAAAACGGAGATTCCAACTATAAAAACGATACAGTCGATTTATCCGTCCGCTCCATTATTCTCAATGGAGGCACCGACAAAGTAGAATACAGCTTCGACTACATCCCTATCGGCAATGACCGTTCTGCCCTCTCTACTTCGGCTTCAAACGAAGTCTGGTGGAGGTTTCTTCCCAATGGTACATTTGGCCATTCGACCGATGGCAAGAATTATCAATTTTCAGACGGCCACATCAAAATCAGCCTGACGGATAAATCCGCTACCGATGCTGAAACCAAGAAAGCCCGTGCTACCGTACTTTTAATCAATGGCAATGGGCATGTCGAAATCTGTGCTAAAAACGATGAGCGCAAAATGTGCGAATACACTTCCAAAAAATAACAACGGTATCTTATGAACATTACTAATCCTACTCATCTCAGATCATTTAAAGGCCGTCTGAAAATGAGCTCATCAAGCTTTACCCCAGAACTTCAATCAGGTATGACCCTGATTGAAGTTTTGATTGCCATGTTTGTCCTTGCCATCGGTGTGCTGGCCCTTCTGGCTGTCCAACTGCGTACCGTATCCAACGTGCGCGAGTCTGAAAATCAAACCACCGTCGCCCAAATTACACAAAATCTGATTGAAGGCATGCTCATTAATCCGACGTTCCCTAAAGAAAAAGAAGTCGATAAGATGACAGGCGAAAAAACTCCCCGTTATAAAAAATCCTACAAAGCTTATGAACAGCTTAAAGATTCAAATCAAACTACTGAATTTGAAGACAAAATGACGAAAGAACAACTTGCGCAGGCGCAAATTGCCCAGTTTAAGGCTGACTTAACCAAAGCCCTTCCCGAAGCCCAAGTCTTCTCGACCATCTGCAAAGATTCTTCCGGTGCAGAGCCGACTTACGAAAATGGCTTCCAAGCAAACTGCGATGGCAAAGGCGACACAACCATCGTTAAAGTTTTATGGTTGCAAGATGTCGAAGAAGAAAATACCGCAAAAAATCTCAACACATCGGGGCATCACGTTGTCTATACCTACCAATCACGCGTAAGAGACTAACAATGAACAATAAACGCTTACTCAACCATATTCCCAATAAAACCGCCATTCGCGGTTTTAGCATCCTTGAATTTTTGGTTGCCAGCCTGCTTAGCATGATTGTCTTAATGGCTGTCAGCTCCACTTACTTTACTGCACGCGGATTAAACAAATCTGCCAACGCCCGCATCGGTATCCAACAAGATTTGCGCAACGCTGCTAATATGATCGTCCGCGATGCGCGTATGGCAGGCAATTTCGGCTGCTTCAATATGGCGAATTTTCCTGCCTCTGCAGTAATAGAAGACAAAAGCTCAGATGAATATACCTTAAAAACAGCTGGTGTGAATAATCTGTTGCCGGTTAAAGAAATCAATAAATTAAGCTATAGCGGCTTTGCTCAAACCGGTAAAGACCCAATCCTGCTGTTTCAATACGGTATCGACAAAGCAGACTCAACTGAAAAAACTGCCATTGCCAGCAGCTGCTCCGGCATTGCCAAACCTCACACAGAAATTAAAGATTTGGCTGCGGCAAAATCGGCTTTAAAAATTACCAACTCTGATCAAGACGGCAGTATCGCCATCATGAAACATGAAATGATTGCCTACGCTGTCGGTAAACTTGGTGAAGAGAGCGGTTTGTTCCGTTTCCAATTATCAAATGATGGCTCATGGAGTAATCCGCAGCTGTTGATTAAAGGCATTACAACCATGGATATCCACTATATCTATGCGGAATGTTCTGATTCTGAAAATGCATCAGCAAGTGGAGCAAATGCGGAAACCTTTAAGTATGCAGATCAATTGGATACCTCAATTGAGGCCAAGTCTCCGGCTTCTATCCAAATCGTACTGAATAACGGCAGTATTGACCCATCAAAAGAACAAGACAATAAAGTCGATATCTATAATATTAATGCCACCATCCGCGGAGGAAACGTATGCGCCGACCGATCACTCTAATCAAGCCCGACCAGCAACAAGGCTATGCTTTGTTTATCGTCTTAATGATGATGGTCGTCATCGCCCTGCTCGTGGTCACAGCTACCCAATCCTACAATACTGAACAGCGTATCAGCACCAATGATGCCGACCGCAAACTGGCAACCACTTTGGCCGAAGCGGCATTGCGTGAAGGTGAAAATCAAATTTTTGATATTGAAGGGAAAAAGACTAATTTTACTAAAGAGTGTAAAGACGGTTTATGCTTTACACCATACGTTAAATACGACGGTAACTTTCAAACACAAGAAAATGACAATAAGATAGGATATGCTTGGGATCGTATACTCCCTGAATGTATAGATAAAAAAAAGAAGAATAAAAAACCTCAAAAATGTATTGATGTTAACGGCACAGAATATTCTCTAGGTGAAAATAGTAGCATCGCAAAAAATCCCCGCTACATCATCGAATATCTAGGCACTAACTCTGCCGACAACCGTACTATTTACCGTGTTACAGCCAAAGCATGGGGTAAGAATGACAATACACAGGTCGTTCTTCAATCTTACGTTGCCAGCGAATAATATAATGAATACCACCTCTACCAAACAACTAGGCTTTACGCTGGTTGAGATGATGATTGCCGTCGCCATCTTAGCCATCCTGAGCGTCATTGCCATTCCGTCTTACAACCGCTACATTGAACGAGGCTACCAATCACAAGCGCATGCCGAGTTAGTTGCCATCAATTCTGCTTTTAAAAATAAGATGGTTAAAAATCCAAATTGGGAAACTAAAAGGATTGAAAAAGAATTAGGTACATTTATTGCCTCATACAAAGGCCATAAAGATTTGGCAGACAAATACCAATACTCTGCTGAAATGATTAATGCCAGTACAAGCCGAGCCTATCGTTTGAAAGCCATTCCCACAAAAACAGGCTATACCCTTTCCGTTTGGATGGATAGTTTGGGCAATACTTACAAATGTACTGATATTAATTCCGCCAAAGATTCCAAAACCACAATGACCAATGGAAAAGGTTGCGAATCGGTTTCCAAAAAGAAATCTTCTTAGTCTAACAACTATAAAAAAGCAGTGTCATCTTACTGACACTGCTTTTTATATTTTACTGCTTCCAATCATCGTCTCGGCGTTGGCGTTTCAACAAGATCCTGACTGCACCATCATTACCTTGTCGAGGCTCAACATAAGCCAACACATCAGGATGCTGCATCAACCAGCGGCGCGTCATATTTTTTAAAACCGGTTTATAGCCTGAAGAACCCAAGCCACTACCGTGGACAATCTCGCCGCAAACGCCGCGTTTTTTTGTAAACTCAATAAATTCGTTCAATACCTGCTGCGCTTCCTCCTGCGTATAGCCGTGCAAATCCACATCAGCCACAACAGGATAATGGCCGTTTCGCAAACGCATCAAATCATTTTTACCCTGCCCGTTTTTACTGAACGAAGCCGGCGGTTCTTCCCAGCCGCCGCTACCCACATAAAAATAATCTTCCTGCTCCAAAGTCGCCATTTCTTTAGGTCGCGGCTTGATCGGAGATTTATCACGGGGCTGTTCATAATAGTTACCGGCATTTTTCAACGGCGTAACCTTACCAACTGCCTTACTGAAATCCACATCTTCTGCCTGCTTTTTAGTCTTTGCTTCCGCTTCCCGCTCCGCTGCTTCCTTTTTTGCCTGTTTGCCCAAAGCCTTTAACGTTTCTTGAAAGTTTGCCGTCATGGTTTGTCCTTTCCAAAAAATTGATTGAGCCCATTATAGCAAACCCGGCTACAAGGCCGTCTGAAAGACTCTTATCATCGCTTCTTGTTTAGGGTATAGTATTAACGCATTGCCAGTCTTATAAAAGAGAGAAAATATGTTTAAACGCCCGGAAGAAATCATCGTCTTGATACTTGCCCTATTATGGGTCGGACTCAGCTACTACTTTGCCGCCATCCTGATTTCAGATGCCTACACCATCCTCCTGATTACCGTACTGACTTTCGTTTGGGCAGCCATCTGTTTCCTTTTATGGCAACGCAACTTAAGCCGTCATATTTGGCCGCTGTTCCTCGGCAGCCTGGTTGCCTGCTGGTGGCCGTACTTCACTTGGCTTGCAAGCGATGTTCCCGAAGGTACATGGTATTCAGGCTGGACATTCAAATCCATTATCGCCCTGATTCCCGTTGTTGCCGCTTATGTTTTCAAGTGGAAACGAAACCGGAAAAACAAAATCTCCAACACCATTGCCTGATACCTCGCGCCGTCTTTTTCAGACGGCGTTTTCCATATCTGACATAACGCTCAGACTGTCAACAATTCCAATAAAATGCTATACTCTTCACACGATTTAACACCCTAAAACAGGCCGTCTGAAAGACTTATCAAGATGATCAGCAAACAAGAATACCAAGCCCAAGCCGCACAAGGTTACAACCGCATTCCACTCGTTCAAGAGCTGCTTGCCGACTTGGACACACCGCTCTCAATCTACCTCAAACTTGCCAACAAGCCTTTCACCTACCTACTCGAATCCGTTGTCGGTGGCGAACGCTTCGGCCGCTATTCCTTTATCGGTCTGCCTTGCAACCACTATCTCAAAACCAGCGGCAAACATGTCGATGTGTATCAAAACGGCGAAATCGTTGAACAACACGACGGCAATCCCCTGCCCTTTATCGAAGCCTTCCACAACCGCTTCAAAACGCCCGAAATCACAAGCCTGCCGCGCTTTACCGGCGGCCTGGTCGGCTACTTTGGTTATGAAACCATCTACAATTTCGAACATTTTGCCCACCGCCTGAAACATACGGCTAAAGCCGATCCGCTTGGTACGCCCGACATCCTCCTGATGCTCTCGCAAGAGCTTGCCGTAGTGGATAACCTAAGCGGCAAAATCTACCTGATTGTTTATGCCGATCCCTCTCAGGCCAACGGCTACGAACGCGCGCGCGAACGTCTTGAAGACATCCGTACCCAGCTACGCCAAAGTTGCGCCATCCCGCTTTCCCTCGGCAGCAAGCAAACCCAAGCAGTCAGCGAATTCGGAGAAGAACCTTTCAAAGCCTGTGTCAACAAAATCAAAGACTACATCTTTGCAGGCGACTGCATGCAGGTTGTCCCCAGCCAACGCATGAGTATGGAATTTACCGACAATCCGCTTGCCCTCTACCGCGCCCTGCGTACGCTGAACCCATCGCCGTATATGTTCTACTACGATTTCAGCGATTTCCATATTGTCGGCTCTTCGCCCGAAATCCTCGTCCGCCGCGAACGCGACGATGTCATCGTCCGTCCTATCGCCGGCACGCGCCTGCGCGGCAAAACACCAGCCGAAGACCTCGCCAACGAGCAAGACCTGCTGAGCGATGCCAAAGAGATTGCCGAACACGTCATGTTGATTGACTTAGGACGCAACGACGTCGGCCGTATCAGTAAAACCGGCGAAGTCAAAGTCACCGACAAAATGGTGATTGAAAAATACTCCCATGTGATGCACATCGTCTCTAACGTCGAAGGCCGTCTGAAAGACGGCATGACCAACATGGACATCCTCGCCGCCACCTTCCCCGCAGGCACACTTTCAGGCGCTCCAAAAGTCCGCGCCATGGAAATCATCGAAGAAGTCGAACCAAGCAAACGCGGCATCTACGGCGGCGCAGTCGGCGTATGGAGTTTCAACAACGACATGGACTTGGCCATTGCCATCCGCACTGCCGTGATTAAAAACAATACCCTCTTCGTCCAAAGCGGCGCAGGCGTAGTTGCCGACTCCGACCCAACCTCCGAATGGCAAGAAACCCAAAACAAAGCCCGCGCCGTCGTGCGCGCAGCGCAGATGGTGCAAGAAGGGTTGGACAAATAATTTTCAGACGGCCTGCGCTCTGAAATGACTAAACAACAAGATTATGATACTAAACGAAAAACAACTAAAATCCATCAGCAAATTCCTCAGCTTTATCTTGCGCCATCATCCCGAGCAAATCGGCATTACTTTGGATAAAGACGGCTGGGTGGATATTGATACCCTGCTGACACAGGTAAACCATCCCGAGCGCGGCTTTACGGGCAATCCGCTGACCTACGAAGTATTGCTGGAAGTGGTCGAAAACAACGATAAAAAACGGTTTACCCTTTCTGAAGACGGCAAACGCATCCGCGCGGCGCAAGGTCATTCGACGGCACAAGTTCAGGTCGAACACAAAGTGGCAACGCCTCCTCAGATTTTGTATCACGGTACGGCTGAGCGCTCTGTTCCGTCTATTTTGGAGCAAGGCCTGCATTCTGCCTCGCGCCATTTTGTCCATCTGTCTGCCGATGCTACAACAGCCGTCAACGTCGGCTCTCGACACGGCAAGCCGGTTGTATTGACCATCGACACTGTTGCCATGCTTGCGGCAGGTCATCAATTTTATTTGGCAGACAACGGCGTATGGTTAACCGAAAACGTTCCGCCGCAATTTATCGGCAAACTTTAAAACATCAGGCCGTCTGAAACCCATAAACCCTTTTCATACGGCCTGCAAACACCCTACCCAATTTCTTCATAAAGCGATTATCCATGAACACATCTCCCATCCTCCCTCCTGCTATGCTCGGCATTCTTGGCGGCGGACAATTAGGCAGAATGTTTACTGTTGCTGCCAAAACTATGGGCTACAAAGTAACTGTACTCGATCCCGACCCGAATGCGCCGGCAGCAGAATTTGCCGACCGCCATTTGTGCGCGCCGTTTGACGATGAAGCAGCTTTGGAAGAATTGGCAAAATGCGCGGCGGTTACGACCGAGTTTGAAAACGTCAATGCCGATGCGATGCGTTTTCTCGCCAAACACACCAATGTTTCCCCCAGCGGCGACTGCGTTGCCATCGCTCAAAACCGCATTCAGGAAAAGGCATGGATACGCAAAGCAGGCCTGCAAACCGCGCCGTATCAAGCAGTTTGCAAAGCCGAAGACATCACTGAAGAAAGCGTACAATTTCTGCCCGGCATCCTGAAAACTGCCACTTTGGGCTACGACGGCAAAGGCCAAATCCGCGTAAAAACATTGGATGAACTCAAAGCCGCATTTGCCGAACACGGCGGCGTGGATTGCGTTTTAGAAAAAATGGTGGACTTGCGCGGCGAGATTTCCGTTATCGTATGCCGTCTGAACAATGACAACGTGCAAACTTTCGACCCTGCCGAAAACATTCACGAAAACGGCATCCTCGCCTACTCCATCGTCCCTGCGCGACTGAGTGCCGACGTGCAGCAACAGGCGCGACAAATGGCGCAGCGTTTGGCCGATGAATTGAACTACGTCGGCGTATTGGCAGTAGAAATGTTTGTTGTCGGCGATACACATGAATTAGTCGTCAACGAAATCGCCCCGCGTCCGCACAATTCCGGCCACCATACCATCGATGCCTGCGCGGTAGACCAATTCCAGCAACAAGTCCGCCTGATGTGCAACCTGCCTCCGGCTGACACCAAATTGCTGAGTTCTTGCTGTATGGCGAATATTTTGGGTGACGTTTGGAAGGAAGACGGCGGCGAACCCGAATGGCTGCCGCTGCAAAGCAATCCAAATGCACATCTGCATCTTTACGGGAAAAAAGCCGCGCGCAAAGGCCGAAAAATGGGCCATTTTACCGTCTTGGCCAACGATGCGGACAACGCGTTCCAAACCGCACAAACCTTACATCAAAGCCTGTAACCCTACCCACTTTTTCAGACGGCCTTTGATTGCTAAGGGCCGTCTGAAATCAATTTTTCCGACCATCCGCCATGAGCCTTCTGACCATCCTCCGTCCGGCAACCGAAAAAGACTGCCAAGCCATACACAACGCCCATCTGCATGCCGTTCAATACGCCTGCATCCGCAGTTACGATGAAACCATTATGCACACATGGGAAAGTCTGCTCGACATCAACAGCTATTTGGAAACTATCTCCGATAAAAACAAAGCCTTGTGGGTGGTCGAATACAAAGGGCTGATTCAAGGTTTCTTCCAAGTCGATTTCAAAGAAGCGCAACTGGACGCCTTATACGTCCATCCGCTCTTCCACAATCTCGGCTTGGGCACGGCCCTGCTCGGTCGCGCCGAAGAAATGGCACGAAATGCAGGCCTCAGCTTTCTCAAACTGTATGCCTCGCTCAATTCCGTGCCTTTCTATCGCATCAACCGCTACGAATCGCTCGGTACTGCCGTGTTGCAGCTGAACAAAACCGTCCGTGTCGAATGCGAATTGATGCGCAAGTACCTGTAATTTTCCCCTTCCGCTGTTGCTTTTTTGAAAGAAACCGATGTCCCGAATTGCCGCCCTGCCCGACCATCTTGTCAACCAAATCGCCGCCGGCGAAGTGGTCGAACGCCCTGCCAACGCCTTGAAAGAAATCGTTGAAAACAGTATCGATGCAGGTGCGACGGCGATTGATGTCGAGCTGGCCGGCGGCGGCATCCGCCTGATTCGCGTCAGCGACAACGGCAGCGGTATCCATCCGGACGACATCGAGCTTGCGCTCCACCGCCACGCCACCAGCAAAATCAAAACCTTAAACGACTTGGAACACGTCGCCAGCATGGGCTTTCGCGGCGAAGGCTTGGCCAGTATCGCCTCCGTCAGCCGCCTGACCCTGACCAGCCGCCAAGACGGCAGCGCGCACGCGACCCAAGTCAAAGCCGAAGACGGCAAACTCAGCAGCCCCACCGCTGCCGCCCACCCCGTCGGCACCACCATCGAAGCCGCCGAACTCTTCTTCAATACCCCCGCGCGGCGCAAGTTCCTCAAATCCGAAAACACCGAATACGCTCACTGCGCCACCATGCTCGAACGCCTCGCGCTGGCGCATCCGCACATCGCCTTCTCGCTCAAACGCGACGGCAAACAAGTGTTCAAATTCCCCGCCCAAAGCCTGCACGAACGCATAGCCGCCATCGTCGGCGAAGACTTTCAGACGGCATCCCTAGAAATCGACAGTGGCAACGGCGCGTTGCGGCTCTACGGCGCCATCGCCAAACCCACCTTCGCCAAAGGCAAAACCGACAAACAATACTGCTTCGTCAACCACCGCTTCGTGCGCGACAAAGTTATGCTCCATGCCGTCAAACAGGCATACCGCGACGTATTGCACAACGCACTGACACCCGCCTTCGTCCTCTTCCTCGACCTGCCGCCCGAAGCCGTGGATGTCAACGTCCACCCGACCAAAACCGAAATCCGCTTCCGAGACAGCCAACAGGTGCACCAACTTGTGTTCCACACGCTCAACAAAGCACTTGCCAACACGCGCGCCGACTTGACCGAAAGCGTCAGCAACGCAGGCGAAGTGTTGCATGACATTACCGGCGTTACGCCTGCACCAATGCCGTCTGAAAACGACAGCGAAAATCTGTTTGATAGCGCATCCAACTACCCGACGGGCAACAAATCCGATACACGCAATGCCTTTGGCTCATCAGGCAAAACCTCGCCCATGCCTTACCAAGCCGCGCGTGCACCGCAACAACGCAGCCTGTCCCTGCGCGAAAGCCGCGCGGCCATGAATACTTATGCCGAACTCTACAAAAAAACCGACGACATCGACCTTGAATTGAGCCAATTCGAGCAGGCACGTTTCGGCAATATGCCGTCTGAAATGCCTACTCCCAAAACAGATACGCCGCTTTCAGACGGCCTTCCCTACCAATCCGAACTGCCGCCGCTCGGCTTTGCCATTGCTCAATTACTTGGCATCTACATTCTTGCCCAAGCCGAAGACAGCCTGTTGCTCATCGATATGCACGCCGCTGCCGAACGCGTCAACTACGAGAAAATGAAACGCCAACGTCAAGAAAACGGCAACCTGCAAAGCCAGCGCCTACTTATCCCCGTAACCTTTGCCGCGTCCCACGAAGAATGTGCCACCCTTGCAGATCATGCCGAAACACTGGCAGGCTTTGGCCTGGAATTGTCCGATATGGGCGGCAATACCCTTGCCGTCCGTGCCGTCCCCTCCATGCTCGGCAAAGCCGACGTCGTTTCACTGGCCAAAGATATTTTGGGAGAACTCGCCCAAGTCGGCAGCAGCCAAACCATCGAGGAACACGAAAACCACATCCTCGCCACCATGTCCTGCCACGGCTCCGTCCGCGCCGGCCGCCAACTGACTTTGCCCGAAATGAACGCACTCCTGCGCGATATGGAAAACACACCGCGCAGCAACCAGTGCAACCACGGCCGTCCGACTTGGGTCAAACTGACTTTAAAAGAATTGGATGCGTTGTTTTTACGCGGACAGTAATGCCAATAAAAAGGCCGTCTGAAAATGCTTTCAGACGGCCTTTTAACTTATTTGCCCTTAACGAATATCCATAGGCGCAAACGATTTCACAGTTTCATCGATTGCTTTAACACGGGTCAGGAAGTCTTCCAATTGTGCAAGCGGCAATGCACTTGGGCCATCGCATTTGGCTTGGTCGGGATTAGCATGAGATTCAAGGAACAAACCGGCCAATCGGGTTGCCATACCGGCAAGCGCCAAGTCCAATACTTGGGCACGACGACCGCCAGATGCGGCGGCCCCGGATTCGCGCGTTTGCAGGGAATGGGTTACGTCAAAAATAACCGGCAGGTTGTGACACGTTTTTTTCATCACGCCAAAGCCGAGCATATCGACCACCAAATTGTCGTAGCCGAAGTTTGCGCCGCGTTCGCACAAAATGATTTGATCGTTGCCTGCTTCTTGGAATTTCTCCACAATGTTTTTCATTTGAGACGGGCTGAGGAATTGCGGCTTTTTGATGTTGATGACATTGCCGGTTTTCGCCATTGCTACCACCAAATCGGTTTGGCGTGCTAAGAAGGCGGGCAGCTGGATGACATCGCAGACTTCGGCAACCGGTTGGCATTGGTAAGGCTCGTGAACGTCGGTAATCACGGGAACGTTAAACTCGCGCTTCACCGCTTGAAAAATCTTCATACCTTCGTCCAAACCCACACCGCGGAAAGAGTGGATGGAAGAGCGGTTTGCCTTGTCAAAAGAGGCTTTGAAAACGTAAGGGATGCCGAGTTTATCGGTTACTTTAACGTATTGCTCACAGGCTTTCAGCGTAGAGTCGAGGTCTTCAAGGACATTGATGCCGCCGAAAAGGGTAAAGGGCGCATCGTTGCTGACGGTGATGTTGTTGATTTGGATATTCACGGCAAAGCCTTTCAGATAAGTTGAATTTGGGAAACAGGCCGTCTGAAACGTTTCAGACGGCCTTTGTTTGAATATTACAACACGGTGTGCGGCGGCTCATAAGAAATCACGTCGCGGATTTTATTGTTCTCATCGACGAGGACGACTTTTGGCTCATGCGCTGCAATTTCGGGTTCGGACAACATGACGTAAGACATGATAATCACGATGTCTCCTTTTTGAACCAAACGCGCGGCCGCGCCATTGAGACAAACGACACCGCTGCCGCGTTCACCGGGGATAGTGTAGGTTTCAAGACGTTCGCCGTTGTTATTGTTGACGATAGCGACTTTTTCGTTCACGCAAATACCTGCCGCATCCAGCAGGTCTTGGTCAACGGTAATGCTGCCGACGTAGTTGAGGTCGGCTTCGGTAACGGTGGCACGGTGGATTTTGCCGCCGAGCATGGTACGGAACATGGGTTTCCTTTTTGATTGTGGGTTGATTTGCGGTTTTAACTTCAGTGAAGCTAAAACCGCTGTTTGTGTGATTGAGGATTAGTTATTGGGAAAGTCTGCTTCGTCAAACTCGGGTTCCGGGTCGCTTTGAAGGACTTTTCCGTTTAATTTCAACTCGCTGTTTTGCAAAGTCAAATGGGTTTTGACATTATCGTCTTCTAAGGTCAGATATTTCTCACTTGCCATGCTTTTAATGGTGCTGTCCACCATCAGGCGCAAGGTCTCGTTGATATCATCGATGCTGGCACGGCCTGCGGCTTCATCTTCGGCATTGACGCTAAACAGGCTGCTTACTTGGTTGACGGCGAGCTGCTCCAACAATTTTTGCGGTACGCTCATGTTGAAGTCGGCTTCGGTTTTCTTCAGCATATCGCCCAAGTTGTTGAGGTCTTTGGCTGCCAAACCTTTAAAGGCAAGCTTGCCGCTGACATCGACATCACCATTAGGCATGGTAAATTTGAAGGTTTTGACGTTCAAAACCGGATTGTTGGTAAACAGGCCCGAAGCCTCGTTTTTGGCCGTCTGAATCAAGGAAGCCTGAATTTCTTCTTCGCTCATTTTCTTCACGGACACTTCGGCAATTTTGTTTTTCAATGCCAAAAGTGATGCGGCGTCCAAATGCTCGGCAGCGACATTGATGTCCAGAGGGCCGTATTTATCTTCGCCATAGGTCAGGCTTTCAAATTGGAAGCGGCCTTCGCTGTTGATGAATTTATCGACTTCGCCGGTCTGGGTATCGAAACGCAGTTTGTTGACTTCGATTTTAGACGGAGCAATCGTACCGGTCGGATTGATAAACGCACCGATTTGTAGATTGGTTACAAGGTTGACCAACTCATTCAACTTAACGTTGTAATCAATGTTTTCTTTCCATTGCAGCAGGAATTTATCCAGCGTAATGCTACTCTTGCCCAAAGAAAGCTTGGTCAGGCCGTCTTCCGTTTCGGATTGGAAGCGCAGGTTTTCCAAAGACACATCGCCTTTGTCGGCCAATTTGACTTGTAAAGACGGCGCAAGGTAATCGTGGCGATAGCTTTTGAAGCCTTGGCTGTAATCGGTATTGCCGCTAAAGCCTTTCCAGTTAAGTTTGATACCGGAAAGCTCTTCATAGTCGAAGGCGGGGATATTGAGGCTGAGTTTGCCGTCACCGGAAAGGTAAACCGTATTAGTCATGGTCAACGGCGTTTGCTGGCCGAAGAAGCGGTCCAAAACTTTTTTGGTTTCCGGATGGTATTGGAACTCGGTTTCCACGTGCGCACGCGTACCGAAGCCGCCGGCAAACGGGCCGTGTGTCACATGGTTAATGACCGTAATCGGCTCTTGCAGGACGGTTTTCAAATTGTCCGGCAGGTATTTTTGCGTATTTTGAAGCAAGGTCGGTTTGAGGCGGATGACGGTCGTCTCGGTTGAACTGAACCAGCCGCGATCGTATTGGTGGGACTCAACGGTCAGGAAGCCGGATTCCTGCAACAGCTTTTGTTGCTCGGTCAGGCTTTCTTCCGCTTTGACACCAAGATAATAAGGCGTGCCGAGCGCAGCGGCGACAACAACGGCGGCAGTCGGGATAAGATACTTTTTCATCACTTCAAACAGATTAGGTTCAAAGCGTAAAGCATAGCATTTTTTAGCTGTTTTGTCTTATCCGCCGTTTCAGACGGCCTTTAGGTAAAGATTGTGATATTATGCAAACATAAACGATTTTTACACTTTTGGCAGGCCTTACCCTGACTGCCAAAATGTCATTAAAGGTTTGCAAATGCTTTTATTCATTGATAATTACGACAGCTTCACCTACAACATCGTCCAATACTTTGCCGAATTGGGGCAGGAAGTTTTGGTTCGCTGCAACGATGAAATCACCATCGAAGAAATCGAAGCCCTGAAACCTCAATATCTGGTCATCGGCCCCGGCCCTTGTTCCCCTAAAGAAGCAGGCATTTCTGTTGCGGCCATGCAGCACTTTGCCGGCAGGCTGCCCGTCATGGGCGTGTGCCTCGGTCATCAAACCATGGGCGAAGCGTTCGGCGGCAATGTCGTGCGCGCGCAAACGATGATGCATGGCAAAGTCTCCCCCGTTTTCCATCACGGCACAGGCATGTTTAAAGACCTGCCCAATCCGGTCAACTGCACGCGCTACCACAGCCTGGCCATCGACCGCGCCACCCTGCCCAACTGCCTCGAAATTACCGCATGGACGGAAGACGGCGAAATCATGGGCGTACGCCACAAAGAATATGCCATCGAAGGCGTACAGTTCCACCCCGAAGCCCTGCTGACCGAACACGGCCACGATATGCTGAAAAACTTCTTGGAAGAATTCAAAGACTATCGACCGCAAAAATCTTAATGAAAGGCCGTCTGAAAGGCGTTTGACTGTGTTCAAACCGCATTTTCAGACGGCCTGAATCACATCGGACACGAACAAAGGAAAAATCATGATTACCCCTCAACAAGCGATTGAACGCCTCATCAGCAACAACGAACTTTTCTACGATGAAATGACCGATCTCATGCGCCAAATCATGAGCGGCCAAGTTCCTCCCGAGCAAATCGCCGCCATCCTGACCGGCCTGCGGATTAAAGTTGAAACCGTTTCCGAGATTACCGCCGCAGCCAGCGTGATGCGTGAATTTGCCACCAAAGTGCCTCTGGAAAACGCCGATGACTTGGTCGATATTGTCGGCACGGGTGGCGACGGTGCCAAAACCTTCAATATTTCCACGACTTCCATGTTTGTCGCGGCTGCGGCAGGTGCGAAAGTCGCCAAACACGGCGGCCGCTCCGTTTCTTCATCCAGCGGTGCTGCTGATGTTATGGAACAAATGGGTGCCAACCTCAACCTCAACCCCGAACAGGTTGCCCAAAGCATTCAGCAAACCGGCATCGGCTTTATGTTCGCGCCCAACCACCACAGCGCCATGCGCTATGTTGCTCCTGTCCGCCGTTCGCTCGGCTTCCGCAGCATCTTCAATATCTTGGGCCCGTTGACCAATCCTGCCGGCGCGGCAAACCAACTCTTGGGCGTGTTCCACATCGACTTGTGCGGCATTCTTTCCCGCGTATTGCAACAGCTTGGTTCCAAGCATGTTTTGGTTGTGTGCGGCGAAGGCGGTTTGGATGAAATCACGCTGACCGGCAAAACCCGCGTTGCCGAACTGAAAGACGGCAAAATCACCGAATACGACATCAGCCCGGCCGATTTCGGCATGGAAATCCGCCGCAATTTGGACGAAATCAAAGTCGAAAACGCGCAAGAATCCCTGCAAAAAATGAACGAAGTGCTGGATGGCAAAGTCGGTGCCGCACGCGACATCGTCGTCCTCAATGCAGCCGCCGCGCTCTACGCAGGAAATGTGGTCGCATCGCTGGCGGACGGTGTCAAAGCCGCGCAAGAAGCCATCGACTCCGGCAAAGCCAAAGCCAAAAAAGACGAGTTTATCGAATTTGGCAAACAGTTTGCCTAAACTTTAAAACCATAAACAAAGGCCGTCTGAAAAATCTTTCAGACGGCCTTTTATTCTTTAAATATTAAAATTTGCTTTTAATATCATTAATCAAGCCTTCAGCTTTTTCTTTGGCTTCTTCAGCCAAGTGTGCTACTTTCTCTTTGGCTTCACCGGCTAAATGAGCTGCTTTTTCTTTAGCTTCACCTGCAAAGTTTTCTACTTTTTCTTTAGCCTCGCCTGCGAAGTGCGCCGCTTTTTCTTTGGCTTCACCTGCAAAGTTTTCTGCTTTTTCTTTAGCATCCGCAGCAACTTCTTTTGTCTTACCGACGCCTTGTTGAACTACGCCTTCAGCTTTGAGTTTGGAATCGTCAAGAACTTCGCCGGCTTTCTCTTTTACTTCACCGCTGATTTGATCTAATTTGCCAGTCATCATTTATTCCTTCTTAGTTTCATGTTGATAAGAGTAATCACTATACCCCAATAGATATTGGGTTGCAACTTAAAGTCTGTCTCAATATTAAAAACATAATAAAAATGGATTACGTCAAGTTAGCACAACTGTTTCAATATCGCTTCGGCTACTGCCTCGCCTATCATCTTGCTGCCGAACTCATTGAAATGAAGTCCATCGCACAGCATCACATCGGTCAAATCCTGCTCAAACATCAGACTGTATAAATCATTGACGGTAAAACCATATTGCCTTGCCAAATCCTCCGCCACACGGTTATAGGCCTTCAAGTCGGCCAGATAGCGGCGCGAGGGTTTGACGATATTGTGTACGCTTTCCAAAAACGGCGTACTGCTCGCCCAAATAATTTTTGCCCCTGTCTGTTTCAGATAATCGAAAATTTGGATCAGGTTGTTGCGGTAGGTTTTTATATCGGCCACCGGCTCATTACAGCCTTGATTATGGCGGATGTCGTGCAAACCGCAATTGATGTGGATAATGTCTCCCACAGTCGCGCCCTCTGTCCATTGCCTGATATGCTCTAACACATCATGCGACGAACGGCAGTTTTCCGATGGAGAAACAATATCCACCTCAGGCAAAGCGGCGCGCGTGTAAGGCTCCGAAGCAAGCCGAACGGAGTCGCCGATTAAGTAAACGGTCATTTTTGTTCTCCTCCCTTTATTTGAATCAACAGCAAGGCCGTCTGAAATATCACTTATATTATTATAAGAGTGCTATTTCAGACGGCCTTAACTTCAGTCAAGTTCTATCGTTAAATCATCAATTAGAGCTGACTGTTTTTATAAAAATCAATTAATTGCTTGGCCTGCAACATGGGCAGCCCAAAACGGTCGCTCACGGCTTTCAAATCCTTCCATTCCTGACCGGTCAGATTCTGCCCAACCCATTTGAGGTTTTCCGGATTGCTTTTGATTTTCTCAAAATACGCCTGCTTGCGTTTCCAGTTACGCGACCACACCAGCAACATGGTAAAAATACATAAAACAATCAATACAATATTGGTAAACAACATCATGTCCATACGACATACTCCCGCTTGAGTCTCGAAATCAGAAAATATGGATTAAAGGCCGTCTGAAAAACAATCTTCAAACGGCCTCAGCGTGACGCTCAACGTTGCATTTCCATCATTAACGCCTGACAAGCGGATTCGTTTTCCAAAGCACAAGATTCGCTCAGTTGGTTTAAACGGCTGTCGCGGTCTGGTGTATTGCCTTGCGCCATCTCTGCTTTAGTTTCTTCAAAATTGGTACAGGCATTTTCATAACCGCCTTTACAGGCTCGCTCGTAGAGCTTGACTGTGGCGGCATAATCCATGCCCAAACCGCTGGACGGATTGAGATACAGATTACCCAAAACATTGCAGCCGCGCATATTGCCGCCATCGCAGGCTTTTTTCAGAAACGGATACGCATGAGCAGGCGCTTCAAGATAATCGCGCATCCAAATGGCCGCAGTGACGCAACTCTCCAGATTGTTCCGATTGCATTCCCGTATCAGCTTATCGTGCTGCTTCTCGCTGTAATCCTCAGCCTGCACGCTAAATGCAGTGGCAACCAATGCTAAACCAAACAATAAACGAAGTGTTTTCATCTGATTATTTCTCCAAAAATATTTGATGACAGGCCGTCTGAAAAAACAGTCTTCAGACGGCCTTTATATTATCACTCAATATTCACCCGTTTCAGGCGCAAGGCATTACCCAATACCGAAACCGAGCTTGCCGCCATTGCCGCGCCTGCGATGACGGGGTTTAAAAAGCCGAGCGCGGCGAGCGGAATGCCCAAGATATTGTAGAAGAAGGCGAAAAACAGGTTTTGCTTGATGTTTTTCAAAGTTGCCTGCGACACCAGCAGGGCATCGGCGAGCTGATTGACCGAATGTTGCATCAACGTGGCAGATGCGGTGTGTTCGGCAACGTCCGCGCCGCCTTTCATCGCGAAGCTAACATTGGCGGCGGCGAGCGCGGGGGCGTCGTTGATACCATCGCCGACCATCGCCACGGTTTTGCCGGCGGCTTTGAGTTTCTGCACTTCGGCAGCTTTATCGCGCGGACTCATATTACCGAAGGCGTGTGCGATGCCCAGTTGTTTGGCGACATATTCAACCGTTCCTTGGTTGTCGCCGCTCATGATGTAAACGTTGATGCCGTGTTTTTTCAGACGGCCTATGGCTTCGGCGGTATCGGCTTTCAATGCGTCGGCAAGTGCGAATGCGCCGATAGGTTTGTTATCGACCGAGACTGCAACAATGCTTGCAATGTCCCAAACGCCGTCTGAAAACTTCGGCAAGGTCAGTTCGGCAAATTCGGCTTTGCCTGCTTTCACCAAACCCACGCCTTCCACTTCGGCGGTAATGCCTGCGCCGACAACGGTTTGCGCGTTTTGTGCGGCGGGAATGTCCAAACCGCGCGCTTGGGCGGCGGAAACGATGGCTCGGGCGAGCGGATGAGCGGCGTTTTGTTCGACGGCGGCGGCGATGCGGTACAAAGCGTCTTCGTCAAAGCCGCTGTCGGGAACGCAATAAACGGCGGCAACCTGCGGCTTGCCTTCGGTCAGCGTGCCGGTTTTGTCCAGCACGACGGCATCGACGTGGGCGGCTTCTTCCATTGCCGCCGCGTCTTTAAACCAAATACCGTGTTTCACCGCTTTGCCCATGCCGACCATAATCGCGGCAGGGGTTGCCAGACCGAGCGCGCACGGACAGGCAATCACCAAAACGGCAACGGCGTGCATCAGCGCAACCGTCCAATCACCTTTTACCAGCCAAGTGGCGATAAAAGTCAAAAGCGCGATGCCCACGACGGCAGGCACGAACACCGCCGCCGCTTTATCGGCCACACGCGCAATCGGTGCTTTGCTGCCTTGTGCTTCAGAAAGCGCGTTCATCATGTCGCCGAGCAAGGTTTGGCTGCCTAGCTGAGTGGCGCGGTACACCACGCTGCCTTCGGTCATCAGCGCGCCTGCCAACACTTTGCCGCCCGCCTTTTTCTCTTCGGGGTTGGATTCGCCGGTAAGATGGCTCTCATCCGCCCAGCCGCTGCCGCTTTCGATGATGCCGTCGGCAGCAATACGTTCGCCGTGGTTGGCGCGGATAAGGTCGCCGATTTGTACTTGGTCGATGGGCAGTTGTTTCCATTCGCCATCGCGTTGCACGTTGACTTGGGTCGGCGTGAGCTTGAGCAGCAAGCCCAAGCTGTTCAGGCTGGATTTTTTGGTGCGGTGTTCCAAAAATTTGCCCAGCGACACAAAACCGATCACCATCACGCCTACTTCAAAATACACGTGTGCCATGCCGTGCGCCGCGTGCGGGCTGAAAAACAGCATATAAACGGAATACAGGTAAATCGATACCGTGCCGATGGTAACCAGCACGTCCATGTTCGCCAACCCGCCCTTAATGCTTGCCCACGCGCTTTTGTAAAACGGGATGGCCAGCCAAAGCTGCACCACGCTTGCCAGCACAAACTGCCATACAGGCGGAATCATCCAATCGTGCCGCCCGATCATCATGCCTGCCATGCCGATTAAAAACGGAATATTAATGGCCAGCAAAAGCCACAGCCTCCAGCCGATATGGTGTTCTGCTTCAGGTTGCGGCAATGTATCTTCCGTTTTTTCCTTTGCGCCGTAACCGGTTTTCTCAATGATTTTGGCGATGTCGGCAGCGGAAGTTTTGCTGTCGTCAAACGTAACCTGCGCCTCCTCGCTGGCAAAGTTTACCCCTGCCGATTCGACAAAATCTTTTTTGTTCAACACTTTTTCAATGCGCGAAGCGCAGGCCTGACAGGTCATGCCTTCGATTTGGAAACGGACTTTTTGTTGCATGGTTTCTTCCTTCTGAATGTGGTTGGGCTACCTGAAAAAAGCGGAGCAGGGTTTTCAGGTAGCCTTTGGGGTGTTGCAGTCGATTTGTTGCGATTCGATTTACAAAGCCGCATCAAAGCCGCCGTCTTCCACCGCTTCTATCAGCGCGGCGGGGTTGGTTTGGGCGGGGTCGAATTCCACGACGGCGTTCTTGTTTTCCAGGCTCACTTCGGCCTTGTCCACGCCGTTTACGCCTTCGAGGATGCTGGTAACGCTTTTCACGCAACCGCCGCAGGTCATGCCTTCGATGTTTAATGTGATGGTTTGCATAGGGTTTCCTTTCTGTTGGAATGAGGCTGAGGTTTTAAAGCCCGTTGCAGCCAAAGCTTTCAGGTAACCTGAAATGATGGGTCTGCTCTTGCTTTCCCGCTAAGTGCCGCCACTATAAAGCTTTACCCGAAGTAAAGGTCAAGCATCATGATGAACATCAGCCAGGCCGCGGCCGAGAGCGGCCTTTCCGCCAAACAAATCCGCGACTACGAAAAGCACGGCCTAATCGCCCCGGCCACGCGCAGCGAAGCGGGCTACCGCCGCTACGGACAGGCCGACCTTGTCCGGCTGCGCTTTATCCGCCATGCGCGGGAAGTGGGCTTTTCGCTGCCGCAGATCGGGCAGCTTTTGAGCCTGCAACACAACCCGCAGCGTACCAGCCGCGAAGTGAAAACACTCACCGCGCGGCACATCGCCGAGCTGGAAGCCAAAATCGAACGCTTGCAGGGCATGGTGGCTGAGCTGCAACGTTGGCACGATGCCTGCACGGGAGACGACTTCCCGGATTGTGCGATTTTGGCCGGGCTGGAGGAGCGTTAGGCGGCTTGGGCAGAATAGAAACAGGCTACCTGAAAAGTTTCAGGTAGCCTTAGTCGGCCGCTAACGGTTTGGTACAGGCCTCGTCGTAATACGGCAGCCACTTGCCGCCGCTTTGCTTCAGATATGCGCGAAAACTTTTGTTTACCCGTGTGGCGGTGTAATCCAAATAATGGCAAAAAGTAAGTTATCAAGAGACAGAGGCCGTCTGAAGCGTTTCAGACGGCCTTTTCAAAATACGCTTATCGGTTACAAAGCCACATCGTAGCCGCCGTCTTCTACGGCATCAATCAGCGCATCGGTATCTGTCTTGCTTTCATCAAAAGTAATCACTGCATTTTTGTTTTCCAAGCTGACTTCTGCTTTTTCCACGCCTTCTACGCCTTCCAAAAGACGGGTTACGCTTTTCACGCAGCCGCCGCAGGTCATGCCGTCGATATTGAGGGTAACAGTTTGCATTTGTATTTCCTTTCATTCAAACAAATATAGTTGCCAAATACTTTACTCCTTACACAAACAGCTTGCAAATTCTTCATTAAGGCCGTCTGAAAAATGCAGATAGGCGTACAATAACGACCTTTGCTTCATCAAACGGACATAATAATGACTTCAACATTCAAACAATGGGTTAGCGTATGCGCGCTGGCGGTGGGTGCGTTTATTTTCAATACCACCGAATACATTCCGATTGCGCTTTTGAGCGACATCGGTCAGAGCTTTGGCAAACCGGCAACGGAAGTGGGCATGATGATTACGGTGTATGCGTGGATTGTTGCGCTCCTATCACTGCCGCTGATGCTGATGACGAAAAACATCGAACGGCGCAAATTATTGCTGATGCTGTTTGCACTGTTTGCGCTGTTTCACGCGCTGTCGTTTTTTTCTTGGAACTTCAACATCCTTTTGGTCAGCCGTATCGGAATTGCGCTGACACACGCGGTCTTTTGGTCAATTACGGCTTCTTTGGCAGTACGGCTTGCTCCCGCCGGCAAAACCAATCAGGCTTTGGGCTTGCTCAGTACGGGTACGGTTTTGGCGATGGTTTTGGGTATTCCGCTGGGGCGCGTGGTCGGGCAATACTTCGGCTGGCAGCTCAGCTTCCTGCTGATCGGCGTCTGTGCTGCCGGCGTAATGCTGGTGTTGGCCAAAAACCTGCCTGCTTTACCCAGCCAAAATACCGGCTCTTTAAGCAGCCTGCCGAGTTTGTTCAAACGCCGCAACCTGATGTTGCTTTATGCCATGACGGTGTTAATTATTACGGCACACTTCACGGCATACAGCTATATCGAGCCTTTTGTGTTGCAAGTTGGCGGATTTAAGGCTGAACAAGTTACCATCGTTTTGAGCCTGTACGGTTTGGCAGGATTTGCCGCTTCTTATCTGTTTGGCAAATGGTTTGCCAAATCGCAACGCCTGTTTATGCTTGGCGCGGTGGCGGTCATCCTGCTCTCTGCCCTGCTGCTTCTGCCGTTTGCCTCTTTCCCTTATGCGGTGTACGCGCTGGTATTTATTTGGGGCGTGGCCATCGTCATCGTCAGCTTGGGCATGGTATCGAAGGTCTTGGCATTTGCCTCGGATGCAACAGATGTGGCCAACTCGATTTATTCAGGTTTGTACAATGTCGGCATCGGCGGCGGTGCGCTTTTGGGACATTATGTAACCGTCTGGTTCGGCCTTTCCAATATCGGCATTGCCGGAGCCTTGCTGGCGGCGGCAGGTTTGGCCGTTTGCGGCTTATTGTTTAAGGAACAAGACAATCTGACGCAAAATGTTTAAATCCATATAAATCAGGATGGTATTACTGACCCGGCCGTAATTTTGGTAGTTTTACCGATTTGTCCTGATGCTTATTAACCCACGATGGGTCTTCATTCCGCCGGATAAGCAGTTTTCTTGCTGCTTATCCGGTTTTCATTCCATTTCTAAAAAACAATTTACAATTTGTTTACACTACATCAAATTACAAATATACTGTCGCCTATTAGGCCGTCTGAACGTACGGCTGAAAAGAAAAACCAATCATGTTTCAGAGGAATACATCATGGACTTAAACGCCAAGGATAAGACTCAGCATCCTGAGAACGTCGAGCTTCTCAGTGCGCAGAAGCCGATTACCGACTTTAAAGGACTGCTGACGACCATTATCTCTGCTGTTGTCTGCTTCGGCATTTATTACATCCTTCCCTACAGCCCCGATGCCAACAAAGGTATCGCGCTGTTGATTTTCGTTGCGGCACTTTGGTTTACCGAAGCCGTACACATTACCGTTACCGCACTGATGATCCCTATCCTTGCCGTTGTACTCGGTTTCCCGGATATGGACATCAAAAAAGCGATGGCCGGTTTCTCCGACCCGACGATTTACATCTTCTTCGGCGGCTTCGCGCTTGCAACCGCCCTGCACATGCAGCGTCTCGACCGTAAAATCGCTGTCAGCCTGTTGCGCCTGTCCCGTGGCAATATGAAAGTTGCCGTGTTGATGCTGTTTGCCGTTACCGCCTTCCTGTCTATGTGGATCAGTAACACTGCGACTGCCGCGATGATGTTGCCTTTGGCAATGGGTATGATGAGCCACCTCGACCAAAAAAAAGAACGCAAAACCTACGTTTTCGTCCTGCTCGGTATCGCCTACTGCGCCAGTATCGGCGGCTTGGGCACCGTGGTCGGTTCTCCGCCGAACATGATTGCCGCCAAAGCGCTGAACTTGGACTTCGTCGGCTGGATGAAGCTCGGCCTGCCGATGATGCTGTTGATTCTGCCGCTGATGCTGTTCTCCATGTACGTCATCCTCAAACCTAATTTGAATGAGCGCGTGGAAGTTAAAGCTGAATCTATCCCTTGGACTTTGCACCGCGTGATTGCGCTGTTGATTTTCTTGGCCGCAGCCATCGCTTGGGTATTCAGCTCCAAAATCAAAGCCGCATTCGATATTTCCAACCCTGATACCGTTATTGCCCTGATTGCCGCCGTTGCCGTCGTCGTATTCGGCGTGGCGCAATGGAAAGAAGTTGCCCGCAATACCGACTGGGGTGTATTGATGCTCTTCGGTGGCGGTATCAGCTTGAGCGCATTGCTGCAATCTTCCGGCGCATCTGAAGCTCTGGGTCAGCAAGTTGCTTCCACGTTCTCCCATTCTCCTGCATTGCTGGTGATTTTCGTGGTTGCCGCCTTCATCATCTTCCTGACCGAGTTCACCAGTAACACGGCTTCCGCCGCCTTGCTTGTGCCTATTTTCGCCAGCATCGCCGCGCAAATGGGCCTGCCGGAACAAGTCTTGGTATTCGTCATCGGCATTGGTGCATCTTGTGCCTTCATGTTGCCGGTTGCCACACCGCCTAACGCGATTGTGTTCGGTACAGGCTTGATTAAGCAACGCGAAATGATGAATGTCGGCTTATTGCTGAATGTCCTCTGTATCGTATTGGTTGCGCTGTGGGCTTATTTCGTCCTGATGCCGTAAACCCGTAAACATAGTCCAGGCCGTCTGAAAGAATATTTTTCAGACGGCCTTGAAGTTTCTCGTTCAGACACAATTTAACGAATGATTCAAAACCGGATTCTAACGAAAGGAAACCCATGATTATCCTGCACACCAACAAAGGCGACATCAAAATCGAACTGGATTTCGACAAAGCCCCCGTTACTGCTAAAAACTTCGAGCAATACGTTAAAGACGGCTTCTACGACGGCGTAATCTTCCACCGCGTCATCAAAGGCTTTATGATTCAAGGCGGCGGCATGGATGAAAACATGAACGAAAAAGAAACCCGCGATCCGATTCAAAACGAAGCGTCCAACGGTTTGCCTAACGAGAAATACACCATCGCCATGGCGCGTACTTCCGATCCTCATTCTGCCAGCGCGCAATTCTTCATCAACACTGCCGACAACGCTTTCTTGAACTTCCGTTCTAAAGAGCTGTACGGCAAAACCGTCGTTCAAGACTGGGGCTATGCCGTATTCGGTAAAGTCGTTGACGGTTTTGACGTTGTTGATGCCATCGAAGGCGTTTCTACCAAACGTCACGGCTACCACGACGACGTACCGAGCGAACCAGTCATCATCACTAAAGCCGAAGTGGTTTAATTGATTTGATTTCCCATAAAAACAGCCTGTCCGAATTAAAACCGGACAGGCTGTTTTTCAATAATGACGCATACCGTCACACATCATAAGTACCGACCACGCATGCCGAATCCAAGACATGACCCTGCATGGCAAAATGCAGCTCATTAAAGCGGAAACCGCGCGGTAAATCCAAAACAGTATCCAGCGCGTACACAATCAGTTCATAACGATGGCGGTTGTTCGGTGGTGCCATACCGCCGTAAAAAGAAGCCTCTTCAATTTCAAATTTACCCAACGCACTCGCCCAAGTGTTCGCGCCCTGTGTGAAATCTGTTGCAGAAATACTTTCATTTTCTGCCACGGAAGTGCGTTTCAAATCCGAAATCAACCAATGCGTCCATACGAAGCCGGATGCTGAAATGGCATCTTTGTCTTCCAACACCACGGCAAACGATTTTGTTCCTTCAGGCGCATCTTCAATCTCAAAAGGAATCGAATAAGAAGGCATACCGCTCGGGCTGAACTGGCTGCCGCGCTTGCCATATTTGTCTTCAAATTCGCCGTTGACAATAGCTTTACTGCTGACTTTCATCTTATATCTCCCAATAGTAGGTTTGTTCATTCTAACAAACACCAAGGCCGTCTGAAAGATACTGCCGTTTTCACTTTCCCGATGTCGCATTTTCAGACGGCCAAAAGCAATATTCACAATTCGATCAAACACATTTGACATTCCATAGTATAATCCGCCGCATGAAAACTACACAGGATACGCATTATGGATTGGAAAGGTCGTGAACAAAGCCAAAACGTCGAAGATCTCCGCGGAAGCCGTGGCGGCGGCGGCGGTAAAACGCCGGGCATACTCGGCATTATCGTGGTTTTGATCGGCGCATATTACGGCGTGGATTTGAGCGGTTTGGTTGGCGGCTCATCTTCGATGGGCATTCCTACCCAGCAAGCTTCCCGACTCGACAGCCAACAAGAAGCCGAGTTGAAAGAACTGTCCCGTGTCGTCCTTGCTAATACCGAAAAAACATGGAGTAAATATTTCCAGCAACACGGCCAACACTACACACCGACAACCATGGTGTTGTATGAAGGCAGTACGTCCACCGCCTGCGGTACGGGCCAATCTGCCATGGGCCCGTTTTACTGTCCGGGCGACCAAAGAGTTTATTTGGATTTGAGTTTCTACGAAGACATGCGCACCAAGCTCGAATCCGCCAGCGATGCCGCGTTTGCCTACGTTATTGCCCATGAAGTCGGCCATCACGTTCAAAACCTGCTCGGCATTCTGCCTAAAATCCACAAAATGCAACAGCAAGTCGGCAAAAAAGAGGCCAATGCCCTTTCCGTCAAACTCGAATTGCAGGCCGACTGTTTCGCTGGTATTTGGGGACACTACGCCATCAACAACAATATCTTCAAAACAGAAGACATTCAAAAAGCGATGCTTGCCGCCGAATCCGTCGGCGACGACCGCTTGCAGAAACAGGCCCAGGGCTATGTCGTTCCCGACAGCTTTACCCATGGCTCGTCCGAAGAACGCATGACTTGGCTCAAGCGCGGTTTGGAAAGCGGCGACATCAACCAGTGCAACACTTTCAACAATTGATTCGTCCAAACAACACTGTTCTTTGATGTAACGACAAAAGGCCGTCTGAATTCTTCAGACGGCCTTTTAGCCGTGTTAAAATAACGCCTATTATTTTCCCTTAAATTTAAAGGAAATCCACATGGCAAATATCGCCCGCGACATTTTCAAAGCCTACGACATCCGGGGCATCGTCGGTAAAACCCTGACCGACGAAGCTGCCTACTTAATCGGTAAAGCTATTGCTACCAAAGCCTCCGAAAAAGGCATTACCCGCATCGCACTCGGTCGCGACGGCCGTTTGAGCGGTCCCGGCCTGATGGCACAAATTCAACGCGGTTTTACAGACAGCGGCATCGACGTTCTCAATGTCGGCATGGTTGCCACCCCTATGCTCTACTTCGCAGCCATCAACGAATGCGGCGGCAGCGGCGTAATGATTACCGGCAGCCACAATCCGCCCGATTACAACGGTTTCAAAATGATGCTCGGCGGCGACACGCTCGCAGGCGAAGCCATTCAAGAACTTTTAGCTATTGTTGAAAAAGATGGTTTTGTTGCTGCCGACAAACAAGGCAGCGTAACCGAAAAAGACATCTCCGGCGAATACCACAACAACATCGTCGGCCACATCAAGCTCAAACGCCCGATGAAAATCGCCATCGACGCGGGCAACGGTGTCGGCGGCGCATTCGCGGGCAAACTCTACAAAGGCTTGGGCAACGAAGTGACCGAACTTTTCTGCGAAGTGGACGGCAATTTCCCTAATCACCACCCCGACCCTTCCAAACCGAAAAACCTGCAAGACCTCATCGTCGAGCTCAAAAACGGCGATGCCGAAATCGGCTTGGCATTTGACGGCGATGCCGACCGCTTGGGCGTGGTTACCAAAGACGGCAACATCATCTATCCGGACCGCCAACTGATGCTTTTCGCACAAGACGTGTTGAGCCGCCATCCTAAAGCCAAAGTGATTTTCGACGTCAAATCCACCCGCCTGCTCGCACCTTGGATTAAAGAACACGGCGGTGATCCTGTCATGGAGAAAACCGGCCACAGCTTCATCAAATCCACCATGAAAAAAACCGGCGCACTGGTTGCCGGCGAAATGAGCGGACACATCTTCTTTAAAGAACGCTGGTTCGGCTTCGACGACGGTATGTATGCCGGCGCACGCCTCTTAGAGATCCTGTCTGCCTTCGACAATCCGTCCGAAGTATTGAACAAGCTGCCGCAAAGCATTTCCACTCCGGAACTCAACATCGACCTGCCCGAAGGCAGCAACGGCCACAAAGTGATTGAAGAGCTGGCTGCCAATGCCAAGTTTGAAGGTGCGACCGAAATCATCACCATCGACGGCTTGCGCGTTGAATTCCCCGACGGCTTCGGCCTGATGCGTGCTTCCAATACCACACCGATTTTGGTGTTGCGTTTTGAAGCGGATACACAAGAAGCGATTGAGCGTATTCAAAACCAATTCAAAGCAGTCATTGAAAGCAATCCTGCATTGAAATGGCCGCTGTAAGGGTTTAGGCTAAAACAAAAGGCCGTCTGAAAATTATTTCAGACGGCCTTTAATATTAAACATTGATTATTTAAAGTTTGGAAACTAAGAATATCCCGGCTTGGTTATCCGACTTGCGCCAACTGTTGACGCATTTCATCGATAACGGCTTTGTAATCCGGTTTGCCAAAAATCGCCGAACCGGCCACAAACGTATCCGCACCTGCCGCCGCAATTTCAGCAATATTGTCTGTCTTCACGCCGCCATCGACTTCCAATGCGATACGGCGGCCGCTTTGCCGTTCATACTCGTCCAACATCTCGCGCACTTTGCGGACTTTCACCAGCGTATTCGGGATAAAGCTTTGTCCGCCGAAGCCCGGGTTGACCGACATCAGCAACACCATATCCAGTTTGTCCAAAACGTTTTCCAGAATATTGACCGGCGTGGCAGGATTCAATACCAAACCTGCCTGACAGCCGTATTCTTTAATCAAACCCAAGCTGCGGTCGATGTGGCGACTGGCTTCTGGATGAAAAGTAATGATATTGGCACCGGCTTTGGCAAACGCATGAATCAAATCGTCCACCGGCTCAACCATCAAATGCACATCGACCGGCACGGTTGCATACGGTTTCAAAGCCGCGCAAACCATAGGGCCGAAAGTCAGATTCGGCACATAATGATTGTCCATCACGTCAAAATGAATCAAATCCGCGCCGGCGCGGATAACTTCGGCAACCTCTTCGCCCAAGCGGGCAAAATCGGCAGACAAAATACTGGGGGCGATACGGTAGTCGGTCATGTTTGTTCTCCTAAAGTGTGTTCCTTTGTCATTATCGCATTTTTGCCCCTATGTTGTATGCTACCGACAACATCTCTGCCGTCATTTTTATGAATTTACATTTCACATACATTAATGAAACTTAAAATCAAATTGTAAGGCTTTGAAAATAAATTATTTGAATACATACATATGCAGAAAAATCCAATATCATTAACAAAAGTTAACTGCTTTGATACTGCCTTTCACACGCTAATCGGTTATATTTCCAAACCTGATGAAACATTAGGAAAACACCGTGTCTGTCGCACTTTCCCGCTATCCGACTTTTACTTTCTTAGCACTCGCCCTACTCTGTTCCAGCCTGCCTGCACATGCCGGTCCATTTCTGGCCACTTTGGACGACTTCCACCCGAATTGCGACATCCGACAGCTCAATTTATCCTCCGACCAACACGCCGCCCTGCGTCGCCTGCGTACCGACTTCAAACAAATCAACGATAAAGCCTACCGTAAAACCGTACGCTCCGACCGCAACCGCCGTCAAACCATCATCAAAATCCTCTCCGGCGACTCATTCGACTCAAACGCCGCCCGCGATTATGTTGAAAACCGCTACCTCTCCAGCATGGACTATGCGGTGGATGAAATGGAAATCCAATACCGCCTCTATCATCTGCTCAATCCGCGCCAACGCCAGCAATGGTTATCTTCATGCTTGCGCTGATGGATAAATAAAAATACAAGAAAGCCGTCTGAAACCATATTCAGACGGCCTTTGCTTTTTTCAGCCTTAATCCAGCACTCTTTCTTCCGGCAACCGACCTGCCCAGTCGCAGGCAAACTGCCATGCCGAACGACCCGAACGGCTGCCGCGCATTTGCGCCCATTGCAACGCGGCTTGGCGTGCCGTGTCATCAAAAGGCACATTGAAATCGTCCAACCAGTTGGCAACAGCGGTCAGATAATCGTTTTGGTCGAAAGGATAAAAACTCAGCCATAAGCCGAAGCGGTCGGAAAGGGAAATTTTCTCCTCAACAGCCTCTTTCTGATGAATTTCGCCGCGAATGCCCGTAGTACCGCCGTTTTCATCCATGTATTCTGGAATTAAATGACGACGGTTGGATGTGGCATAAACCAAAACATTGGTGCAACGTTGCGACAGTCCACCGTCTAAAGCAGTTTTCAAGGCTTTATAGGTCTCATCGCCGGTTTCAAACGACAAATCATCGCAGAAAACGATAAACTTCTCAGGGCGCTCGGACAACAACGTCAACAAAGCCGGCAGACTGATCAAATCGCTTTTGTCCACTTCAATCAGTCGCAGGCCACGCTCAGCGTATTCGTGCAACAACGCTTTAACCAAGGAGGATTTCCCCGTACCGCGCGCGCCGGTCATCAAGACATTATTTGCCGGACGACCTGCCAAAAATTGCTCGGTATTGCGTTTCAGCCGGTCGGTTTGCGAACCGACTGCCGCCAATCTGCTCAAAGGAAACGTATGCGGACGCGGCAGGCTTTCCAAAATACCTTTTTTGCCCACACTGTGCCAACGGTAGGCCAAAGCGCGCCAGTCGGTTTTACCGGCTTCGTCAGGCAGGATTAAATCCAGACGGTTTAAAACGGAATTCGCTTTTTTCAAAAAATTGGATAATTTCATTTTGGCTTTCTTTTTTTCAGACGGCCTTTTGAGCCAATACACGCATCACGGTATCGACAACGGCTTGGGTTTGCGGATCGATTTCAATATTGATGAGGTCGCCTTCTTTGCGACTGCCAAACAGGGTACGCTCCAAAGTCTCCGGAATCAGGTGTACACAAAATTCGCTGTCGCTGACTTCGCCTATGGTCAGGCTGCAACCATCCAAACCGACAAAGCCTTTGGTCAGGATGTAGGGCTTGAGGTTTTCCGGCAGCTCAAACCAAACTGTACGGTTGAACTCGCTGGATTCGATACGTGAAATTCGGGTAACCGCCATCACATGGCCGCTCATCACATGACCACCGATTTCGTCACCAAACCGCGCCGCGCGTTCCAAATTGACACTGTTGCCGACTTTCAAGCTGCCGAGATTGGTTTTGCGTAAGGTTTCGTCCATCAAATCAAAGCTGACTTTGTTGCCGTCGATTCGGGTAATGGTCAGGCAGCAGCCGTTGTTGGCGACAGAGGCGCCAGTTTGCAGATTGTCGGCGATTTCGGGGGGCAGCTCGACTGTGTGGGTACGAAAGTCGGGCGAAGGTTGGGCGATGTCTGTAATTTTGCCCATACCTTGTACGATGCCTGTAAACATGATGTCTTCTTTCCGATGGTACGATAAGGCGGATATTGTAGCATTTTCCAGGCACAAAGGCCGTCTGAAAGCAGTGATGGCGATGGTTTGGGGTATAATCGGATTTTTATTTCCGCAGCCCGATCATGCTCAGCTACCGCCACGCCTTCCATGCCGGCAACCATGCCGATATGCTCAAGCACTTTACCCTCTTCCTCGTCCTCGAATATTTCAACCGCAAAGACAAGCCTTATTGGTATATCGATACGCACAGCGGTGCCGGTTTGTATGATTTGAGCGGCGATGAAGCGCAAAAAGTCGGCGAATACAAACAAGGCATTACGCTCTTGGAACAAGCTGACAAGCTGCCTGCCGAATTGGCCGAATTTATGGGCCGTCTGAAACAAATACTGCCGCAAGACAACCTTTACTGCGGCTCGCCTTGGCTGGCACAGGCGCTCACGCGCGACAGCGACAAAATGCGCCTCTTTGAGCTGCACCCTGCCGATTTTGTCCATTTGCAAAACAATATGCGCGAAGTCCGTCATGCGCGTAAAGCACAGGTCAGCCAAGCGGACGGTTATCAGGGCTTGATTTCATTATTGCCTCCCCCGCCCCGCCGTGCCGCAGTCTTGATTGATCCGCCCTACGAAGAAAAACAAGACTACCGCCGTGTCGTCCAAGTTTTGAAAGATGCCTTGAAACGCTTTGAAACCGGCTGCTATATGGTTTGGTATCCCTGCCTGAGCCGCGAAGAAAGCCGCAAACTGCCGGACGAACTCAAAAAAATCGCTCCCGACAATTACCTGCACGCCGAGCTCCATGTCCATACGCCGCGCAGCGACGGCTTCGGTATGCACGGCAGCGGCATGTTCGTCATCAACCCACCCTATATGCTTGCCGAACAGTTGCAAAACAATCTGCCCGAACTTTCCAAAATTTTGGCGCAAGATGCAGGCGCGCATTATGTATTGGAAAGCAAAACGAAATAAACGCTGCCGTCTGAACGCATACCCAAGCGCTTCGATTTTGCCACCATACCTGTTCAGACGGCCTTAACCCTTTATACTTAAGCCTTTTTCCACTACAATTCACAACATAACAATTAACGACCGTCCACTCATGAATATACGCACACCCCTAGCCTGCACGTTCCTGCTTTGCGCGTGCAGCGAATCAGTAAAAAACGAATTTAAAGAAGAATTTACCCAAAGTTTCCGCACCGAATTTGTCCGCTCAGCAACCGAAGCCTGCGTAGAAAAAGCCGCAGGAAAAAGCCCGTTTGATTCCGCGACTACTGAAAAAATCTGCCGCTGCATCGGCGAAAAAACAGTCGACCAAATCAATCCTGAAGAAGCGACCTCACTTTTGGGCGGCAGCGACTCCATGAGCGACGAGCTAAAAAAACGCATCAAAGACACCAGCATCGCCTGCACTAAAGAAGTTTTAGGCATGGCCGAAAGCAAAATCAAATGAACACGCCGTTTTCAGACGGCCTGAAATTGAAAAATATTCGATTCAAACTTAGGAAAAGAGTGAAGCCATGAATACATTGAACCAATTCTTAGCCCAACACCTGCCCGAACACAAACTGCCGCAAGAGCTGGCGAGCGTACTGGAATCCGTAGCCACCGCCTGTTTGGACATCAACGCCAAAGTCCGCCTCGGCGCGCTTTCCGGCGTTTTGGGCATGGCAGGTACCGGCAACATCCAAGGCGAAGACCAAAAGAAACTTGACGTCATCGCCAACAACATCATGATTGATGTTTTAAAAGCCAATACCAACATCGCAGGCCTTGCCAGCGAAGAAGAAGACACCTATGTCGCCACACACGAAAACGGTGGCTATTTGGTATTGTTTGACCCGTTGGACGGCTCTTCCAATATCGACGTCAACATCTCCGTCGGCACCATTTTCTCCATTTTAGCGAAACCAGAAGGCGCATTGACTACCGAATCCTTCCTGCAAAAAGGCCGCGACCAAGTAGCCGCAGGTTATGTTTTATACGGTCCGCAAACTCAACTGGTACTGACTGTCGGTCATGGCGTATTTGTTTTCACTCTGGACGATGCCAACCAATTCCTGCTGACCAAAGAAAATCCGCGCGTTCCCGAATCCACTAAAGAATTCGCCATCAATATGTCCAACCAAAGACATTGGTTCGCCCCTGTTCAACAATACATTGACGAATTGCTGGCAGGCGAAACCGGCGTACGCGGCAAAAACTACAATATGCGCTGGGTAGCCAGCATGGTTGCCGAAATTCACCGCATCCTGATGCGCGGCGGCGTATTCATGTATCCGCAAGACAAACGCGATCCATCCAAACCGGGCAAACTACGCCTGATGTACGAAGCCAACCCGATGAGCCTGCTTATGGAACAAGCCGGCGGCGCATCAAACAACGCCATCGAAGCCATGCTCGACATCCAACCTACCGGCCTGCACCAACGTGTTGCCGTATTCATGGGCAGCCGTGAAGAAGTCGAATACGTTTATAATCTGCATCAAAAATAATCAAATGTATTGATTTCAAAACAAAAAAGGCCGTCTGAAATATGATTTTCAGACGGCCTTTTGTTAAAAAATAGAAGAAACGAAAGATTAAAAGGACAGACTCAAATCCACCCTTTGCTGTTTTCCATCTAACCTTTATTGGATTACGCCGAATGAGCCAGCTCTTCCGCTGCTTTTTGCACCATATCCGGCGTCAGTTTGTTCAAACAATCCGTATGCCCCAACGGACATTCGCGCTTAAAACAAGGTGAGCAATCCAAATTCAAACTGACGATTTTTGCCTTTTGGCTGAGAGGCGGCGTATGGTCAGGGCTGGATGAGCCGTAAACCGCAACCAATTTCCGATCAAGCGCAGCCGCAAGGTGCATCAGACCGCTGTCGTTGCACACGACCGTATCGGCGCAAGACAACAGATCAATCGCCTCCGAAAGATTGGTTTTGCCGCAAAGATTGGTGCAAAGGCCATCTGAAAGCCGGTTGATTTCATCTGCAATATCGAAATCTTTTTGCGAACCAAACAGCCAAACCTGCCAACCTTCAGCCAAATAGCGGCGGCCAAGTTCGGCAAAATGACGCGCAGGCCAACGCTTGGCCGGGCCATATTCCGCACCGGGACAAAATGCCAAAATCGGTTTATCCGTCGTCAAACCATGTTTTGCCAAAGCGGCTTGACGGCTTTCGGAATCAATCGTGAAACACGGATTATCGGAATGCCCGTTAAAATCCGCTTGGGTCGGATGCGCCAGCGCAGTATAGCGGTCAACCATCAGAGGCAACGCGACCTTATCCAACTTACGGATATCATTCAACAAAAAATAGCGCGACTCGCCGACGTAGCCCGTACGCTGCTTGATGCCCGTAGCCAAGGCAATAATGGCGGATTTGAGCGAACCGGGCAAAACAATCACTTGATCATAGCCTTCTTTTCCCAATTCACGCCCGATATGCCAGCGTTTTTTCAATTCCAATGCACCATGTCCAAACGGGTTTTCCATCACACGGTTGATTTCAGGCATACGCTCAAATACGGCCATCGACCATTTGGGTGCAAAAGCATCAATGGTGCAGCCGGGATGCAGCTCATGCAAACGACGATAAAGCGGTTGGGTCATGACACAGTCGCCAATCCAGCTTGGGGTAATAATCAGGATTTTTTTGGACATAATGGAATGTGTTTTTAATTTTAGCTTATTGTAATACGATTTTTAAAAGGCCATCTGAAACTCGGTTTAATCGCTCAGTTCAAAACGTACTAGTTGATACATGTCATTTTAGCGCGTGAAGCGTTTGTCTTCCCAATTTATCCGGCAAGTTCTGCAAATACCTAACCTGAAACACCAGACCAAACAGCGGCAAGTAATATTCTCTTCATTTTTAAAACCTTATAAAAACAGAAAGGCCGTCTGAAATATTTTCAGACGACCTTTTTATACTCGTTTAACGATGGTAGTTAGGCGCTTCTTTAGTGATTTGTACGTCGTGAACGTGGGATTCGCTCATACCGGCAGAAGTGATTTCCACAAATTCTGCTTTCTCGTGCATTTCAGCAATATTGGCGCAACCCAAATAACCCATGCTGGAGCGCAGACCGCCGGTCAATTGGTGGATGATGTTCACAATCGGGCCTTTGTAAGGAACGCGGCCTTCGATGCCTTCAGGAACATATTTGTCTGTGCTGTCGGTTTTGTCTTGGAAGTAGCGGTCGGCAGAGCCTTGACTCATCGCACCCAACGAACCCATGCCGCGGTAAGACTTGTAAGAGCGGCCTTGGTAGAGTTCGATTTCGCCCGGTGCTTCTTCCGTACCGGCAAACATACCGCCGAGCATGACGCTGTATGCACCTGCTGCCAGAGCTTTGGCAATATCGCCGGAGAAGCGGATACCGCCGTCGGCAATCAGGGGAACGCCTGTACCTTTCAGTGCTTCGGAAACATTGTGAATCGCAGTCAGTTGAGGCACGCCCACGCCTGCTACGATACGGGTCGTACAAATCGAGCCCGGGCCGATACCGACTTTAACGGCATCCGCACCGGCAGCCACCAAATCCAAAGCGGCTTGGGCAGTCGCGATGTTGCCGCCGATGACTTGAATGTGCGGATAAGTTTCTTTTACCCAGCGCACGCGATCGATAACACCTTGGCTATGACCGTGGGCAGTATCAACCACAATCACGTCCACACCTGCTTCTACCAATGCTTTGACGCGCTCTTCGGTATCACCGCCGGTACCCACCGCGGCACCGACGCGCAGACGGCCTTCAGCATCTTTGTTGGCATTAGGGAATTCGGTTGTTTTCAGAATATCTTTAACTGTAATCAGACCTTTGAGTTCGTCTTGGTCGTTCAATACCAAAACGCGCTCAACTTTGTGCGCATGCATGATTTCGCGGGCTTCATCGATGCTGGTACCTTCAGGTACGGTAACCAAACGGTCGCGGGGGGTCATGATGGCAGAAACTGGCAGGTCGACACGGTTTTCAAAACGCAGGTCACGGTTGGTCACGATACCGACCACTTTGCCGTTTTCTACAACAGGCAGACCGGACATTTTGCGTTTGCGTTGTGCGCGCATTTCCAAGACTTCGCGGATCAATGCGGTCGGCGCAACGGTAACGGGATCTTTCACCACGCCGCTCTCATGGCGCTTCACTTTGGAAACGGCACGCGCTTGCAACTCCGGCGTCATGTTTTTATGGATAATGCCGATGCCGCCTTCTTGAGCCATAGAAATGGCCAGACGCGCTTCGGTAACGGTATCCATTGCAGCAGAAAGTAGAGGGAGGTTGAGCGTGATATCGCGGGTGAGTTTGGTTTGAAGTTTGACATCTCGAGGCAGCACGTTTGAGTGCGCTGGAACCAACAAAACGTCGTCGAAAGTATAGGCTTTTTCTACAATACGCATGATGCTCGGTCTTTCAGTTTGTGCAAGATGCACGGCATTATATCACACCGGCTTGACGCTAACATTGGCAATACATGTTTTAACGTTATTTTTTTACATGATTTGATCTACAGTACAAAAATATGCCAACGCATTGCAGTTTCAAGTAGAATAGGTCGAATGAAAACATCATTTACATAAGGGAAACCCATGAAATCTTCCGCACTCAAAACCTGTCTGACAGCAGCCCTTCTCTCTTCCGCCGCCCTGACCGGCGCGGCCGAGGTGTACACTTGGAAAGGCACGTCGGGCAACAGCTATTCCGATACGCCAAACCGTCTGCAACCGAAGCGTTCCGGCGTGGTCAACATCCGCACGCACAACGTCAAACCTGCCGTTGCGCCTGCTGTTGCGGCATCTGAGCCGGTTGTCGAGCAGCCTAATGAGCAGGTTGCGGAACAAAACAAACAAATCGAAGAGCGCAATAAAAAAATCGAAGAGCAAAACCGCCAAAACAAGCTGGAAAACTGCAAAATCGCCAAAATCAACCGCCAAGTCGCCGAAAGCGCACGCTTGGCCAATCGCGACAGCCTAATTAAACAATACCAAAACGACGTTAATAAATACTGCAATTAAGCTCTCGAATAACAATATCAAAAAGGCCGTCTGAAATTTAATTTCAGACGGCCTTTATTTTTTCAGCCTATCAATAATACACCTGAACCAACAACAAGCCGATGGCTAAGCTGAATGCCATGCTCAACAGGCCTGGAATCATGAAGCTGTGGTTGAAGATAAATTTGCCGATTTTGGTCGAGCCGGTTGTATCGAAGTCGATAGCGGCAATAATCGGACCGTAGTTCGGAATGAAGAAATAGCCGTTTACCGCAACAAATGTGCCGATAATGATGGGCGCAGGAATACCTAGTTTAATGGCGATTGGGAACAGCGTCGCCACTGTCGCGCCTTGGCTGTTGACCAATACCGACAAGACAAACAGGGCAAAGGCAAAAGTCCATGGTGCAGATTCAACCAAATGGCTGACGGTCGATTCTACTTCTGTTAAGTGGCCGCTCATCAAGGTATCGCCCAACCAAGCCACGCCAAACACCGCAATCACGGCACGCATACCGGCGTGGAATACCGAACCTCGGGTAATCGCATCGCCATTGGGTTTACACGCCAAAATAATCAGCGCAGAAGCAGACAACATCACGATTTCAATCGTATGCGCCATGCCCATAGGCTTGATCGCGCCATCGTGTTCAAAAGCCGGACGCAGCTCAGGCAGCGCACCCATTACAACCACCAGCAATGCCGCAGTCAAGAAAATACCGACCGACAATTTGGATTTCGGCGAAATGGCGACATCGGTTTGTTGTTCCTCCACATCGATGTATTCTTTCACATAGTTCGGGTCTTTCAGCAAAGCCTGATAATGCGGATCATCTTTCAACTCTTTGCCCAGTTTGTTTACGAACACGCAAGCCAAACCGATACCCAAAATCGTGGAGGGAACGGTAACTTTCAACACATCCGCCATCGTGATGTGTTGCGGCTCAAGCATGGTGACGCAGGCAACAACTGCGGCGGCAATCGGGCTGGCGACAATCGCAAATTGGGAAGCGATAACAGCCATCGTCAGCGGACGGGAAGGACGGATGCCATTGCGACGGCTGACTTCGGCAATCACGGGCAAGACCGAGTAAGCCACATGGCCCGTACCTGCCAATACGGTAAAGGTGTAAGTTACCGCCGGCGCGATAAAGGTGATGTATTTCGGATTGCGGTGCAACACGCGCGTGGCAATCTTAATCATATAGTCCAAACCGCCGCTGGCCTGCATGGCCGCGGCGGCAGACACTACCGCCATAATCATCAGCATCACATCAATCGGAGGGCTGGTCGGCTGAAGATGGAAACCAAAAGACAATACGGCCAAGCCGATACCGCCGAGCACGCCCAAACCAATACCGCCAACCTGCGCACCAATCAGGATACACAGCAACACAACGGCAAACTGGATAAAAAACATAGTTGACATCACAACTCCCAAAATCCGGCTTTGACCGAAATAAAATTACAAACGGTTGGATTATAGAGTAAACCCTCTTCCATAACCATACTTTACCTAATTATACATACTGATCTATATCAAATAAATAATATTCTCATTTAACCGCTAGGTTTTTAAAAACACAAAAAAGGCCGTCTGAAGATTTTCAGACGGCCTCTATGATTCTAAAAGATGATAAAGCTATTTTCCGGCTACTTCTTCATCTTTTATAAAATCCGATACGCCATGAACACAGCGGATTTTGCGTTCCGACAACGTTGCCTCCAACAAGGCATCGTTTTGCGGCAATGAATCGCGTTCTGCCTCATTGTGCCAGAGGTGGTACGCAATGCCGGCAAATTTCAAATTATGGCGTTTCATACCGTTATGATAGCAACGGGCGACAAATTCGCTGTCTTCCCTGCCCCAACCGACAAAGCTATTGTCAAACCCGTTGACGGCAAGCGCATCGCTGCGGAAAAAGCCCATATTGCAGGTTTTGATGCCTTTGTGTTTGCGGTTGCCTTTTCGGCCTGCCAGTTTGGCCAAACAACGGCAGCGCAGGGCGGAAAGCCGTTTTTCTATTCCCGAGCTGAACATGGACAAGGCAGGCAAATCGCCTTCGTTCAAAATATCCTGCGTTTTATCCTCAGTCAAAATCACGCGGGAACCCTGTATCAGACGGCCTTTGCGGGCAATCTTCAAATGATCGGCGATAAAAGACGGATCCAAGACCATATCGCCGTCAATCAACACAATATAATCGCTTTTCGCCTGCGCCAACGCACGGTTGCGCGATTCGGCAGCACGAAAACCTCTATCCGGCTGCCATGAATGCTTAACGGGAATACTTGTCCTGCGGCGGATAAAATCAACCACTTCGGCGGTTTCCTGCCTTGAGCCGTCATCCGCGACAATAATCTCATCAGGCAGACGTGTTTGCGATAAAGCCGATTTCAACACCAGCTCCAAAGCATCGGGGCGGTTGTAGGTGGTGATGATGAGGGAGACGGTTATCGTGCGGTTGCGCTCGTAGAGTTTGACATATTTGTAATACGAACCTTGTGCGTTGGAAACCGAAATCGTCAGGCCGTCTGCGCCATAGGCAAAACCGCGCTTGAGCAGATAATTTTTCACAAACGATACGCCGCCATGCAGCAAAGCCTTAAACGGCGAACTGTCTTTCTTAAAACGATTTTCTGCCGCATACAGCGAGCTATACTGCTGCATTTTTTGAATCAGCCCTTCGGCGTTTTCAAAAGAATAATGTTTCAGATGGCCATCGAGTTGTTTAACCTTAGCTTCCTGCGGCAACACCAAAGACTCATGCACCTGACGGTCGGAAAAACGGCTAAATCTGCGATGATAAAGGCGTGGAATAATATCTGGATACCAGCCGCAGCCTTTAATCAGTCTGCCGTGGTAATGGTTCAGACGGGAAAGTGAAAAAATATGCTCCTTCTCATTTTCCAAAACGGCCGCACGAATGGATTCGATTAAAGCCTCATCCACCACTTCATCGCTGTCTATGCTGAAAATCCAATCGTTTTGCGCCAGTCTGGCCGCCAGATTTTTCATCGGGCCAAATCCGATAAAGTCATGCTTGTAATAGCTGACATTGGAAAATCCCTTGGCAATTTCAAAAGTACGGTCGGTCGAGCCGTTGTCCAACAGCAGGACTTCGTCAAAGTCTTTCAGTGCACTCAAAACTTCTGAAAGATAACGTTCTGAATTTTTTACCAACATGGCGGCGGTTGCCGGAATTGTGTGCATCATAAAAAGGCCGTCTGAAAAAGGAAGCTGTATTTTAACCGATATACCGCTACAATATGTCCTCCTTTTTTCAGACGGCCTGACTCATGCAGCTTATTCTTGCCCCCATGCAGGGGCTGGTGGACGATGTGATGCGCGACCTGTTGACGCGCATCGGCGGATTTGACGAATGCGTCAGCGAATTTGTCCGCATTACGCACACGGTCCACTCACGCGCCACTTGGCTTAAATATGTTCCCGAAATCGCCCATGCCAACCGCACGCCGGCCGGCACGCCCTGTACTGTCCAACTTTTGGGCAGCGATGCGGAAAACATGGCCGTCAATGCTTTGGAAGCCGTGCGTTTCGGTGCGGACAAAATCGACCTCAACTTCGGCTGCCCCGCGCCGACGGTCAACAAACACAAAGGCGGTGCGGTCTTGCTCAAAGAGCCAGACTTGATTTACCACATCGTCCACACCCTGCGCCAACGCCTGCCGCAACACATTCCGCTGACTGCCAAGATGCGGCTAGGTTATGAAGACAAAAGTCTGGCATTAGAATGCGCTTCTGCGATTGAAAACGGCGGTGCATGCGCGTTAACCGTCCACGCGCGCACCAAGGTCGAAGGCTACGAACCGCCGGCACATTGGGAATGGGTGCGCAAAATCCGCGATGCTGCCAATATTCCCGTTACCGCCAACGGTGATGTGTTCAACCTTCAAGACTATCTCGATATTAAAACCGTCAGCGGCTGCAACAGCGTGATGCTCGGGCGCGGCGCAGTTATCCGTCCCGACTTGGCGCGGCAAATCAAGCAATATGAAAACGGTGAAACAGTGAAAGACACCGACTTTGCCGAAGTCTCCTCATGGATAGTCCAGTTCTTCGACTTGTGCCTTGCCAAAGAAGCCAACAACAAATATCCGGTTGCCCGTTTGAAACAATGGCTGGGCATGATGAAAAAAGAGTTTGAACAGGCGCAGATATTGTTTGACCGCATCCGAACCGTCAAAGAAGCGGATGAAGTAAAACAGATTCTGCTGTCGTTTGAACAAGAGATGCATTCATGATTCAAAAAGGCCGTCTGAATTTCAGACGGCCTTTAATATGATTACTGACAGATATAATCAGCCAACAGTCTGCCTTTTTCCGCACTGGCTGCATTGGCCATATTCACATGCCTGGTCTCAGGGCCATTCTTAGATTTCAGGGCTTCGCCATATTTTCTGGCAAATTCTTTATTGGCACTGGTCACCCTTGACTCAGTGGAATCCAATATAAACCCGTCTTGCTCATATTTGCCTTGCGCAGTAATAATCAAGATATTTTCAGGTGAAGGATAATCCGGAAAATTAACATAGTTGGTAACCAGCTTGTAGGAAACGCCTTTGCCGTGTTTCATATCCTGACAGATACCGTTAGGCGCGGTAAAGACTGCATGGCCGATACGGCCGTGGCCGAAATCGTAAAAATCGATTCTCTTCGCAGAAGCCAATTGTTTTTTATCGTTGCCGTCATTGATATTTAATGACTTGCCGTTTACCAGAAACAGGGTTGGCAACAAGGGGCTGCCATGAGAGGCTTCCAAATTATATGCTTCGCCCAACAGCTTGCCCTGACGATACACAGTCAAGACAGGCTTTTTCAGACCATTTTCCGGATTGCCGGTTTTCTTAAAAGAAATCTTCTGAACCACATTGCCAAATTCATAATAAGGCCGCGACTGCACGCCTGTTTTCGTATCCTGCAGGGCGCTCCAGCTGCCGTCCGTCGTTTGGGCGCATGCAGTCACAGCAACAAACAGAATACCCGATAGTAAAACTTTAGAATGTTTCATTCATAAACTCCTTCTCAAGTAAACAAAAAAACGGATGTGTGCCTTTACTGCCTAATTTTGTTTCTTTATTAAAATTTTAGAACCATTGCACTAACTTAGCAAGGGATTAAAGAACAGGCCGTCTGAACATTCAGACGGCCTTGATTAAGCTCAAATTTTAAGAAGCCAAAACGCGGTGGAACAAAATCTCATTTTCCAAATGGATATGGTCTTTCAAATCATCCACCATCTCTTTGGCCAAAGTGTACAAACGGGTCCAGCTGCCGCAAGCGCCTTCGGGAAGCTCAAAATTGTTGGTCAATTCTTCCAAACGCGCGATGGCTTGGTCGTGTTCTTCATGCTCGTGCATCATCACGCTGATGGGCATTGCCGCGCCACGACCCACGCCCTGATTAATCATCGGGAACAACATTCGTTCCTCTTTCATCATGTGCATCAACAGCTCGTTTTGCATATAGGCCAACAAATCGGCCACTTCGGCAGGAAAAGTATCGGCATGAACCTGAGCCACTTTTTGCGCCAGCGGTACCAACTCTTCAAACTGGGCGCGGTGAACGTTGTGATAACGTTGCAGGATATGGTCAATCGTAGAATTGAAAGGTGCGGTTTCCCAAACGGTAAAGTCGGTCATGGCTGTGTTCCTTTAAAGATTTATATTGAATGAATGTTAGGCGTAAGGATACACGCTGCAAACGGCTTTGTATAGTTTTTTAATCGTTTAATTAATTGATAATAAAAGTTATTTTCAAAATTAAAATACCAAACAGGCCATCTGAAACATAAAGTCAAAGTTTCAGACGGCCTGAGACCTTTGCAAAATCCCCCAAAATCCCCTAAATTACCACCAAGACATTTAGGAGATTTTTCATGAGTACCTTCTTCCGGCAAACCGCACAAGCCATGATTGCCAAACACATCGACCGTTTCCCGCTATTGAAGTTGGATCAAGTGATTGACTGGCAACCGATCGAACAGTACCTGAACCGTCAAAGAATCCGTTACCTTCGAGACCACCGCGGTCGTCCCGCCTATCCACTGCTATCCATGTTCAAAGCCGTCCTGCTCGGACAATGGCACAGCCTCTCCGATCCCGAACTCGAACACAGCCTCATCACCCGCATCGACTTCAACCTGTTTTGCCGTTTCGACGAGTTGAGCATCCCCGATTACAGCACCTTATGCCGCTACCGCAACTGGCTGGCGCAAGACAACACCCTGTCCGAACTGCTGGAACTGATTAACCGCCAACTGACTGAAAAAGGCCTAAAAGTAGAGAAAGCATCCGCCGCCGTCGTTGACGCCACCATTATTCAGACCGCCGGCAGCAAACAACGCCAGGCCATAGAAGTCGATGAAGAAGGACAAGTCAGCGGCCAAACCACACCGAGTAAAGACAGCGATGCCCGTTGGATAAAGAAAAACGGTTTATACAGACTCGGTTACAAACAACATACCCGTACCGATGTGGAAGGCTATATCGAGAAACTGCATATTACCCCCGCCAATGCCCATGAGTGCAAACACCTGTCGCCGTTGTTGGAAGGACTGCCCGAAGGTACGACCGTCTATGCCGACAAAGGCTACGACAGTACGGAAAACCGGCAATATCTGGAAGAACATCGGTTGCAGGACGGCATTATGCGCAAAGCCCACCGTAACCGTCCGCTGACGGAAGCGCAAACCAAACGTAACCGATATTTGTCAAAGACCCGTTATGTGGTCGAACAAAGCTTCGGCACGCTGCACCGTAAGTTCCGCTATGCCCGGGCAGCCTATTTTGGTCTGCTCAAAGTGAGTGCACAAAGCCACCTGAAGGCTATGTGTTTGAACCTATTGAAAGCCGCCAATAGGCTAAGTGCGCCTGTAGCTGCCTAAAAGGCGGCCGGATGCCTGATTAATCAGGTATCCAAGGGGGATTAAGGGGGTATTTGAGTAGAATCAGTGGATATTTGAAACAAAAACAGCCGAAAACCTGTGTTTGGATTTCGGCTGTTGGGGGAAAGGAATTTTGCAAAGGTCTCGGCCTGTCCTTTTCTTAAATAATCCAACGATATAACGCCATCATGACCGGCATGGTTACCACACAAAGCAAGGTTGTCAGCCCATAAATCGCGCTGGCTTTTTGGGCATTTTTACCGTAAACAACCGCCATTTGGGTAACCGTCGCAGCGGCAGGCGAAGTCGTTGCCAAAAAGCTGATTAAAACAACCGTATCCGCATGCGCATCATGATGGGCAAAACCACAGACTTTGACGGCAAAAAGCAATAATATCGGAATCAAAATCAACCTTAAAAAAGCAACGAGATAAAGCCTCGGCGTCCACACAATCGAACGCAACGGCAAGGAAGCCAAAAGCATGCCCGCCACCAACATGGCAACCGGGCCAATCATACTGCCCACCGTCGCCAAAGTATTATCGACAATGTGCGGCAGCTTGATTTGAAAGGCAAACATCATCAGCCCAACCAACATGGATAAGATGTTGATATTGGTAAAAATAGTTTTCCAAGCCACATTGCCTTGGCCGCAAATCAACAGGCGCAGATGCGTCCAAAACAAAAACGTCTGCACCAAGATAAAACCAGTGGTGTAAATCACCCATTCCGCACCAAATACCGACATTACCAAAGGGATAATCAGGTTGCCCGAATTACTGTACACCGTCGCTGCGTGTTCGAGTGCATCGAGTTTGAACAAGTGTTTAAACAACCTGCCCAGAACAATCAACACCACATGGAAAAACACCGCCAGCATGACGGAAAGCTTCAACCCTTCGATAATCTGCGGCGTATTGTCCATCTGAAAAGCGTGAATCATGACGGACGGGCTGATCAGGTAAAGCGCGATAACGGAGAGCGTGTAGCTGTTTTCCGATTTCAACAGCCCTGCCTTCACCAAGGCCACGCCCATCAAAACAATCAGCGTCAGCTCGGTAATTTTTCCGGCAAGCAGGAAAGAGGTTTCCATAATAAAAAAAGCGGTAAAAACGTTGATTTTACGCTTCTACCGCTTCGCATGCCAAATTCAGACGGCCTCAACATTCAAGGCCATCTGAAATTTTCTACCACAGATAGGTTACGCTGGCTCCACCGCCTGCACCACCCTTAGATGCGCCGACAGCCGAACCTTTCACCAGCCATTTGCCGCTGGCGGATACTTTCGATACTCCGACAGCAAAACCGGTCTTTCCGCGCCAAACGCCGCTGCCAATGGATACCGCACCCTGTCCCGGCTGATAAGCTTGTCCCAGATTACCCACCGCAATCGCAGCGGCAGAGCCGGCATCCGCACGGTCTTCCAGTTTTTTCATTTCTACGCGTGTTTCAGCGCGTATCTGATTGATTTGAGCGGCTACTGCCGACTCTTTTTGCTGACTGTCGGCCTGCCATCTTTCCGCAAGCCTTTTGACCTGAGCCACATTTACCGCATCCGTATCCTGAGTACCGGCAGCCACATGGGTAATTTGACGGCTGTCCTTTTCATTGCCAACCGAAACCGCGCCCAATGTCGATTTCCATGCCTTTTCTTCAGATTGACTTGCCGACTGTGTCGCAAAATCATAGCCTGCCTGACCTGCAGCCAAATCTGCGATGCTTTGCGCACCCAGAGCCACCGCTTTCTCGGCTTTACCTTTGGCTTGGAAACCGAGTGCCAAAGATTTCTCTTCCAAAGCCGATGCACCGCCACCGACTGCCGTACCACCTTCTTTACGCACGCTGGAGCTGGTGCCGACAGCCAAACCATTCAAGGCCGTGGCGGAAGACTCGACACCCAAAGCTACACTGTTTACGGCATTCGATACCGCACGCGTACCAACCGCCACTGCTTGATAACCTTCTGCTTCAGCAGCCGATGCCAGCGCAAGTGATTGAGTTCCACGTGCTTTAGCTCGATCACCTAAGGCCGTCGCGCTGAGCGCATCCGCCTCACTATCTCTGCCGATAGCTACTGCATCAATATTACTTGCCTGAGCGCCATTACCTACCGCAACGGCACGCAAAGCCGAAGCCTTGGACAGCAGACCGACTGCAACGGATTGACCGCCAGAAGCAGCCGCTGCGCCACCGACTGCTACATCATTTGTTCCCTTGGCATGGGCCCGAAAGCCAACCGCCACCGACCGCAATGCCTCCGCTTTGGATTCGCCACCCAAAGCAGTTGCGCTCAAACCGGAAGCGGCAGAATCATAACCCAAAGCCACCGCCTTATAGCCATTTGCTTTAGCCTTGTCGCCAACTGCAGCGGCATTTTCGCCCGATACGGATTCCTTACCGACAGCCAAAGAACCCATCTTGTGCATGGTTCCAGCAACAATACCTCCGTCCGCATACGCAGTACCGAAAAAAAGCGCTAAAGCCAAACACAAAGGACTGAGCGATACATTCAGTTTCATCTTTATATTCTCCATTTTTTAAATATTAAAAATATCTCGCTCAATCGAATTAATACTTTTGAACTAGTTATATTGTATATATTTTTATTCTTATATTAAATAGTTTGGATAAATATTTTGATTTGTGTCATAAATTTCAAACATCCTGGCAAATGTTCCTGGCCATCTTTCTAAACAACCATCAGTTTCAGACAGCCTGAAGCCTTTTTCCAACAACCCGACATAATTTGCCCTACCGCAAAGCAAATCAATATAAATCTGTCCGTATATCCGCTATAATCAGCCATTTTCTTCAAACAGGAAACATCATGTCCCCCAGCCGTTTCAATCAAACGGGCCCCAAAATCGGCCTGAGCGTACGCCTTGCAGAAACCCAAGCTGAAATCGAAGCCGCCCAAAGATTGCGCTATCAGGTTTTTGCCCAAGAGTTGGGTGCGGAAATCGAAAGCGATGACGGCCGCGATGTCGATCCTTATGATGAACATTGCCACCATCTGCTCGCCTTCGACGATGCAACGGGCGAAGTTATCGGCTGCTACCGCCTGATTACCGAAGAAACCGCAAAAAAAGTCGGCGGCTGGTACAGCGAGCATGAATTTAACCTTGAGCCTTTGAAAGACATCCTGCCGCAAACCGTCGAACTCGGCCGCGCCTGTACCCACCCGGACTACCGCAACGGCGGCTTGGTCATGCTGTTGTGGACCGGTTTGGTCAAATTCATGAAAGACGAAAACCTGCGCTTTATGATTGGTTGCGGCAGTATCGAAATGCGTGACGGCGGCAACGATGCGGCCGGCCTGTATCATGCTTTGAAAGACAAATACCTCGCTCCGGCACAATGGTGTGTCAAACCGCTCAACCCGCTCAAATGGGACAGCATCACGCCGTCTGAAAATCCGCCTGTACCCGCCCTGATCAAAGGCTATCTCAAAGCAGGCGCGTGGTTCTGCGGCGAGCCTTGCGTCGATGAAGCATTCAACTGCGCGGATGTGCTGATCATGATGGACATCAACCACCTTTCCGACCGCTACTTGCAGCGTTTTGCCCCTAAAACCGATTCATAATAAAAGGCCGTCTGAAACTTCAGACGGCCTGCCTAATCTTTATAAAAACACACACAATGACCGCCAAAATCCGTTTTATCTTCCGTCTCCTCTGCATTGCCGGCTGCCTTTTGTACGGCATGGCCGAAATGTTTTTTCTGTTTCCCTTTTACAGCAGCAAACGCAAACTGCGCGCGATCCAATTATGGTCGCTGCGCGTGCTCGCTTCCTGCGGTATGAAACTGCAAACTTTCGGCACGCCGCCGCAAGAAGGCCGCGGCCAGATGCTTATCAGTAACCATATTTCATGGTTGGACATTATGGCGGTCAACGGTACTTTCCCCGGCCGTTTTGTGGCTAAAGACGATGTGGCCAAATGGCCTGTGGTCGGTTATCTCGCCACACAGGCGCAAACGGTTTACGTTTCGCGCAACCGCGGCATCAAAGGCAATTCCGCCAAAATCGCCGGCGTGACCGAGGCACTGAAAAACGGCGATACCGTCACCATTTTCCCCGAAGGCACCAGTACCGAAGGCCGTGAAATCCTGCCGTTCAAACCCAGCTTTTTTCAGACAGCCTATGATGCAGGCGTACCGATTATTCCGGCACTCTGCCGCTACCCGAATCCAGATGGCAGCAGCCCCAATCCGCACACTGCCTACTACGGCGACATCAGCCTCTGGCAATCCATCTGCATGGTCATCAGCCAGCCTTCCAGCACGGTCGAGCTGCATTTCCTCGATCCGATTGAAGCAGGAGAAGACCGCTACGCTACTGCGCTTCAAGTACACGCCCTGTTAAGCGAAAAGCAAAAACAGCTGGGCTGATCAAAAAAAGGCCGTCTGAATGTTCAGACGGCCTTTTCCATTATCTTATGCCTTAAGATGAATATTGAACCGAATCGCTACCGCTTTTCTTTTGAATAAATTCAATTTTGTAGCCGTCCGGATCTTCAACAAACGCAATCACAGTCGTGCCGTGTTTCATCGGACCGGCTTCGCGTACCACTTTACCGCCCATTTCTTTGACACGTTCACACGCCGCATAAGCATCATCGACTTCAATCGCGATGTGGCCGTAAGCATTGCCCAAGTCGTAAGACTCGGTATCCCAGTTGTGGGTCAGTTCCAAAACAGTATGGTCCGCCTCATCGCCATAACCGACAAAAGCCAAAGTAAAACGGCCTTCGGGATAATCGCGGCGGCGCAGCAGTTGCATGTTCAATACGTTTTGATAGAAATCCAAAGAGCGTTCGAGATTGCCGACACGCAGCATAGTATGAAGCAAGCGCATGATTTTGTTCCTTTCTGAATTATGTTTGGTCATGGATTATAACACATCGGGCATTTGCCCCCTCATCTTAGAAAATGCCGATACATACACCGTGTAGAAATGAAGCGTATCCTCTATCGCCATTTGAATTTCATGTATTAACAAGCACACCGACTGACTAAATTGCTATAATCGCCACACTTACAACACAACACTTCAAACCGTCATGAAAACCTTTGTTCTTCCAGATACCCGCCCTTATCCGCAGAGCCCTATCAAAAACTACCTTCTGCTCAATGCCTATCAGCTGGCGCACAACTCCTCCTCCGCATCACGAAAACTTTCAGCCGGCCAACTGCAAACCGAAATCCGCACCATGCTCAGCCAAAACCATTACATCAACCTTTCATTAGCGATGACCATGGCACCCGATGTCGGCACTTACACCAGCCTGATTCAAAGCGTAGGCGAAGTCCTGAAGGCAGAAAACGATAACGAAGCCCAATGGTTTGCCCTGCCTGTCGTTTTGGTTGCTGGTTGCAAAAAAGAACAAACCCTGCCGCTCACGCTGCCTACCGAAGCCCTCTTCTCCTGCCTGCAAAACTACCCCAACCTGCGTGCCCTCACGCAAAACACGCAATGGCTGCCTTACCTCGTCCAATCTACCGACTTGAGCAGCGTTACCCCGGGCGAGTGGTTCCAAGCTAAGCAAAACGATGAAGCGGCAGGCGCATTCCTGCAAAAATTCGAATACAAACCATTGACGCTGCCCGAAGGTCAATCCGTCCATGTTGTTTACGCGCTGGGCTACGGTGATAAAAGCATTCAGACTGCCTTGGGCCTTAACCTGCAACAGGCAGGTCTGCCACTGATGCAGGTTTGGCAAGAGCATCTCGCCCTCGACGGCGTTACCCTCTTCACCAACCCGCTCTCGCCCAATACGCCGCTTGACGCGCTGACCGAAGGCAGCCATACCCGCCAACGCATGGCCATGGACGTTTTTGCCACCAACGCCATCCGCGCCATCCGTATGCAAAGCCCGCGCGTCGGCGTTGTTGCCGCAGCCAAGGCGGACGGCAAGCTCCAGTTTAGCTTCAATGCGACCGACAGCGCGTTTGAAATCGTTCCACAGACCTTCACTTGGGAGCTGGCCTCAACCGACAATATCGCCATCGTTCAGCAAAACTTCCTCGACCTGATGGCAGAATGCCGAATCGAGCACCTCTACCTGCTGCACAACCCATTGGGCGAAAACGAGAACATCCCGACTTATGCCCAAGCGTTGAAACTAGAAGGTCATAATCCTTTCTTCAGCAATGTAAACTAAATTGAAAATGCAACACGCAAAGGCCGTCTGAAAACGGTTTAGCGTGTTGCATTGATTTTCAAACCTTACCGCTCATTTTCACGCATATGAAAACCCACAAAATCCTTTTCGTCTGCCTCGGCAACATCTGTCGTTCCCCCATGGCCGAATACGTCCTGCGCCACCGCGCCCGCGAAGCAGGCATGGGCAATGCCGTCATTACAGCCAGCGCAGGCACATCAGGCTGGCACGACGGAGAAGACATGCACGAAGGCACGCGCCGCGCGCTCAAGCAACATGGCATCGACCCGTCAGGCTTTACCAGCAGCAAAATCAAACCCAGCGATGCCGATCATTTCGACTACATTATCGTGATGGACGACAACAACCTCAGAGAAACCGAAAAGCAGCTCGGCTTCCACCCCGGCAAAATCTTCAAACTGACCGACCTTATCCCTGATTCAGGTTACAACCACGTTCCCGATCCGTGGTACACAGGCGACTTTGACGAAACCTACCGTCTGGTCGATGCCGGCAGTTTGGCCTTGTTGGAAAAACTGAAACAGGCTTAAACCGGCTGGAACAATAAAAGGCCGTCTGAACAGGTATTTGCAAAAGCTATGCTTTCGTGATGACCCATTCAGACGGCCTTTATTGATATCCGCATCAACCTACACGATAAAACGCCAGACTGCCCAATAAGTTCGGAAGATATTTGACCTGTCGGTTGCCCGTCATGACCGCACGCTCAAGCACGCGGATTTTGTTTTTGGCACACAACAAATCAAAGTCTTTGAGGGTACACCAATGGATATTGGGCGTATCGTACCAATGATACGGCATCCGCTCGGAAACCGGCATATGGCCGCCAACGGCGATTTGAAAGCGGTTGCGCCAGTAGCCGAAGTTAGGGAAGCTGACAATAGCCTGTTTGGCCACGCGCATCAGGCAGCGCAGGATTTTTTCCGTGTTCTGCATGGCTTGAATGGTTTGGCTCAAGACAATCACATCAAAACTTTGATCACCAAAAGCCACCAAACCTTCTTCCAAATCGGCTTGAATGACGTTCACACCGCGGGATATGGCGGCAATCACGCTGTCGGTATCTATTTCAACGCCGTAGCCGGTGCAATTTTTATGTTCCACCAACGCAGCCAACAGCTCGCCGTCACCGCAGCCTAAATCGAGTACGCGGCTGCCTTCGGGTATCCAATCGTAAATGAGTTGCAAATCGTCGCGCAGATTCATTTTTGGCAGTCCTTGTAAACGTTGTTCATATAAGCGGCAACCGCGCGGATATAGGCTTCATCTTCCATCAAGAAAGCATCGTGGCCGTGATTGGATTTGACTTCAATGTACTGCACGGATTTTTGCGCGGCAATTAATGCCTTGACCAATTCATGCGAACGTTGCGGCGAGAAGCGCCAGTCGGTGCTGAAGCTGGCAACAAAAAACTTGGCCTGCACATTCTCCACGGCGCGCGTGAGGTTGTGGCCGTAATCGGCGGCCGGGTCGAAGTAGTCGAGTGCCTTAGTCATCAGCAGATAAGTATTGGCATCGAAACGGCCGACAAACTTGTCGCCCTGATAACGCAGATAAGATTCCACTTCAAATTCAACGCCGTAACCATACTGGTAGCCGTCTGATTTTAAATCGCGGCCAAATTTTTTACCCAAGCCGTCTTCGGCAAGATAGGTAATGTGCCCCATCATGCGCGCGATACGCAAACCGCGTGAAGGAACGGTATGATGGCTGCGGTAATTTCCCTCATGAAAATCGGGATCGGTCAAAATGGCTTGACGGGCAACATCGTTAAACGCGATGTTTTGAGTGGAAAGTTTAGGCGCAGAAGCGATGACGAGCGCGTGGGCAACGCGTTCAGGCAAAGAAATCGTCCATTGCAATGCCTGCATACCGCCCAAGCTGCCGCCGACAATAGCCGCCCATTTTTGAATGCCGAGGTAATCGGCAAGCATGGATTGGGACTTCACCCAGTCTTTGACGGTTACAACCGGAAAATCCGCGCCATATTCGCGGCCGGTTTCAGGATTTTCGGACAAAGGGCCGGTACTGCCGTCGCAGCCGCCCAAGTTGTTCAAACCGACAACGAAAAAGCGGTCGGTATCAATAGGTTTGCCGGGGCCGACCATATTGTCCCACCAGCCGGCGTATTTATCCTCCGCACTGTGCTTGCCGGCAACGTGATGATTGCCTGACAGGGCGTGGCAGATAAGGACAGCATTGCTTTTGTCGACATTGAGTGTGCCGTAGGTTTCAATCATCAGGTCGAAACGAGGTAAGGTTTTGCCGTTTTCCAGAGCAAGTGGTGTGTCAAACGGGATTTTCTGGGGCGTTACAATGCCCACTGAGGCATTTGTTGTCATTTGTAATTTCCAAGTGAAGCGGCAAAAGGGGTATTATAACGTTTCGTTTTTGTTTTGTGCATGAGGCTTCAGACGGCCTGCCCTGATTAAAGGCAATATTTTTGGGAGAATGTGGAATGATAGGCAGGCTTTTGCGATTTTTTTTCTTTTGCGCCATAGCGGCATTGATTGTGAACCGTTTGTTCAGCTGCAAACAAAAGCGCACCATTCGTGAAATCGCCAAAATCAGCGCGTGGGTATTGCTGGGCGCAGCGGCGGCTACGCTGTTTTGGTATCTGATGATGCTGTTTTTCAAGCATATTCCCAATTCTTATTGAAATAAAATATAAAAGGCCGTCTGAAAACCTTAATCCAGCGTTTTCAGACGGCCTTTTGATGTTCAAACTTAAAACAACTCTTCCGGAATCTTGCAAACCGGAATCGGATTGACTTTGTGCTGCATGGCTTTGTGCAATCGGGTATAGATTGCCAAAACTTCGCGCTGTCTGCCCTCAAAATCTTCAGGCTTGTGACTGTCGTACACGCTCATCGCCCATTCGAGTTCTGGATAAGATGCGCCCATTTGCTCTTCATCGGTACGCTCGGTATCCCAAAGTCCGTCCGTCGGTACGGCTTTTTGAATGTCTTCCGATACGTCCAGTTCGGCTGCCAGCGCGTACACTTGAGTTTTGGTCAAATCGGCAATCGGGCTGATGTCCACGCCGCCGTCGCCGTATTTGGTGAAGAAACCGACGCCGAAATCTTCAATTTTGTTGCCTGTCCCCGCCACCAGCAAACCATGCAGCTGGCCGTAATAATAAAGCGTCGTCATGCGCAGGCGGCTGCGTGCATTGGCAAGTGCTAGCTGTTTGTTGGGAAATTCGGTTTCGCTGACATCAACGGTATCGGCAAACGTATCGAAAGTTTGGGTCAAGTCGACACTTTGCGCTTTCACATTGGGATAACGCTGTTTCAGACGGCCCATGTGTTCTTGCGCGCGGTTGACTTGGTCGGCTTTCTGACGAATCGGCATTTCCAACAACAAAACCGACAAACCGGTTTGCGCAGCAAGTGTGGAAACCACGGCAGAATCGATGCCGCCGGATACGCCGACGACAAAACCTTTGGCACGCGCCTGCTCGGCGTAATCTTTGAGCCATTGAACAATATGGCGGATGATGGCTTGGGTTTGCATAGGGATAAATGTTCGCTTCAAATAAAACGAATGATAGCCTGATTTGCACTTGTCTGAAAGACGACAGGGTATAATGCCCTTTTTATTTCTTGCACGCACACCATGTCCAAACCCATCCTTCTGCGCTGGCTCGTTGTCTGCCTGATTCCGCTCGCCACCCTTTTGTGGTTTGCCCTCAACCCGCCCGAAGACAAAACGCAACACCTCATCAACGGCATCATCCTTGCCTGCGAAGCCACGTTCCTATTCAAATTCGTCCTCTTTGACGTCATCAAACACCACCTCAAACAAGAGCCTGAATTGAAACGGCAAAACATTTGGATGTTTATCCCGATTGTTTTGCTGATTGTTTATTTGTTCCACTATTTCGGCGCATTCTGATGTTTTCAGACGGCCTTGGGCATATTTTTCCATGAACACCACCCCACCTTATACCTGCTGGATTTTCTGCAACGTCATCGACAACTTCGGCGACATCGGCGTTTCATGGCGGCTGGCGCGTGTTTTGCAACGCGAACTCGGCTGGCAAGTGCATTTGTGGACAGACGACTTTCCGTCCCTTCAGGCACTCTGCCCTGACTTGGCCTCGATTCCCAATATCCATCAAGGCATCGGCATTCACGCTTGGCAAGCCGACCATGCCGAAGATACCGATACAGCCCCTACCCCCGACATCGTCATCGAAACCTTCGCCTGCGAACTGCCCGACAACGTTCAATCCATCATCCGCCGACACCAACCACTTTGGCTTAATTGGGAATACCTCAGCGCGGAAGACAGCAACGAGAGGCTGCACTTAATGCCCTCGCCCCAAGCCGGCGGCATACAAAAATATTTTTGGTTTATGGGTTTCAGCGAAAAAAGCGGCGGCCTGCTGCGCGAACGCGATTACGCCGAATCTGCCGGATTTGATACGGAAGCCTTACGCCGACAACTCAAACTTCTCGCAAAAAATGCGCCCGAATGGCTGCTTTTCGGCTATCAAAACGATATTTGGGCGAAATGGCTGACCATGTGGCAACAGGCCGGCCAACCCATTACCCTACTGCTTGCAGGTACACAAATCATCGCCAGCCTGAAAAACAGCGGCCTAGTGCCGCAAAACGCCCTGCTTGAAGACGGCGATGTGTATCAGAGCGAACACGTTACCCTGATCAAAATCCCTTTTGTCCCCCAACAGGATTTCGACAAACTGCTCAACCTTGCCGACGGCGCCGTCATACGCGGCGAAGACAGCTTTGTTCGCGCCCAACTTGCCGGAAAGCCTTTCTTTTGGCACATCTATCCGCAAGAAGAAAATATCCATCTCGACAAACTGCACGCGTTTTGGGACAAAGCGCATCAGGTTTATCCGGATGTTGTCGCCACGGCACACCGCCGCCTTTCCGACGAACTCAACAACGGAGAAGCACTCAGCGACAGCCAGCGCCTGCAGGCATGGCAAACCCTGACTGCACACCAAAATGAATGGCGGCAAAGCGCGGCAAAATGGCGGGATGGACTTTTTGCTCAAAAAAGTGCCGTTGAAAAACTTGCCGCCTTTATTTCAAAGCACAAAAAAATACGCTAAAATAGCGCGTTTTATTACAACCGATTTGATTGGAAAACTACAATGAAAACAGCACAAGAACTGCGCGCCGGCAACGTATTCATGGTCGGCAACGATCCTATGGTCGTTCAAAAAACCGAATACATCAAAGGCGGCCGCTCTTCCGCCAAAGTCAGCATGAAACTGAAAAACCTGCTGACCGGTGCCGCTTCTGAAACCATTTACAAAGCCGACGACAAATTCGACGTCGTTATCCTGTCCCGCAAAAACTGTACTTATAGCTACTTTGCCGATCCTATGTACGTCTTCATGGACGAAGAATTCAACCAATACGAAATCGAAGCCGACAACATCGGCGACGCGTTGAAATTCATCGTTGACGGTATGGAAGACCAATGCGAAGTTACTTTCTACGAAGGCAACCCAATCTCCGTAGAATTGCCTACCATCATCGTTCGCGAAGTTGAATACACCGAGCCTGCCGTTAAAGGCGATACCTCCGGTAAAGTGATGAAAACCGCGCGTCTGGTCGGCGGCACTGAAATCCAAGTGATGTCTTATATCGAAAACGGTGACAAAATCGAAATCGATACCCGTACCGGCGAATTCCGCAAACGTGCTTAATCAGCCCGTAACACAAAAAGGCTGTCTGAATATTCAGACGGCCTTTTTATCAATCTACCTTATTGTTTCTTCAAGCCCTTGGCTGCAACAGTCGCAATCGTACCGTCAATGCCTTTGCTCTTAATCAGCTCGCCAAATTGGTTGCGGTATACCGTTACCAAGCTGGTACCGTCCACGCGGATATTGTAAATCTTATACGCACCGCCACTTTGGTAAAGCTGGTAGGCCACTTCATACTTGGTGCCTTTTTTGGTCTGAATTTCCGAGAAAACGTCAAACTTATTGCCGTTTGCCGTCATCTTCGGCAACAGGCGTACATTCGCATCCGCCGCACCAATCAGTGCAGAATGCGAGTACATCGCAATCACCATGTCTTTGAATGCACGGATAAAATCAGTTTTCTGTTTGGCAGAAAATTCACGCCATGGCGCGCCGACAGCCAAAGCCGAAATACGTTCATAATCCAAATAACGGTTGGCATACTGCTCAACCTGTTTCACACGTTGCGCTTCTGTCAAAGAAGTATTGCGTGCAATTTTCAACACAGCATCAATATTCTGCTGCATCTGCTTTTGCGCAGGATGCGTTTCCGCCGCCACATAGGGCGCGGCAATCACCATCGGCGCGGCCACAATCAAAGTCTGAAGAAAACGGTTCATGACGATATCCATCCAAAATAAAACCGCATTTTAAAAACAATCTATTCCAAAAAACTTAATTCTTTGTAAAAGCAGTCATGAGCAATGAAAAATCCTGCAATCAAATTTCAGACGGCCTGATAAAAATAAGATAACATGTGAACGCTATTTTAAAAGGAAAAAGCCATGCCTTACGTCAACATCAAAGTAACCGGCGGCAACGAAGCCCCAAGTGCAGAGCAAAAAGCCGAATTAATCCGCGGCGTAACCGAATTACTCTCACGCGTTCTCAACAAAAACCCTGAGACAACCGTCGTCGTCATTGACGAAATCGATATGGACAACTGGGGCATAGGCGGCAAAAGCGTGACGGTTCACCGCGCCGAAGCGCACAATAAGTAAGCTTTGGCCGTCTGAAACTCTTTTAATTTACCCGCAAAAAGAGTACATTTATCCCATTGTCTACAATTTTACGGAACACACATCATGGAGAAATTCCCCAAATCATCAAAACTGGACCACGTTTGCTACGACATCCGCGGCCCGGTTCATAAAAAAGCCCTGCAACTGGAAGAAGAAGGCAACAAAATCCTCAAGCTCAATATCGGCAACCCTGCCCCGTTCGGCTTTGAAGCGCCTGATGAAATTTTGGTTGACGTTATCCGCAATCTGCCCACTTCTCAAGGCTATTGCGACTCCAAAGGTCTTTATTCCGCACGCAAAGCCATCGTTCATTACTATCAAACCAAAGGACTGCTCGACGTTACCGTCAACGACGTTTACATTGGCAACGGCGTGTCCGAGCTGATTACCATGTCCATGCAGGCATTGCTCAACGACGGCGATGAAATCCTAATTCCTGCGCCTGATTATCCACTGTGGACCGCCGCCGCAACACTGGCCGGCGGCAATGTGCGTCATTATTTGTGTGACGAAGAAAACGACTGGTTCCCGAATCTGGCCGATATAGAAGCCAAAATTACGCCGAAAACCAAAGCCATCGTCGTCATCAACCCCAACAACCCGACCGGCGCGGTGTACAGCAAAGAAGTCCTGCTGGAAATTGCCGAACTGGCACGTAAACACGGCCTGATTATTTTTGCCGATGAAATTTACGACAAAATTCTTTACGACGACGCCGTACACCATCACATTGCCGCCCTCGCCCCCGACTTGCTGACCATTACTTTTAACGGCCTCTCCAAAGCCTACCGCGTCGCCGGTTTCCGCCAAGGTTGGATGGTGCTCAACGGTCCGAAACATCATGCCAAGGGCTATATCGAAGGCCTCGATATGCTCTCCTCCATGCGTCTGTGTGCCAATACACCGATGCAACACGCCATTCAGACGGCCTTGGGCGGCTATCAAAGCATCAACGAGTTTATCCTGCCCGGCGGCCGCCTGTTGGAACAACGCAATAAGGCATGGGAGCTGATCAACCAAATCCCCGGTGTTTCCTGCGTCAAACCAATGGGCGCGATGTATATGTTCCCAAAAATCGATACCGAAATGTACGGCATTCATGACGACATGAAATTCGTCTACGATTTGCTCGTGCGTGAAAAAGTCTTGTTCGTCCAAGGCACAGGCTTCAACTGGATACGACCCGACCACTTCCGTATCGTTACCCTGCCGCCCGTTCATCAAATCGAAGAAGCCATGGACAAACTCAAACGCTTCTTACAAAACTACCATCAATAAACCTAAACCAAACAGGCCGTCTGAAAAAGCAAACTGCTGTTCAGACGGCCTTTTCAATCAATCGGCAACTTGGCAAAGCACGCTGACATGCGTATAATCGACTTTTCCTATCTGGGGGCGATCTTGGTTTCGACGGGGGTTGCAAAGCAGATGCGGGCATACCGGGGTCTCAGATTCCCCGTAAAACACTGAATTTAAATAGTCGCAAACGACGAAACTTACGCACTGGCCGCTTAAGGCCTGCCGTTGCAGCAGTTGGTCAATGGGCTGTGTAGCGCAAGCTACCGCAACGTCATTCTACATTGACTGGTTTTCTGTCGGGTTACTTGGTAGGAAACGAGATTTAAGGTAACTGGTTCTCTGAAGGCCTGTTGGTCGGCATGATGGGGACGAGATTCTAAATAGACACAACTAAGTATGTAGAACGCTCTGTAGAGGACTTTCGGACGGGGGTTCGATTCCCCCCGCCTCCACCAGATTTAAAGCGCAAACTTTTGATATAAAAAGGTTTGCGCTTTTTTATAAACTTAAACAGGCCGTCTGAAACTTTTCAGACGGCCTGAGACCTTTGCAAAATTCCTTCCTCCCCCGATAACCGAAACCCCAATACAGGTTTTCGGCTGTTTTTGTCTCAAACATCTGAGCGAAAAAACTTTTTCTTTCGATACATTCCCAATAGTGCTTTAAAAAAATTTCAGCCTCACATTTTTCTATCGGATTTCATATTCATTTTACGATGAGGTCTAACCGTTACACTCAATGGCAGATGATCTGACAAATGCTGCCAGTCTTTACTGTTGTGGATTTCAGAATCGATGACATCAAGATTGCGCGTGTAAATCCGGTCGAGGCTGAGGATGGGTAGGCGCGAGGGGAAGGTTTTGGGGCGTTTGCCTGTATTATCGACAAATACTTCGTTCAAATCTAATGCACTGCCCAGCTCACGCGCTGATTTCTGCCGCCAGTCATTGAAATCTCCGGCGATAATCAACGGGCTTTCCGGACGAATATATCGACTAACGTAGTCGCTGATGGCACGGTATTGTTTGAGGCGGTCCGGCTCGCGCAAGTTGAGGTGGACGCACAAACACACCAGCGGGTCTTCCCAACCTTCGGGCACGACCTCGCAATGCAACAGGCCACGCTGTTCGAGTTTGTTGACGCTGATGTTGAGGTTGTTTTCCGTTTTCAGCGGTAGGCGGCTGAGAATGGCGTTGCCGTGGTGTCGTTTGGGATAGACGGCATTTTTGCCGTAGCTGCGATGATAATCGAGGCTGTCGCCGATGATATCGTAATGCGGCGCATCGGGAAAGTCGGTACGACGGCTTCTGTTGAGATGTTGTCCTTGGACTTCTTGTAAAAACAAAACATCCGAACCCAATGCACCCAGCGCGTCAGCCATACGGTTGACCTGCACTTTGCGGTTGAGCGCAGACATGCCTTTGTGCATATTGTAGGAAGTAATGGTAACTGGACGGGGAGACATGATGTGTGATGAAGCGGTTTATTTGTTTTAGTATAGCACCGGAACGTGTGGTTTTACGGCAATTTTGGTTATACTTGTTTAAAGAATAAAACGGCGTTTTGACAGGGAGTTTCCCAATCAAAACGCCTTCTATTTTTCAGACGGCCTTGCGTCCGAATCAGTTGTTGATTACTTCAACATTGGTCTCAAAAGTAACAGTATGTTGGTATTTAGATGCGGTTTTGCGTTTCGGATAAGGATATTTGGAAACGCTTTTCACTGCGCGTTCGTCCATTTCAGGATTGCCGCTGGATTGAATGATATTCACGCGGTCGACATTACCGGCAGGAGTTGTGAAGACATCCATCAAAACGGTTTTAACGCTGCCGTTTTGCGCTTTCATGGCTTCCAGAGTTTCGGTATCGGCTGCTTGTGCGGTACCGAATACAGCGGCAAACAACAAGGCTGAGGCGAGGAGTTTAGTCGTTTTCATGTTTTATCCTTATTAGGGTTGTGGTTAGGTTAAATATTTCAGACGGCCTGATTGATCGTTATTTGAAATTCAAAATCGGCCAACCTTTTGCTTTGGCTTCTTTTTCCAGCTCGGCATCCGGATTGACGGCAACAGGTTCGTCCACAATACGCAACAAAGGCAAATCGTTTTTGGAGTCGCTGTAAAAATAAACTTTACCGTAGCTTTCAAATGTCTCGCCACGCTCGGCAAGCCATTGGTTCAATCGGGTAATTTTGCCTTCTTTCAGGCTGGGCGTACCGACATAGTTGCCGGTATATCGGCCGTCTTCACCGGTTTCAAGCTGTGTGCCGATGACGTTGTGAATACCGAAAAGATGGCAGATTGGAGTAATGATGAACTCGTTGGTCGAAGAAATAACCAACATTTCGTCGCCTGCCATTTGATGGCTTTGCACCAACATACGCTGCATCGGAGAAATGTGAGGAACAATATATTCGGCCATAAACTCGCGATGAAACTCAGCCAATTCTTCCTTGCTGAATCGGGCCAAAGGCGCGAGATGGAATTTGAGAAAGGCATCGATATCAAGACAACCGTTTTGATAGTCTTGGTAAAACTTTTCATTTTGCGCCTCGGTTTCGGCCGCATCGACTATGCCTTTTTTAATCAGGTATTGCGGCCAGGAGTGATCCGAATCGGTATTAATTAAGGTATTATCGAGGTCGAAAATGGCAAGGTTTTTCATTGGGTTTCCTGTTGTTTTAAAAGCTGGCGCAAAAGCGGCAAAGTAATGCGCTTGCCCATCATAACGGCGTAGTTGTCGAGGGTATCGAGCATTTGCATCAGGCTGTCCATATCGCGCCGCCAATGGTTCAGCAGGTATTCGAAGATTTCCGGATCGATGGTTACCTGACGGGCGGCGGCCATGCTGACGAGCGCATCGATTTTTTCTTGGTCGGTCAGCGGTTTGACTTCGTAAACCAAGCAATATGCCATGCGTGTGCGCAGGTCTTCACGGATAACGAGCTGCGGCGGCGTATATTCGGAACTCAAAAGCAAAAAGCCTTTGCCGCTGTTGCGGAAGCGGTTGAAAATGGCAAACAGTAAAGCCTGTTCTTCATTATTAAGCTTTTCGATTTGATCAATGGCGAGATATTCCGCATCCAGCGCGGCTTCTGTCAGCGACGTGGCAGCGGCATCAATATAGAGGGCATTTCGTCCGGCATCAAGCGCCTGGGCAACCCATGCCTGCAAGAGATGGCTTTTGCCTGCGCCCTCTTCGCCCCACACATAGATAAATTGCCCATGTTTGTGCTGCAACACATACACCAGCTCGGCATTTTCTGTTCCCAGAAATTTGTCGAAGCCGGGATAATCATGGCTGGCAAAATCGAAGATGAGCTGGTTCACAAAGGCGCACCGGTTAGATTGAAATCGGCTTCATTTTACGTTGTTTTGCCGTCCACCATCAAGGATAAAGGCCGTCTGAAGCCTATACCTGCAACATATCTGCACTTCTAAACATATCTTGACGCGCTTACGGCATTGGTTTTATTCCGCTTTGGTTTTACAATGTCGAACTTCTCGCCGAAACATTTGTCTGTTCTTTTTCAGACGGCCTTTTTATTTGGGGAACCCTAGTGATTTCTACCCTTATTGATTTCATCCTCCATATCGACCAACACCTTGTCCACCTTTCCTCTCAATACGGCCCGTGGATTTACGCGATTTTGTTTGTTGTGATTTTCTGCGAAACCGGTTTGGTCGTAACGCCATTTTTACCCGGCGACTCGCTGCTGTTTGCTGCAGGCGGTATTGCGGCCATCGGCGGCATGAATATCCACGTCATGGTATTACTGCTCTTAGCGGCCGCCATTTTAGGCGATGTGGCCAACTTTATGATCGGCAAGTATTTTGGACAAAAACTGTTTGCCAATCCTGATTCCAAAATTTTCCGCCGTTCGTATTTGGAAAAAACCCATGCGTTTTATGAAAAACACGGCGGGAAAACCATCATCATTGCCCGCTTTGTGCCGATTGTGCGGACGTTTGCGCCATTTGTCGCCGGTATGGGCGATATGCACTACGCGACGTTTATCCGTTACAACATTATCGGCGCAGTGTTGTGGGTATTGTCGTTTTCCTATGCAGGCTACTTCTTCGCCAATATCCCCATCGTCAAAAACAATCTGGGCTTAGTCATGGCGGCAATCATCGTAATTTCGATTTTACCTGCAGTAGTTGAAGTCATTCGTGCCAAACTTAACGCCGAAAAATAACAATCAATCGAAAAGTTTGAAAGTTTAAACACATCAAGGAATTGTCATGCCGTTGTTGTCTATTGAGTTTGCGGTATTCTTTATCGTATTTTTGCCGCTGTACTGGGCATTTGCACGTTTGCCGAAAGTTCAAAACATTTTACTTTTGGTTGCCGGGCTAGGCTGGCTTTACCGTATCGACCCTATTTTTGCCGCGCTGATTTTGGTTTACTCGTCTGTGGTTTACCTGATCAGCGTACTGATGTTTTCTGAAAACGAGCATATCCGCAAATTTTGGCTGGGTTGCGGTATTTTGGCGGCATTGACTGTTTTGTGTTTCTTCAAATACTTCGACTTTTTCCGCCCGATTATTCAGCAATATACAGGACAAAGCGCCGTCATCGACATCCTTTTGCCTCTGGGCTTGTCTTATTACACTTTCCAATCGCTGGCTTACTTGGTGTATTGCTACCGTGAGCCTAAGGGAGAGCGTTTTGAATGGCACGAGCTCCTACTGCATCTGAGCTTCTTCCCCACCATCACATCCGGCCCGATTATCCGTGCAGCCGCTTTTAAAAGCATAGACGGCGAACAAGCGGGCGCATTGACGCAAATCCGCACCAAACAGGCACGCCAACTGATTTATCCAGCTTTGGCGGTAGGCCTGATTGTGTTGGGCATTGCCAAAAAATGGTGGCTTGCCGGCGTATTGGCGGAAGGCTGGGTATCGCCTGTTTTTGAAAATCCGGCCCAGTTCGACGGCTGGGGCGTGTTGTCTGCGATTTATGGCTACACCTTCCAACTCTTTTTCGACTTTTCCGGCTACTCGGATTTGGTCATCGGCTTGGCCATGCTGCTCGGCTTCCAACTGCCGAAAAACTTTGCCGCGCCGCTTCGCGCCATCAACATCCGCGACTTCTGGGACAGATGGCATATCAGCCTGTCCACTTGGATTCGCGACTATATCTATATCCCTTTGGGCGGCAGCAAAAAAGGCTTCGGCCGCACCCAGCTCAATCTGATGATTGCTATGTTGCTTTCCGGCATTTGGCATGGCTATGGCTGGAGCTTTTTAATTTGGGGCGCGCTGCACGGTGCGGCGTTGGTGTTCCTTAACTGCGGCGATAAAATCGTCGGCCGCAATGCCTTAGGCCGTCTGAAAATCGGCAAACCGCTTGCCTGGCTGTTTACTTTCCATTTCGTTTGTTTCGCTTTTGTCGTGTTCAACAGCGCAACGCTTGCCGATACGGAAATGCTGTTCAGCGCATTATTTGCCAATGACAAAGGTTGGAACGCGCCTCTGCCGACCGACCTCATGTTGCTGGGTGCATTTGCGATGATGCTTTTGCTGTACCCGTATTTGCTTCGCTTATTTGAAGCATCGGTAAAAGGCTTGGACAAACTGCCTGCATGGCTGTGGTTTATCCCCATCACGCTTATCCTCGCCCTGATTATCGTCTTCGCCCCGTCCGGCATTCCCGGCTTTATTTACGCCAACTTCTAAGGAGCAGAACATGAAACGCTTTATCTCCCTGTTTGTTTCGATTCTGCTCAGTGCGGTTGCGCTGACGTGGTTTGCCCAAAATTCCATCAATGCCTATTGGCAGCAGACCTATCATGAAAACAGCCCGCTTGAGCCTTTATCCGAATACGCTTGGTGGCGTATCGGTGCGGATTGGCAACAAAAAGCTTACGAATTTTCAGACGGCCTGAAAGCTTCTCTGGAAACAGAAGACGCTTTGGCTTCGGAAGACTCTGGCATTGAAACAACAAGGCCGTCTGAAAATACGGAAAACATTGAAGTATCGGACAATCAAAAAGAGCCTGCCGCTTCTGATGCGACTAACAATACAGATACCACAGCCAGCGAGCCAAGCAATCAGGCTGATCAGTCGGCAACGCAGGTTGTATTGAAAAAAGGCAACAAAGTTTTCTTTGCCGGCGACTCGCTGATGCAGGGCGTTGCACCTTTCGTACAAAAGCACCTCAAGCAAGAATATGGCGTACAATCGGTCAACCTCAGCAAACAAAGTACCGGTTTGTCCTACCCCAATTTCTTTGACTGGCCGAAAACCATCGAACAAACTTTGCAAAAAGAACCTGACATCCGCGTTTTGGTTGTATTCTTAGGCCCTAACGACCCTTGGGATTTCCCGATGGGTAAAAAATACCTGAAGTTCGCTTCCCCCGAATGGGAGGCAGAATACCTCAACCGCGTCCGCCGTATTCTTGATGCAGCCTCCACACATGATGTCCAAGTCATTTGGCTGGGCATTCCTTACATGAAAAAAGCCAAGCTCAACGAACAGATGCGCTACCTCGACAAAATCCTGTCGGGTACGGTGTCGCCTCAAGCTATTTGGCTGCCGACCGACAAACTGTTGAGCAATGGCGCAGAAGAATATGCCGACTCTGTCAAAGTAGATGGAAAAATCATCCGTTACCGCAGCAAGGACGGCATTCACTTTTCCGCAGAAGGCCAAAAACTATTGGCCGGGAAAATTATAGAAAAAATTAATTTTACGCACGATACACAACCATGAAATATAATAAAACCTTACTCCTCACGCTTCTCGCACTCCCTATTACCGCCTGCGCAACCAATGACGGCCTGTTAAGCAACTACGGCTCCAACCACCCTGCTTGGCTGAACAAACTGCAACAGCTCAACCATACTTCAGACGGCAAATTCCGCATTATCCAAGTCGGCGACTCCCACACCGCCGGCGACTATTTCACCGACCGCCTGCGCCGCCGTTTACAACAACAATGGGGCAACGGCGGCATCGGTTGGGTTTATCCCAACACCGTCAAAGGCCAGCGCATGGCAACCGTCCGTTACAACGGCAGCGGTTGGAACACCATCAGCAGCCGCAAATCACACAGCGATTTTTCTTTCGGCGGTATTGAAGCACGCGCCGATGGCGGCAGCGTTACCTTAAGCGCAGCCGACGGCAACATGGATATGCAACAAATCTCCATTTTCGGCAAACCGGTTTGGTCCGAGCAAACCCTGACCGTCAACGGCCACGAAATCCCTGCCACACAAAACGGTTGGCAACTGCTGCGTACCAATGCTTCCCTACCGATGACCCTCAGCAGCAGCATGCCTTGGCAAATCGGTTTCATTAATATCGAACGCCCCGGACGCGGCGTAACCGTTTCCGCCATGGGCATCAACGGCGCGCAGTTATCCCAATGGTCAAAATGGCGGCCGGGCATGTGGGAAGATTTGGCACAAACCAAAGCCGATTTAATCATCCTTGCCTACGGTACCAATGAAGCCTTTTCCGGCAATCTCGATATTTCCTCTACCGAACGGACATGGCGCAATTACATCCGTCAAATCAAAAATACCTTGCCCAACGCAGGTATCCTGATCCTCGGCGCTCCAGAATCTTTGAAAACCGCCTACGGCAGCTGCGGCAACCGTCCGGTCTTGCTCAGCGAAGTACAACAAATGCAGCAACGCGTTGCCCGTGACGAAAAAATCATGTTCTGGTCTTGGCAAGATGCAATGGGGGGCGCATGCAGCATGAAAAGCTGGATGGCTCAAGGCTTGGCAGCCAAAGACGGCGTTCACTTCTCTGCACAAGGTTACGAAACTGCAGCCGATAAGCTTGCCGACAGCCTGATCCGCTTTGCTCAATAAATTAGCCAAAGCCTAAGTACTTTTCATTAACAGTACACAAAAGGCCGTCTGAAATTAATATTTCAGACGGCCTTTTATTTATCGCTTATTCAGCAAACTGCTTAATTTTTAAGCCAACATATTGCTGCTCATGCGTTGCGTTTGATTTTCCGTAAAACGAACCAATCCTGCCTGCTTGTCAAAGCCTAATGGCTTGGCGACAAGACGGTTGGGCAGCTTGTTTAAATGATGGTTGTAACTTCCGGCTCTGCGGTTGTAAGTGCGGCGTGCCAATGCGACTTCCACTTCTGCTGCATTCAGCATTTCCATCAAACCGGCCAATTTCTTATCAGGATACTGTTTCAAAAGGCCGTTGACAGCAGTTTGCAATTTTTTCAGGGCATAATTCAATGCTGTTTCGGCTTCACACAGATGTTTGATTTTGGATTCGGAAAATGTTTTGACAGTTTGCGCCAATGCGGTGTCGACTTCGGCACACATCTGCTGAACGTTTTGATCCGATGCAATGCCCTGCTCTTGCAGGTGTTTGCTGTATGCATCCAATACATGACGGACGGCCTGATGGCGGCAGTCGAGCGCAATGCGCAAAGAGACAAAGGATTCGTGACAGTCTTTTTTGTGGTCTTTCAACTGTTGTTTGAAATACAATAAGACGGCGGTGATTGATACGAAGATAAGTGCAAGACTAATAATACCCATAGTAAGTTCCCTAGTTATGATGCCACTCATATCGGTGGCTGATTTTTTACATTGATTATAATCCAATTTTAATATTTTTTCCCAATTTTCATAAAAAAGGCTGTCTAAAATTCAGACGGCCTGAAGTTTATATTTCTATTTCAATGCTTTGACTTGATGTCGATAACCCACACTTCTGATTGCGAACCCAAACGAAGGGGAATGCCCCAGAAGCCGTAGCCCGAAGTGGTGAAGAAATGGCCGTTGCCGATCGCCTTATAACCGTAAGCAAGACGATAAAGCGTACGGACAATAAGGTTGGCAGGGGCAACTTGGCCGTTGTGGACATGGCCGGAAACCTGCACATCTATCGGCAGCCGGGCATGGGTTTCGATTGAAGTAGGACGGTGATCCATCAATAAAACCGGTAATTGGGTATTTTGACCTTCCAAAAGCTGCTCCGCACTGGGGCGCTTGCGATCCAAATCATCGCTCCGCCCTACCAGCAACACACCATTTACTTCCAAAACCTGATTGGCCAAAACCTTCAAACCTGCCACTTCCAATTCATGTTTGATGCGCTTCTGATCGCGGAACCAATCATGATTGCCCAAAGTGGCATAAACGCCCATCGGCGCAGTCAGCTTCTGCAAATGCGGTTTCATGTTTTCTTTCAGATACGCATCGACGGTATCGTCCATCAAATCGCCCGGCAGCAACACCATGTCGACTTGTTCCCGCTTCATGATGTCCGTCAGTTTGTCTAATTGACGCGCGCCAAACAAAATCCCCAAGTGCAAATCACTGGCCACGCCGATACGCAGCGGCTTATCCATTTTCTTATTGATGAAGACAGTTTGATAGCGGACAACGGGCGTATAGGCGTTATACATCCCAAAACCGAGCAAACCGGCCACAAACAAAGGCGCAAACAGCCGCAGGCTTCGTGACAGCGGTTGGCGTGCCATAAAACGGCGCAGCAAAAGATACAGGATAAATGTCGCCAGCGCGGCATACATCACAAACAGCAAGATCACCATCCAAAACGCCACCACGCGGAACATTATATGTCCCAACTCCAGCAGCAAGCCGACCAACAAACCGTTTGTAATGAAATAGGAAATACCCATCAGCCAACGTCTGCCAACTTTGCCAATCCAAGGCGCAAACAGCCATTGCAACGAACGCCCGAGCCCGAATGTAAACACTTGCAACAGAATGACGCTCACAAAAAACATCTTGCCAAACATGCCTTTCCGCCCTAAAAAATCAAAAGGCAGATTTTAGGCCGTCTGAAACTTTCAGTGTATAATCCCCCGCGTAAAAACCCATAATATTTTGAAAGGAATCATCATGAGCCAACCTCAATCAGCTATTATTCCTGATCACGCACAAGCCGGTATTTTTATCGAAGCAGACATTTCAGACGGCCGCAACGAAGCCATCAAATCTGCCTGCCGTCTTTCTTTGGAGGCTCTGGCCAAATTAAAAACCCGTTTTCCAAATGATATTTTGGGTTTGACCATTGCCTTCGGCAGCCGCGCATGGCAATCGTTCGGCCATACTAACGAAGGCAGTGAAATCAAACCTTTCCCAGAATTGGGCAACGGCCTCGCCCCCTCCACCCAACACGATCTCTATATCCACATTCAAGCCACCGAGCAAAAAGCCGCCTATGCTTTGGCTCAATCTGTTTTAGGCGCATTCGGCGACAGCATCCGCGTATCCACTGAAGAACACGGCCTGCGCCTGTATGAAGACCGCGGTTTGGACGGTTTTGTCGATGGCACGGAAAATCCGCAGGGCGATGACAATGTGCGCAATGTCGCCATTATTCCCGAAGGCAAACCTGATGCCGGCGGCAGCTATGTTTTGCTGCAAAAATACCTGCACGATTTGAAAAAATGGGATGCCGTTCCCACTGCCGAACAAGAAGCCAGCGTTGGCCGCAGCAAAGAAACCAATGACGAATTCAGCAAAGACGTGCGCCTGCCAGATTCCCATCTCGGCCGCGTCAATGTTAAAGAAAACGGCGTTGGCCTGAAAATTGTCCGCCGCAGCCTACCCTTCGGCAAACTCAGCGGCGAACATGGTTTGATGTTCACTTCCTATTGCAACACGCTGCACAATATTGAAGTTCAACTGCTCAATATGTTCGGCGATGCAGACGGCAAAACCGACTTACTGCTGAAATATTTGTCTAAAGCCGTATCAGGTGCTTACTACTACGCACCTTCTGTCGAGCGTTTGCAAAATCTTTAACGGCTCAAAGGCCGTCTGAAAAAACCTGCCTTTTCAAAGGCAGGTTTTTGTTATTTAAATTCTCTTAACATTTTTATGGTATTATCATAGAAATTTATTTCATAGCAGTTCAGCAAACCCTGATTACAGACAACGATAAAAACTGATACGCCCCAAGCAGCTATTTTCGATAAAATAAACCCAATTATTATCCCTATAAAATTACGACACCATGTATAAATCCCGCCTTCTTCCCCTGCCCGTATTGATTCTCTCCGCGCTAAACGCCTATGCGGCCAATACACCGAATCCGCTTAATCAAATCGATAAAAACGTACCCAACCAATTCGACAAAGACTTCCGCGACAATCTCGATCAGATTCATTCGGTCGAAATCCAAAAACGCGAGCAGTCGGCATGGGATTTACAGAAAAAACAAGATAACGACACGGTTGCACAAGAAGGGCCGTCTGAAAACAATACCGAATGCTTGGATTACACCGGTATCGAGCTTTCCGGTATTACCCTCATCGATTCCAAAAAGATTGAAGCCAAGTTACCCAAATGCATCAATCAAAACAGCATCAACCAACTGAACCGGGACATCGTTGCCGAATATATCGCTCAAGGTTATCCGCACACGCAAATCAAATTTGAAACCACGCCTGAACGTATCCTGAAATTGGCAGTCATCGAAGGCAAAATCCGTGAGATTACCGGCGGCTCCCGTACGGTCAACGTTGATACCCTCTTCCCCAATCATCAAGGCAAACCGCTGAACATCCAATACCTCGACCAAGGTATTGAACAGGTAAACCATGTTGTCGGCAACAACGTCAGCATCGATGTTTATCCGCATGATGACGGTACCGCCTCCATCCAACTCAACAACGATGCCCAAAAACATTGGGGCAGCAGTGTCATCATCGACAATAAAGGTAGCAAACCCAATACCACGACACTGCGCGGCAGCCTGAATATCGGCAGCCCGTTGGGATTGAGCGACTCCCTTTATTTAAACGGCTATACCAATCTAAACAACCACGACAGCCATTACAGTCGCGGCGGCAGTATGTTCTACCAAGTACCTTATGGCGCATGGACATTCAGCACTTACGCCGCCGCGTCGCAATCGCAAAGCATCTTAACGCCCAGCGTGACACGCTATGCCTACCGCTCCAAATCCAAAGCGGCAGGAATCAAAGCAGACCGCGTATTCTCACGCAGTCAAAAACACATTACCTCCGCCTATGCCGGCATCGATTACGTAAAACAGACTGCAAAATTTGCCGACAGCAAACTGGAATTGCAAAGCCCGGAAATCTATTCGGCACAAGTCGGCCTGTCGCATACAGCCATCCTGCCAAACGGCATTTGGCTCAACAATATCGGCGTGGAACAAGGGTTTGCGAAAAATACCGAACATACGCCGTTCGACAAGCGCTATACCTCTGTATCCTTGCAAAGCAATTTGATTCAAAACCGTCCTTTGGGTAAATGGATCGTGCGCAACCATCACCAAATCGATGCCCAATATAGCCCGCATGATTTGTTTGCCACCAAAGAAATGGACATCGTCGGCTATCAAAATGTACGCGGTTTCCGTTCGACTTCTTTGAGCGCAAACAGCGCAGTCCTGTTAAGCAATACCGTTTATTTCCGCCGCAATACGCCCCACGGCATCTATATCGAGCCTTATCTGGGTGCAGACATCGGCGTGGCCAAAAATCATCATGAAGGTTCGCAACGCGCCATGGGTGTGGTTGCAGGTTTGAATTTAGGTAAGGCGGACAAATGGCAGCTTTCTGCCGACTATGGCAAAGGTTTTGCACGCATGCCCAACCAATCAAACGGCGAAATACAGGATCATGTGACCGTTTCTTTGCGCATTCCATTTTAAAGTTATGTAAATATATATCCTTTTATCCAATATATAAACCGCCCATCTTAACATTATTAATTTTCTATTAATATCAATGAGATGTGCGGTTTTTATTTGCATTTGAAATAGTGCACATAAGGCCATACTGGTGGTATGATTGTAAAAAATTTCATAACAATGTTAATACATTCAAAAATTTCCTCAACAGAAATCCAATACCCGATATGGGATTTCTGATTCAATCTCCATCACGATAAATAAGGATTAAAATCCATGAAAATCGACACTTTATATCAGCCTAAGCTCTCAGCTTCCGGCAAAGTAACTGTCGCCGTGTGCTTTGCATTCCTGGGAAATGCAGCGGTAGCGGCCAATATCGAAGCCATCGGCCAAACTTCGGTACAGCAGCAACGCAATGTTGACATCGTCCACATTGCCGCACCGACGGCCCAAGGTCTTTCTCACAACCAATATAACAAGTACAACGTTTCCCAACACGGCGCCGTTTTGAATAATGCCCTGTCTGCCGGTAAATCCCAACTGGCCGGAAACCTGTCTGCCAACAAAAACTTCCAAGGTCAGGCCGCATCTGTGATCTTGAATGAAGTGGTCAGCAAAAACCCTTCTCTGATCTTAGGTCAACAAGAGATATTCGGTATTGCCGCAGACTATGTTTTGGCAAACCCTAACGGCATTACCCACAACGGCGGCAGCATCCTGAATGCCAACCGCACATCCTTGGTTGTCGGTACGCCAACTGTTTCAGACGGCGCGTTGAAATCTTTCAATATCAGCGACAATGGCAAACAACTGCAAGTAAACGGTAATTTGAGCGGCAACCGCGTAGTTGACCTGCTCGCGCCGCAAGTTGTTGTCGGCAAATCAGCCAACGTCAATGCCGCCGATGCCATCAACGTTTCTTCAGGCAAAAGCAACTTCGACTACAAAACCGCACAAATCGAAGCATTGGACGCTGCTTCAAATGCGCCGGTGCTTGACGGTCATATCTTCGGCAGTATGCGCGCCGGTACCATCCGCATCCACGCGACCGACAAACGCGCCAAACAAAACATTCAAAATGCGGCCATTACCGGCACCCGCTACCTGAATATTGACAGCAAAGGCAACCTGAGCATCCAGTCTGCCAATCTGACCGGCGCACAAATGGAATTGTTTGCCCGCGATACCGACATCAAAGGCACGGTTACCAGCCATTCCGCCAACAAATCTTCTAGTGGCAAAGAGGCGAAAAATGTTCAGCACTTCCGTTCGGACCGCAACAAAACGGAAGCCTTTACCGGCAGCAATATCAATGCATCCGAGTCATTGACTTTGAACAATAGCGGCAGCCTCAATCTGAGCGCGGCCAATATCAATGCCGGCGCGCTGACTGCTTCTGCCACGGGCAACATCAATTCTAACGCGGTAAAAACAACCAACCGTATAGAATCCGACCATACTCAAAGCAAAGGCCTTTGGTACAACAACAACCTGAGCTCTTCTGCTGACGAAAGCCTGCATCAAACCAAAATCAATGCCGGTTCTGTCAATATTGCCACCACCGGCAAAGTTCAATTGGACGCGACCGAACTGAACTCGGCTGCTGATGCTCGCATTGCCGCACAACAAGGCATCGTATTGAGCAGCAACAGCGAAACCGACAGCAGCTCGACTTATGTCAGCTTCAAAAATGAAACTGCCGCCCTGAAAACCGGTATCGCTACAAAATCTTCCAAAAACTCTACCGCCCATCAAACCAAAATCTCCGCAGCCGGTGATATCGGTTTGATTTCCGAAGGCGATTTGAGCACTTACGGCGCAAGCATCGCGGCAAACGGCAATGTCGTTACCGATGTCAACAAGATCAACTTGGGCACTCAAACCACCACTAATACCAACAGCCTCGATGACCAGAAAAAATACTGGGGCGGCCTGTTCGGCGGTGAAAGCCAAGTTCAAAACAACCGTACAGAAAACCTGCACGGCAGCAGCATTACTGCCAACTCAAACGTAGTCTTGGGTGCAAAAAACGGCGTCAACGTTTACGGCAGTACCGTTGAAGGCCAAGCCGGTACATTCGTCAGCTCCAAAGCAGGCAATGTTGATATTAAAAACGCCACCAGCACCGATACTTCCTCACAAAGCGCGCGTAAAGGTACGATTTTCAATATCACTACCTCTAAAACCAGCAGCAACAGCAGCATTGAAAAAGTAACCGGTTCCACCCTGGTTTCCAATGCCGACCTGACCGTTGTTTCCAACAAAGACATCAATGTGATCGGTTCTGCATTGTTTGCAGCACAAAAACTGCAACTGTCTTCCGCAGGCGATTTGACCATTGATGCTGCCAAAGCGGTAGAAAACAAACAGGTCAACGAGTATTCCATCAAAGGCTACTCTGGTATCGAAACCAATAAAGAAAACGGCAGCGTGACTGCCAAAGCCGGTATCAAATTCACCGATACCCACACCGACACCCATTCTGTCGGCCTGAACGGCAGCATTTTGACCGGTAAAAACACCCAGTTGTCTTCCAACTCAAACGTTACCGTCAGCGGCAGCCAAATCAACGGCGAAGAATCCGTCAATATTTCCGCAGCCAATGACGTCAATGTTGTTGCATCCAAAGGCAGCAACACTGTAACCGAATCCGGCCGCGTAACCGATTTGGGCGTATCTGCTACTGCATACGAAAAAAATAACGTTGCAGGCGTCGGCGTATCTGTCGGCATTACCAGCACCAAAACAGATGCAACTACCGTAACGAATACATCTCATGTATCCAACATCAACACCGGCGGCAACACCACCATCACTGCAAACGGCAATATTAATCAAGAAGGTACCGTGATTAATGCGACTGGCAATGTGGTTGAAGCTGCCAAAAACGTTACCCATGCAGCGGCACACAGCGGTGCAAAATCCGATGTGAAACAAAACGGCGGCGGTTTGGTCGTTTCTGCAGGCATCAGCACCAACAAAGGCATCGGCGGTGAAATCACTGCACAAGGTCAAGGCAACTCTTCGACCCACAATGAATCCACTGCAACCGTAACCACCATCAACGCAGGCAATGCCATCGTTTTGGCAAATGACAAAGTGTCTGATGAAGGTACAAAATATGATGTTACCGGTGCGATCAACATTGATGCAGGTTCATACCACAACACTGCCGCCCATAACACCAGCAACAGCAGCAGCAAACAAGGCGGCGCTTCTTTGACTATCGGCGCATACACCAAGGACGGTTCAAACGTTGATGTGAATGCGAACCTGAACGTCAACTACGCTGATGAAAACAAAAAAGAATCTACCGCCGTCAAAGGCGATATGAATGCTACCAATGTTGTCATCAACGCCAAAGACTCTGCTGAAATCGCATCCAACATTACTGCCAACAACAACGTCAACATTACCGCAGGCAACGGCGTAACCTTCACCGAGTCAGCCAATACTGCCTCAAACCAAGGTACAGCCGTTAATGTCGGTATCGGCGCTGGCGCGACAATCAATGTTGAAACCGGTGTTGCCGTTCCTCACGTCAACGGCTCTGTCGGCGTCAACAAAACCGATAACGCGTCTTCTACCGCCGCAGGCGCAAATGTAGTGGCCGGCAACGATATTAAAATCAATGCCAACAACGGCGACGTCAACCTGCACGGTACCAACCTGGTATCCAACAACTCCGTTGAAGTAGAAGGCAACAAAGTCAATACTTCCGGCGCGATCAGCAGCGTTAACGAAAAAAATCTGACCGTCAATGTCAACGGCAGCTACGCTTCAGGCAAACCAAACGGCGGCATCAACGCCAAAGGTAAAAACGACGCCACCGTAACCAATACGGCAAACACCATCCAAAGCGACAATGTTGTTATCACTACCGGCTCTCCAACCGGTTTGAGCGTCAACAATACGACCATCAACGGTAATAATGTTGCGTACTACTATGACGACAGTAAAGCTCCTGCGGCGAACCGTTATACCTACCATCCTCGCCAACCAAGCTACGCCAGACGCCGTTTGCGCTACTAAAATGCACTATTGAAGTCATTTAATAGCCATTAAGACATGCCGTCTGAAAACAGAAAGTTTTCAGACGGCATTTTTATCATCAATGCAAAACAACACACTATCTCTGTTATGATAATGCCTCGCTAATATTATTCCGTTCCAACCATGTCTTCCGCCCTTCCTTTTGACGCGCTCACACTTTCCATCGACGGTACCAACCTCATCGAAGCTTCTGCCGGTACGGGTAAAACCTACGGCATTGCCGCGCTTTTTACCCGACTGATTGTTTTAGAAAAAAAAGACATCGAGAAAATTCTGGTCGTTACCTTTACCAAAGCGGCGACGGCAGAACTGAAAACCCGTTTGCGCGCGCGTTTGGACGAAGTGTTGCAGGTTTTGAACGAAATCCAAACCTTGGGCGGCGAGCCGGAACATATTTCAGACGGCCTGAACAAATATTACGAAAAAGAGAAAAAATCCCCCGATGACTTTCTCAATCGCTTGATTCCTTTGGCTTTAGGCGAGCAAGACGGACAGGAAAGCTGCCATCGCCTGACTCTCCGCCTCAAAGCCGCGCTGAGCCAGTTTGACAACGCATCGATTTACACCATCCACGGCTTCTGTCAGCGCGTCTTGCGCGATTACGCGTTTTTGTGCGGCGCACCTTTGGATGTCGAGCTGTCGGACGACTCGCGCGAGAGGCTGCTGATTCCTGCGCAAGACTTTTGGCGGCAAAAAGTGGCAACCGATGCCACATTGGCACAATTGGTTTTTGATCGGAAATGCACGCCTGAAGAAATGCTTGCCGAAATCAAAAGCTATACCGGCCGCCCCTATCTGAAATTCAGACGGCCCGAAGGCGATTTGAAAGAAGCCCAAGCTAACCTTCAAGAAACATGGCAAAAAGTTTGCAGCCAGTTGGAAGACTTGGAAAAAGCGTTTTGGGTAATCTTGCCCAAACTTAACGGCCAGATCTACAGAAGAAATACCTTTGAAAATGTTTTTACCGATTTAAAAACAAACTCCGAATCCAACCGTCTGCCCCGCCTAAGCAAACAAACACTAGGAAAACTAAACCATTTCAGTGTCGATACACTCAACAGCAAACTGAAAAAAGAATATAAAGCCGATGCCGATGCGCCGGAAATTATTCAGCTGCAAGCCTTGGCCAATCTCGGTCGTGATTTGCAGGCAATGGAAAGCGCAGAAGAAGCAGTCTTCATCTGCCTGCAACTCGACCTACTTTCCTACATCAACCAATCCATTGCCGAACAAAAAAAATCACGCCGCGAGCGTGTGTTTGACGATTTGCTACTGGATGTCCATCAGGCATTGACCACCAATGAACACGGCAACGCATTGGCAAAAGCGGCGGCAGCAAACTGGGAAATCGCGCTGATTGACGAATTCCAAGATACCGACCCGCTGCAATACGAAATTTTCCGCCAAATTTTTATCGAACAAGGCTGCCCGCTGTTTCTCGTTGGCGACCCCAAACAGGCGATTTACAGCTTTCGCGGTGCGGACATTTACGCCTATCTGCAAGCCGCGCAAGATGCGGACAGGCATTACACCCTCGCTGTCAACTATCGCAGCCATGCCAAACTGATTAACGGCATCAGCGCCTTGTTCAAACAAAAAAAACACCCCTTCGTATTGGAAAACATCGATTACAGCGATGTCTCCGCTAGCCGCGCCGAAAGCCGGCTGTCGCCACACCGCCCCGCCATCCAAGTGCGCTGGCTCAATACGGACGACCAAACCGACAAAGAGATTTTGCGCGGCTGTGCCGCCGAATATTGCGCCGATGAAATTGCCTTTGCGCTCAATGAAGCAGCCGAAGGCCGTCTGAACTTCAAAGGCCGCGCGTTGGAATCCGGCGATATTGCCGTCTTGGTGCGCACCAACAACGAAGCGGCGATGATTGCAGGGAAACTGAAACAGCGCCGTATCCAAAGCGTGTTGCTGTCGCGCCAGTCCGTTTTCGATTCCGCCGAGGCAGACTCTCTGTCCGCGCTGATCGGCTTTTGGCTCAACCCAAGGCAAACCGACTGGCTGCGCTTTGTCTTGACCGGCGTTTTGTTCGGCTATACCGCCAAAGAGATTTACGAACTCAACCACAACGAACACCAGCTGCTGAAATGGCTGGAGTCGTCTGCCCAAGCCATGGAAAAATGGCGGAAAGGCGGCATTTTTGCCGCCGTGCAGCAGTTTGCCGCCCTACATGACATCGAAACACGCCTGCTCAAAGGCGGCAACGAGCGTAGCCTGACCAACTACTATCAAATTCTGGAGCTTTTGGCCGAAGAAGACAGCCAAAGCCGCAACCCTGCCGCCCTGCATAAATGGCTGAACGAACAAATCAGCCGCGCGCGCAGCGGCCATTTCCCGTCAGACGCGCAAACCATCCGTCTTGAAAGCGACGAAAAACTGGTCAAAATCGTTACCATGCACGTGTCGAAAGGTTTGCAATATCCTTTGGTTTACTGCCCCTTCGCGTGGGATACCAAAGACAATTCCAAAGAAAACTGGAAAATCCTGCATACTGACAACCACGAAACCGAGCTGCTGGCGAAATCGCAAACCTCGGAAGCAGAACTAAGCCATCTTGCCGACGAAAAGACGGCGGAAGATTTACGCCTGCTCTATGTCGCCCTTACCCGCGCCGAAGAACAGCTCAACATCTACGCTGCCGCCAACAAAAACTGTACGCCGAACAATCCTTTTGCCTATCTGCTCGAAGGTTTGCCAGAGGCCGGCCGCGAAAGCGTCAGCCAAAGCTATCAAAGCGCGACAGACGTTGTAGAAATGCTCAAAACCAACTGGCAACGCTTTATCAAAAACGCGCCCGAAAATACGGAATTCACCTTCACGGAAGAAGCCCCGCCGGAAACCGTCTATCAATACAGCCGCCAGCAAGACCAAGCCTTGAGCGCACAGAGCATTAAACACCGCAATTTTGACTTTATCCGCCACACCAGCTTTACCGGTTTGAGCCGGCACACCAAGTCAACCGACGAGCAACACGAGCCTTTGCAACCTGCCATCGATCCGGCAGAAAGCACAGACCGTGCCATGCCGTCTGAAAACCTGCCGTCCCCGCTTTCAGACGGCCTCGATATCCATCATTTCCCCCGCGGCACCAATGCCGGCGTATGTTTGCATGAAATGCTGGAAAAACTCGACTTCGCCGCCTCTGTCGAGAGCCAATCCGAAATGATTGCCGAAGTTTTGCAACGCCACAGCTTTGAAGACAAATGGCTGCCGACGGTAAGTACCATGCTCGACACCTGCCGCCTGACACCTTTAATCAACGAGAGCCTGTCGCAGATTCCGCTAACCCGACGCCTGCCCGAAATGGGGTTCACCCTGTACATGGACGATTTCAAACTGGACGACTTGCGCCGTTGGTTTGCCTCAAGCGAAGCAAACCTGCCGCCCGAATGCGTCCAAGCCGCGCAACTGCTTGATTTCCATGATTTGCAAGGCTATTTAAACGGCTTTATCGATATGGTTTGCCAAGATTCAGACGGCAATGTCGTTTTAATCGACTACAAATCCAACCATTTGGGCAACGATGCAAGCGCCTACACCCAACAGGTGATGAACGAAGCCGTGGCGCATCATCACTACTACCTGCAAGCCCTGATCTACGCCGTTGCCATCGCGCGCTACTATGCCCTGCGCGGCAAGCCCTTGCCCAAAATCGCCATCCGCTACCTCTTCCTGCGCGGCATGGACGGCTCAGATCAAGGCATCTGGAAATGGGACATCGATACCGCCCTGCTTTCCTCTTTTGTCGAGCGAAAAACAAATTCTTGATAAATCATTTTGTTAAACCGTCAAAAAGGCCGTCTGAAACGTTTTCAGACGGCCTTTGATTATTTGTGCAAACCGCATTCCTTACTGTCTTTACTCTCCCACCACCATCGTCCGGCGCGGATATTTTCGCCCAGCTTGACCGGACGCGTGCAGGGTTCGCAACCGATGCTGGGATAGCCCTGATGATACAGCGCATTGAGCGGAACTTGGTGCTCGTGCGCATATGCCCAAACATCCTGCTCTTCCCAATCGAAAATAGGATTGAATTTGGCGATGTTGCGGCCTGTATCCTGCTCTTCAAAATTCAATTCGCTGCGCGTTTCGGACTGGCTGCGGCGTTGTCCGGTCAGCCATGCGGGGGCGTTGTGCAAAGCGCGGTTGAGCGGTTCGATTTTGCGGATATGGCAGCAACGGCGGCGCAACTCGACGCTGTCGTACATGGCGGTCGTGCCGAATTCCGCTTCAAATTCATCGGCGGTTTGCTGGTTGGGATAAAACACTTCCAATTCGGTTTGATAACGCGCATTGGTTTCGGCAATCAGCGCGGCGGTCTCGGGATTGAGTTTGCCCGTATTGAGCGTAATGATGCGGATGGGCAGTTTCAGACGGCAAACGGCATCGGTAATGACCATATCTTCAACCGCAAGGCTGGATGCGAACACGGCTTGCGGATAACGCGCGGCAATGTCTTGCAAACGGCGCTCCAAAGCAGCCGCCAACTCAGGCAGGCGGCGGCGTTCGGCATCATTGGTTTCGGGGATTTTCCAAAATTGAGGACGGAATAAAGACATGGCTGGTTGTTCCTAATAATTTTCAGACGGCCTGTTGAAACGGCTGTCGATATGGTTATGGAACGATATTGTCCTGCGCCCTATCTTCAAACGGAAAGAATGCTTTTCTATTTCTTTATAACCAAAGCGTCTGCTGCTGGTTTTTCGGCAGCAAATGACTCACGCCGATACCGATCAGGCGGAAGGCATCTTCGCGTTGCGGCGGTATGCGTTGCAGCAAAGTATGCGCCGCCTGAAGCAGCGAGGCACTGTCGGGAAGGACGGAAGAATACGTCAGCGAACGCGTAATAATGCGGAAATCGTGGGTTTTGAGTTTGAGGGTAACGCCTTTGGCTTCGACATTTTTGCGTTCGATCTGTCGCCAGAGGTCTTCGGCAAGGTGCGGCAAATGGCTTGAAGCCTGCGCCAGAGACAAATCTTCGGGTAAGGTGATTTCGGTTGAGATTTGCAGGCGTTCGCGTTCAGCTTTGACCGGCCGCTCGTCAATACCGCGTGCCAAATCGTAAAGGCGGTAGCCGTAGCGGCCGAAATGGTTTAAAAGTTCGCCGCGCTCAAAACGGCGCAAATCGCCGGCAGTCTGCATACCGAGGGTGTTCATTTTTTTCAGCGTGACTTTGCCGACACCGGGAATCTTACCCAACGGCAAGCTCTCCAAAAACGCCATGATTTTGGGCGGCGGCAGCACAAACTGTCCGTTCGGTTTTCGCCAGTCGGACGCGATTTTGGCCAAAAATTTATTGGGCGCAATGCCTGCGGAGGCCGTCAAACCGGTTTCTTTAAAAATCTCGGCGCGAATGCGTTTGGCCACCTCGCTGGCGTACGGGATATTTTTAAAATTTCGGGTAACATCCAAATAGGCTTCGTCCAAAGACAAAGGCTCGATCAAATCGGTATAACGCCGAAACACGGCATGAATCTGCGCCGACACTTGGCGGTACAAATCAAAATGCGGCGGCACAAACACCGCCTGCGGACACAGTCTTTTTGCCGTCGCCACCGACATAGCCGAGTGCAAACCGAATTTGCGCGCTTCATAAGACGCGGCACAAATGACCGACCGAGTGCTGTCCCACGCCACAACGACGGGCAGCCCTTTCAAGTGCGGCTGCTCGCGCAGTTCTACCGAAGCGTAGAATGCGTCCATATCGATATGGATGATTTTGCGTTGGGACATGGGAAAAGGTAGATAAGGAAAAGGCTTATTGTAGCAAAAGGCCGTCTGAAATTTCAGACGGCCTCCATGTTCACACCTTATTTTTTACCGGAAAGCTGATCAAACAATCCGCCGTCGGCAAAGAATTTTTTCATGATGTCCGACCAAGCGCCGAACTTCTCATTCGGATTGAAAGTTTCAATATCGGGGAAGTCGGCTTTGTGTTTGGCCAACACTTCGGCATTGCGCGGACGCAGATAAAGATTGGCGGCCAATTCTTGAGCCGGTTCGCTCCAGAGGTTTTGCAGGTAGGCTTCGGCAGCGGCGCGCGTGCCTTTTTTATCGACCACACTGTCCACGACGGCAACCGGTGCTTCTGAAATAATGGTATAGCTCGGATAGACGATTTCAAATTGGTCTTGGGTCAGTTTTTTGCTGACGTAGTTGGCCTCGTTTTCAAAGGTAACCAAGACATCGCCGATATTGCGTTGGCTGAATGTCGTCGTTGCCGCACGGCCGCCGTTTTCAAATACAGGCGTATTTTTCAGCAATGCGGCCACAAAATCTTGGGTTTTGCCTTCATCGCCGTTGTTGACTTTCAAGCCGTAGCCGTACGCGCCCAAAAAGGCGTAGCGGCCGTTGCCTGTGGTTTTCGGGTTGGCCAAAACAATTTGCACGCCGTCTTTGGCCAAATCGCCCCAGTCTTGGATGTGTTTCGGATTGCCTTTGCGCACCAAGAAAACGACGTTGCTGGTATAAGGCACGGCATTGTCCGGCAGGCGCGTGTTCCAATCGTCTTTAATCAGGCCTTTTTTCACCAAAAGCTCGATATCGGAAGTCTGGTTCATGGTGACCACATCGGCAGCCAAACCGTTGGCGACAGCCAAAGCCTGCTTGCTGGAGCCGCCGTGCGACTGTTGGATTTCAACCGTTGCACCGCCGTTTTTCGCAGCATATTCTTTGACAAACAAAGGATTGTATTCTTTATAAAAATCTCGTGCGACATCATAAGAAACGTTCAACAGCTTCACATTACCGGCCTTGCCTGCGGAAGCGGCATTGTCGGCAGACTGTTCGTTTTTGGGAGAGCAGGCACTCAACGCCAGCGCGGCGGTCAATGCGGCAAAAGAAAGGGTACGGATATTCATGGTCGGCTCCTATTAAAAGTATGGCGATACTTTATCGGTATCGGAGGCAAACGGGAAATAATGTTTGCTTTTGGGTTTATCAGTTTTGGTTATATAAACCGAGGCCGTCTGAAATCAAAAAATAATTATTTATAACTATAAAATCTAAACCATATTATTTACAAAGTTAATAAAAAAGAGTACCGTTCGTATTCGCCGAATCATTAGGCGTTTTGTTCAATAATAGAAAGATGGAGTGTAGAAACGATGAAACAGTGGATGCTTTTAGGATTGCTGGGATTAGGCGCAGCAGCGCAGGCGCACGATGTTTGGGTGGCCGCACCGGCACATCAGCCTGCCGGCAAAATCCTGCATGCGGATTTGGGTTATAGCCACGACTTCCCCAATGTCGAAAAAATCGCCGACGACCGCGTGCATATTTTCAAACCGCTGCAATTGACCGACAGCTCAAAGAAAACTGTTGATTTGGTAAATAAGGGCGAAAACTATCAATACGTTTCCAAAGCCGCCCTGCCCGCAGGCTCCTACTGGGTCAGCGCGACCTACCAACCGACTTTCTGGTCGAAAAACCAAGACGGCTGGAAACAGCAAACCTTGAAACAGCTGGCCGGTGCCACCTATTGCGAACAATCGCAAATGTTCGGCAAGAGTTTCGTCCACGTGGGCAACAGCGCAGTCGATGAAGCGGTATTGACCCGCCCTATCGGCCAAGAGCTGGAACTGGTTCCACTGAAAAATCCGAACGCAGTCAAAGCTGGCGGTATTTTGCCGGTCAAAGTCCTGTATAAAGGCGAGCCTTTGGTTAAAGCCACTGTTACCGCCAGCTCCGACACTTTGGCCGAAATGGACTTGGAATCAACCCATGACCATCGCGAGCCTCAAGGCTTCTCCGGCAAAACCGATAAAAACGGCGTGGTCAATGTAATTACGCTGATTGACGGCTTGTGGAAAATCAAAGTGGTGAACGAGACCGATTACGGCGATAAAAGCGTATGTCAGAAAGACAATACTTACGCGACGCTGATTGTGCCTGTCGGTACCAAACGCGCGGTCGCACGCCATGCCCACCATCATCATTAACAACCATTAAAAAAGGCCGTCTGAAAGTTCAGACGGCCTTTATTTATTCTAATTCATAACCCAAATTTCTAAAAAAACGGGATAATGTTTCCAACTCATCACCATTTAATTGGGCAAAACGGACACGGTTGCAGCCGGTCAAGACCACATTTCCCATCCAGTGCGCCCCAAAGACGCGCTCTAAAGGGACATTCCTCATTCGATTGATAAACGGTACTTCTGAAGAAAATTGCGTCGCAATATTCGGAGGCGCGAATTTCAGACCCAAGTCCTGCAATCTATAACGGTGTTGCGCCGTCAAAAACATATCTTCGTGGTGCAGACGCACCAGCCATTCCATATCGGCAATTTTTCCGTCTTTCGGCGGCAAAGGCGGCCGGATTTCTACATTTAAGCCCAGCTGTCGCGGCATGGTTAAAAGCCGCTTGCTGCGCAGGCTGAAACCGCCGTTCTGCAGCTCATCCAAATTCGGAGAAGTCTGAATCAGATGTTGTTTGGCCAAATATTGGTCGGTCCCCTTCAGGAAAAACTGCCCGTCGGCTTCGGTTTCCAACAAAATCGGCAAAGGTGCGCCGATGTAGTCATATTCCCGATAGGCATCCTGCCAGTTTTGACCGTTCAACACCCAGCCGTCATTTTGAACAATCAAACAATAATCGGTTTCGATGTAATACATCAGTTGGTACAAAACAAACAGATTGTATTCGAGATAACCGAATGGCCGGCAAGGTTGATGTCGGATATTCTCCGGCAAACCTTGCGGACAGCTCGGGCTGATCAGCAATCCACGGCTGCCGGGCAATTCGGCACAGCTGCGGATAATGGCGTACATCGTGCCCTCAGTATAAGAATCTGCACCGGTAATACCCACCACGGTAATGTCAGCAAAACTCATTATATGTTTCTCCTGTTTCAGACGGCCTTTGAGTTATTTACGACACCTTGTTGCAGATATCTTTCAAGCGATACAAAGCATCCAAGGCTTCACGCGGCGTAAGGTTGTCGGGCTGGATTTGCGCCAACGCTTCGGCCAACTCATCGGTCTGGGCATGGTAAACCGGTTCAATTTCCGGCTCTTCCTCATCCACCCTATTTTCAGACGGCATGGCGCTGAAAATGTCCAACTGCGGACGGCTGGCGGCGGCTTGGGCTTCAAGTTCGTCCAGATGTTTTTGGGCGGCTTTGAGGGCGCGGTTGGGCAGGCCGGCGAGTTTGGCGACGGCGATGCCGTAGCTTTTGCTGGCGGGGCCGGGTTCGATGTGGTGGAGGAAGACGATGTCTTGTCCTTGTTCGAGCGCGGAGAGGTGCATGTTGACTGCCGTTGCGTGGGCTTCGGGCAGTTTGGTCAGCTCGAAATAGTGGGTGGCGAAGAGGCTGAAGGATTTGTTTTTTTGCAGCAGGTGTTCGGCGATGGCGTGCGCGAGGGCGAGGCCGTCGAAGGTGGAGGTGCCGCGTCCGACTTCGTCCATGAGGACGAGGGATTGGTCGGTGGCGTGGTGGAGGATGTAGGCGGTTTCGCTCATTTCGACCATGAAGGTGGAGCGGTTGGAGGCTAAATCATCCGATGCGCCGATACGGGTGAAGATTTGGTCGATGGGGCCGATTTGAGCTGAATCGGCGGGGACGAAGCTGCCGGTGTGCGCCATGAGGACGATGTGGGCGACTTGGCGCATGTAGGTGGATTTACCGCCCATATTGGGGCCGGTCAGGAGCATGAGGCGGTGTTTGTGGTCGAGGCGGGTGTGGTTGGCAGTGAAGTGGCGCACTTGCTGCTCGACGATGGGATGGCGGCCGTTTTCGATATGGATGACCGGATAGTCGGCAAACTCGGGGCAGACGAAGCCGCGTTCGGCCGCAATCGCGGCAAACGTAGAAAGTACGTCGAGGGCAGCGGCGGCTTTGGCGGCTTTTTGAAGCTGCGGCAAGGCCGTCTGAACTTCTTTCAGCAGGGCTTCAAACAGGCGTTTTTCCAATGCCAATGCCTGCTCTTGCGCGGTCAGGACTTTGTCTTCAAAAGTTTTGAGTTCGGGGGTGATGAAGCGTTCGGCGTTTTTCAGGGTCTGGCGGCGTTGGTAGTCGGCAGGCGCTTGTTCGGCTTGGACTTTGGATAGCTCGATGTAGAAGCCGTGGACGCGGTTGAACTCGACTTTGAGAGTGGAAAGGCCGGTGCGTTCGCGTTCGCGCGCTTCAAGCTCAAGCAGGAATTCATCGCCGTGGTTTTGGATATGGCGCAATTCGTCAAGTTCTGCGCAATAGCCTTGATTAATGACGCCACCGTCTTTGAGCCAGACGGCGGGTTCGGGCATCACGGCGGCTTTGAGGGTTTCGGCAACGGGCAGGGTTTCGGGGAAAACAGCTTTGAGGGTTTCTAAGAGACTGCTGCCCTCGGCGGACAATTCGATTTCATTCAGGGAAAACAGGCTGTCGCGCAGGGCGGCGAGGTCGCGCGGACGGGCGTTGCCGACGGCGATGCGGGCGGCGATGCGTTCGATGTCCGCAATGTTTTTCAGACGGCCTTGCAGGGCTTCGTATTGTGAACCCAGCGCGGCAACGGCTTTTTGGCGAGCACGGATGTGGGCGCGGCTGCGTAAGGGGTGGTGCAGCCAGAGTGCCAAGAGGCGGCTGCCCATGTGGGTGGCGCAGCCGTCGAGTATGGAAAACAGGGTCGGCGATTTTTTGCCGGAGAGGGTTTGCGTGATTTCGAGATTGCGGCGCGTGGCGGCGTCCATGCCGATATATTGGCTGTCGGTTTCGAGCGAAATGCCGTCTAAGTGTTGCGGCATCAGGTTTTGCGTCAGGCGGATGTAGTTCAATAGCGCGCCCGCCGCGCCGACGGCGGCTTCGTGTTCCTTGCCGTCCAAACCGAAGCCGTGCAGGTCTTGGCAGCCGAAGTATTCGGTCAACAATTTCGCACCCGCGTCGGCGGCAAACTGCCATGAGTTCAGGCGCGTGATGTTGGCGGAGGTCGTACCACGGGCAGGCTGCGCACTCTGAAAACCATCAGGCAGGCTTTTGCCTTCGGGCAACAGGATTTCCGCCGCCTGCAAACGCGCCAGCTCGTCGGCGAGTTTGTCCGCCGTCGTCAGCTTGGTTTTAAATTCGCCGCTTTGCAAAGAAGCCCACGCTATGGCAACGTTTTTCTTGTCTGCGTTCACCGCCACAATGCGGTTGGTTTCCTTGTCTTCCAAAAACGCCGCGTCGGTCAGCGTGCCGGGTGTCACAATGCGCACGACTTTGCGCTCCACAGGCCCTTTACTTGCGCCGACTTCGCCCACCTGCTCGCACACTGCCACGCTTTTGCCCATCTTCACCAGCCGCGCCAGATACTGCTCCGCCGCGTGAAACGGCACGCCCGCCATCTTAATCGGCACGCCGTCCATCTGCCCGCGCGTGGTCAGGGTAATGTCCAACAGCTTCGCCGCTTCCACCGCGTCATCCAAAAACAACTCGTAAAAGTCGCCCATACGGTAAAACACCAGCTTGTCGGCGTGTTGCGATTTGATGGCGAGATACTGCTGCATCATCGGGGAAACGGTGGGTTTGGACATGGAAAAGCCTTAGAAACGCAAAAGCGTTATTGTAACAAAAGGCCGTCTGAAAAACAGGTTTCAGACGGCCTTTAACAGCAGCTTGGTTTTAAGCCAAAGCCACTTCCAAATTATCAATCAGGCGCGTGGTACCCAAACGGGCGGCGGCAAGCACCACCAATTCTTTATCGCCAACATGAGCCACTGCCAAACTGTGTGCATGGCGGATTTCAACATAATCAACCACCCAGCCGGCATCGGTCAAACGGCGGATACATTCGGCCTCAAGCTGGGCGTAATCTAGATTGCCGTTTTTCAAGGCGGCGGCAATGTTTTGCAACTCTTGATAGAGGCGGGGCGCTTCTGCGCGTTCTGCTTCGCTCAAATATTGGTTGCGGCTGGAAAGTGCCAGGCCGTCTGAAGCGCGGCCGGTATCGACCGGGACGATTTCGATATTGAAATTTAAGTCTTCGACAAAACCTTTGATAATCGCCAGCTGCTGATAGTCTTTTTTACCGAAACAGGCAGTATCGGGTTGAACGATGTTGAACAACTTGGTCACAACGGTCGCAACGCCGCGGAAATGGCCCGGGCGGAATTTGCCGCACAATTCATTTTGCAGGTGCGGAGGCTCGACATTGAAACGCTGTTCCACATTCGGATACAGCTCTTTTTCATCAGGCGCAAATACGACGGCAACGCCCTCGCCTGCCAATTTGTCGGCATCTTGCTGCAAAGTGCGCGGATATTTGTCGAAATCTTCGCCTTGTCCGAATTGCAGGCGGTTGACAAAAATACTGACCACAACGTTATCGGCACGTTTTTTTGCTTCGCGCACCAGCGCAAGATGGCCTTCGTGCAGATTGCCCATGGTCGGTACAAATGCCACTTTTCCGGCAGTTTTGCGCCACTCGCGCAATTCTTTAATCGTATGAATGATTTGCATGGTTTGAAAAATCCTTTATCTTTTCCGCCGTTTCATCAACGGAAATCACGCGCCGATTATACGCTTTTATTCATCAAAAAGGCCGTCTGAAATAAGTTTCAGACGGCCTGGTTTTTATTTTATCCGGCAAACGTATGTTCGACAGATGGGAACGTTTTTGCTTTGACTTCGTCCACATAGGCTTTGACCGCAGCTTGAACGCTGTCTTTGCCCTGCATAAAGTTTTTCACGAATTTAGCGGTTTTGCCGGGGAAAATGCCGAGCATATCGTGCATCACCAAAACCTGACCGTCGCAATCCACGCCTGCGCCAATACCGATGGTTGGGCAAGAAACTGTCTCGGTCACTTTTTTCGCCAATTCCGCAGGCACGCATTCCATCAATACGATTGCCGCTCCTGCCGCATCATGCGCTTTGGCGTCGTTGAGCAACGCTTCTGCTTTGTCGCCGCGGCCTTGAACTTTATAGCCGCCGAATGCAAACACGGATTGCGGGGTCAGGCCGATGTGGGCGCAAACAGGGATACCGCGCATTTGCAGAAATTCAGTGGTCTCCGCCATCCAGACACCGCCTTCGAGCTTGACCATATGCGCACCGGCCGCCATCAACTCTGCCGCCGCCGCAAATGCCTGCTCTTTGCTCTGCTGATATGCGCCAAACGGCAAGTCGCTGACAATCATGGCATTTTTAGTACCGCGAGCCACGCATTCAGTGTGGTAGCACATATCCTGCAAGCTCACCGGCAAAGTGGACTGACGACCTTGCACCGCCATACCCAAAGAATCGCCGACCAGCAACACATCCACGCCGGCATTGTCCATCAGCGCGGCAAAGCTGGATTCATAAGCGGTCAGCATGGCGATTTTTTCGCCCTCTGCTTTCATTTTTTGCAAAGTGTTTACGGTAATCATGGTGTTTTGTGTGTTCCGCCCGACGGGCAGCCCTTTGTTGTAATGGAAACGCGGTATTATAAGGTCTGCTTTTAAAATATCAAAGCATAAGCAAAAAGCCCGACTGCTTTCACAATCGGGCTTTTAATTGGTGCCGGCACCAAGAGTCGAACTCGGGACCCCCTGATTACAAGTCAGGTGCTCTACCAACTGAGCTATACCGGCTTACTGAAATGCCTTGCAGCACCATCAGTCTTTAACTGGTGCCGGCACCAAGAGTCGAACTCGGGACCCCCTGATTACAAGTCAGGTGCTCTACCAACTGAGCTATACCGGCAAGGAAGTCGGCATTATGCCGATAAGTTCCCATCTTGGCAAGCATTTTAAAACAAAGTTACTTACGAAATTATAAAAACCAATGATTTTAAAGAAAATTAAATACATACCTTATCTTTCCATCCAACACACTCAAAGGCCGTCTGAAAACCGCCCCAGCGCAAAACATCATGGTTTCTGTTAAAATAACGCCTTCTACATCTTTCCGTCTTTGCCCATGCCACCCCGCCATCCTTACCGCCGCCTGCGCCCAGCCAAATCCCATCTGCCCGAAGTCGGCATTTCCGAAGAAGGCAATATCCGTTCCCTGCACTTGGGCAGCGACACCATTCAAAGCTCCATGAATGTCGATCATCCGTCCGAGCTGGTGTTGTCGTACAGCCGCGCCATGATGGGTTGGCTGCTGTTTTCAGAAACCCCGCCCAAACACATCACCCAAATCGGCTTGGGCGGCGGATCGTTTGCCCGTTGGATAGACAGCTATCTGCCCCACACCAAGCAAACCGCCGTGGACATCAATCCGCAAGTCATCACTGTGGCGCGCAGCCTGTTTGAATTGCCGCACGAAGGCGAAAATTTTGAAATTATCGAGGCGGATGGTGCGGAATATATTAAAGTGTTCCACCACAATACCGATGTAATTTTGGTAGATGGGTTTGACGGCGAACAGATTATCGATGCTTTGGTAGAAGAACCCTTCTTCCAAGACTGCCGCAATGCCCTCTCTCCAGACGGCGTATTTGTCACCAACTGGTGGAGCGGCGACCAGCGTTATCAACGTTTTGTCGAACGCCTGCTCAACGTCTTTGACGGCCGCGTACTCGAGCTGCCTGCAGAAAGCCACGGCAACGTAGCGGTCATGGCATTCCAAAGCAGCCCTAAAGAACAAAATCTCGACAACTTAAAAAAACGCGCCGAAAAATTAAGCGAAAAATACGGCTTGGACTTCAAACGGATGCTTGCTGATTTGAAAGCCAATAATCAAAACAACGGCAAGAATTTTTATCTGTAAACCGCTTCAGGCCGTCTGAAAAAACAAACAAGGACACACCCATGCTCAAACCCGATATCATTCAAATTCCCGGCCCGGCCGGTTTGCTGGAAACCATCTACCTGCCAAGCGCACAAGACTCCGCCCGCGGCGTTGCCGTCATCAACCACCCCAATCCCCTGCAAGGCGGCACCAACACCAACAAAGTCATCCAAACCGCTGCCAAAGCCCTCAGCCAACTCGGCTTCCATTGCTACCTGCCCAATTTGCGCGGCGTAGGCAATAGCGAAGGCGAACACGACTACGGCCGCGGCGAAACGCAAGACTGTATTGCCGTTATCGACTACGCCCGTGCGCAACATCCTGACGCGCCGCAATTCGCCCTGGCCGGCTTCTCATTCGGCGGCTACGTTTCTACCTTTGCCGCCCAAGAACGCACGCCTGATTTGCTGTTGCTGATGGGCGCCGCCGTCCATCACTACACCGATCGCCCGGAACCATCCGACGTTCCCAACGTCGCCAAAACATTGATGATTCATGGTGCGGAAGACGAAGTCGTCGAAATCAACAAAGCCCTGACATGGGCAGAACCACAAGGCCTGCCAGTTGTAACCATTGCCGGCTCGTCCCACTTCTTCCACGGCAAACTCATCGTTTTACGCGATACGATTACACGGTTCGCACCGGCTTTATTAGGCTAAAATCCGGCTACAAAATAAAACAAGGCCGTCTGAAAGCTTTTTCAGACGGCCTTGTTTGTATGAAACCTTATTATCAAATATCAAGCTCACGTATTCAAAAATCCATCAAGGATTTTCTACTTAACATATCAATTCTGAGTCAACCAATACTGCAAACCAATCAAAGTCTTACCATCTTTGATTTCATCGTTTGCCAATGCATTGCGCACCTCGTCCTTGCTCATCAGGACAGTTTCTGTAATTTCATCCTCATCATTGCTTAACTCGCTACCCAAACGCACGCCTTGCGCTTGGTAGAGATACATTTTTTCATCGCAAAAACCGACTGCGGTATAAAAGGAGTACAACAGTTTGACACTGTCGGCGACATATGGCGTTTCTTCCGCCAACTCACGCAAAGCGCATTCGGCAGGATCTTCATCCGCCACATCCAATTTACCCGCCGGCAATTCCAACGTCGCCTGATCGGCGGCATAACGCCATTGGCGTACCAAAACAACTTTACCGTCTTCCGTTTCAGCCAACACACACGCAGCACCCGGATGACGGATCACAACTCGTTGGCTTTCGTTGCCGTTGGGCAGGCGAACCCGATCGTGGCTGATGGTAACAAAAGAACCTTCGTAGATTGGCTCACTGCTTAATTTAGTTTCTTTCAAATCCATTTTTTACCTCATTTCCAAATTATTAAATATTAAAGGCCGTCTGAAATTTTACAGAAATAAACTCAGAGGATGCCTTTTCTAATAGTTACCGCTGATGTCGTTGTTGCAAACGCTCCGTATGTGTTCGCAGCTTTTCACTATTTGCTTGGTAGTCACTTGAAGACAATACAGCAACTATTGCCTCTACCTCATGAGGAAGCAATAAGGCCGTCTGAAAATTCTTAATATAAGCCGCCGCCTGCCTAATACTGCAAACATTTGGTGGCATTTTCGATTTCAACTCACGATCACCTAAGAAAACTACCATTGAATGAAACTTCTCCTCAGGAAATTGCAATAGTTCTGACAATGCTTTGATATGAGCATAATTCTGACGCAACGGGTTTTGAAAATAATGTTTCTGTTTATAGATTATTTGCGTCCATTTAGATTGCTTTTCACTACCAAAAATCCAACCTGTGTAATTTTTAGTTTCTATCACAAATATCCCAAAGATTGAGACATAAATATGATCAATTTGCGTCGTACCATCTCGAGATGGAATAATTAAATCGTGAAACTCAAAATAAGTTTTCTCATCTAAATTTTTTCCAATTACAGAACGAACTGCTATTTCCCCCATGCTTCCCTTTATTTTAGGATTTCTCAACAGTGCTTTTAATAAAAGCAAAGGAATAATGATCAGAAAAATCCAAAATATACCTGACATACTTCCCAATATTTGTCCAATCATGACGTTTTCTTTTTTATTTAAAACTAAAAATTTATATATTTATGGTTTATTCCCGAGCGCGTTCAATTTCAATACCGACCTGCGCCACATCGGGCAAGATACCCGGTTTCACAATACGAACGCGCACTTTGGCCGCACCAAAATCATTTAAAATCAATTGGGCGATATGTTCCGCCAAAGTTTCCAACAGTAAAAAATCCTGTTCGGCAAGGCTGCGGCGTACAACTTCGCATACTTCGCCATAATGGATGGTGTCGCCGATATCGTCGCTCGTACCGGTACGCTCGGGAACACTGATTTCCAAATCCAAAATCAAAGTCTGTTTACGCTCGCGTTCCCAATCATATAGGCCGATTAAAGTATCGGCCTTCATGCCGTACAAAAAGATTTTATCCATTTGCCTGTCCGTTTTTTTGATAGAATAACCGTTCCCATTTTAAGTAAAGCACCCAAAATGTTCAATGTACTCGCCATTATTGCCGCCTATCTTATCGGCTCCCTGTCTTTTGCCGTCATCGTATCAAAATATTACGGCATGGACGATCCGCGCACTTACGGCTCCGGCAACCCCGGTGCCACCAACGTCTTGCGCAGCGGTAAGAAAAAAGCGGCCGCACTGACCTTGCTCGGCGATGCAGTAAAAGGCTTGGTTGCCGTCATCTTGGCGCGTTGTCTTCAAGATGCTTTAAATTTGTCTGATGCAACGATAGCCCTGGTCGCCATCGCCGCATTGGTCGGCCATATGTGGCCAATATTTTTCAATTTTAAAGGTGGCAAAGGCGTAGCCACCGCATTGGGCGTCTTGCTCGCCCTCTCCCCCGCAACCGCCCTGCTCTGCGCCTTGGTTTGGCTGGTCATGGCGTTCGGTTTCAAAGTCTCTTCACTTGCCGCACTGGTTGCCACCGTCTGCGCACCCATCTTCGCCTTCTTCATGATGCCACACGCCTCTTGGGCATGGGCAACCGTATTCATTGCCGCATTGGTGTTGTACCGCCATAAAAGCAATATTCAAAACCTGATTCAAGGCAAAGAAAGCAAGATCGGAGATAAAACCGGAAAATATTAAAAGCGTAGATATATTCAAATAAAAGGCCGTCTGAAAGTATATTTTTCAGACGGCCTTTTGTAGCTTCACTTGCTTTATTCACGCATAATCAATCAATCTTAATATATTCTACCGATAGAATCTCTATAATCTCACGCCCTTCCGGTGTATCCAAGACAACTTCATCGCCTTCGCGTGCTTTTATCAGGCTGCGCGCCAAAGGGGAAATCCATGAGATTTTGTTTTTAGCGGTATCGATTTCATCTACGCCGACGATTTTGACGGTTTGTTCACGACCATCTCCGCGCAATAAGCCAACGGTGGCGCTGAAAAAAATCTGGTCCGTGGCTTCACGCGCTTCAGGGTCGACGACGACGGCAGACTCCAAGCGTTTGGTTAGGAAGCGGATACGGCGGTCGATTTCGCGCATACGGCGTTTACCGTAAAGATAGTCGCCATTTTCGCTGCGGTCGCCATTGCTTGCCGCCCAGTTAACGATTTGGACGATTTCCGGGCGTTCTTTGTTGACCAGATGATACAGTTCGTCTTTCAATGCCTGCCAACCGGTAGGTGTGATGTAATTTTTGGTTTCGGTACTCATGATGTGTCTAAAACATAATTAAAGGCCGTCTGAACGTTAATTTTCAGACGGCCTTTATTGTAAGTCAATTTACTTTATTCTTCATCATCGCTATCGCTGATACTGATGCTGTGTTCCATTTTGCTTGGATGAACTTTCAAGCCGCCACAACCTGATTTTTCGGTAGAGAGACGGTTCAGATATGCTTCATCGATATCGCCGGTTTGATAAACACCGTTGAAGCATGAAGAATCAAAGGATTCGATTTTTGGATTGAGCGCTTTGACTACTGCTTCCAAATCTTCTAAGTTTTGGAAGACGATGCCGTCTGCGCCAATCTCGGTTGCGATTTCTGCTGCGCTGCGGCCGTTTGCAATCAGTTCTTCACGGGTCGGCATATCGATACCGTACACATTCGGATAGCGCACTTCGGGAGCTGCAGAAGCAATGTAGACTTTGCGTGCACCTGCCGCGCGTACCATTTCAACGATTTCACGGCTAGTCGTACCGCGCACGATGGAATCATCCACCAACAAAACGCTTTTGCCGTTAAACTCGGTTTCCATCGGGCTGAGTTTTTGGCGCACTGATTTTTTGCGTGTTGCTTGGCCGGGCATAATAAAGGTGCGGCCGATGTAGCGGTTTTTAATCAGACCTTCGCGGTAAGGTTTTTCGAGATGGACGGCAAGCTCCATCGCGCTGGGTCGGCTGGTATCGGGAATCGGCATCACGACATCGATATCATCGACAGGCAGCTCGCGTTTGATTTTTTCTGCCAAAGATACGCCCATATCCATACGGGACTGATAAACGGAAACGCCATCGATGACGGAGTCTGGGCGGGCAAAATAAACATATTCGAAGAGACAAGGGCTTAATTTGGCTTTATCGCTGCATTGACGGGAAATAATCGTGCCGTCAAAACCAATAAATACGGCCTCACCCGGCTGGATATCGCGTTCCAAATCATAGGCAAGTGCATTAAAGGCAACAGATTCGGAGGCAACGGCATAAGATTTTTTGCCGGATTCGTCAATTTGCGAACCCAAAACCAATGGACGGATACCGAAAGGATCCCGGAAAGCCAGCATGCCGTACCCTGCAATCATGGCTACTACGCCGTATGCGCCGCGCACCAAGCGGTGTACTTCGGAAACGGCGTTGAAAATATTGTCGATGGTAAGTTGATAAGGGGCTGTATTTTTAGAGACTTCGCGGCGTAATTCGTGTGCGAATACATTGAGTAGGACTTCAGAATCGGAGCTGGTATTAACGTGGCGCAGGTGTTTGTTGCATACGTTTTCATAGAGCTCTTCGGTATTGGTCAGATTACCATTGTGTGCCAAAACAATGCCGAATGGGGAGCTGACATAAAACGGCTGGGCTTCTGCGCTGCTGCCCGCATTGCCTGCAGTCGGATAGCGGACATGTGCAATGCCGGCATTACCGACCAAGTCGCGCATATTGCGGGTACGGAACACTTCGCGCACCATGCCTTTGCCCTTGTGCATATGAAATATATTGCCTTCGGCAGTAACAATACCTGCTGCGTCCTGACCACGGTGTTGCAACATCTGCAAACCATCATACAACATCTGATTGACCGGCTCATGACTAACCAAACCTAATACACCACACATATCGTGCTTCTCCGAGTTTGAAGATTAAATGGGTAAGCTGTCATTATAAAATAATTTAGATGAGTTTGCTCGAATTGTTGACAATATGATGCTAAATTTACGCAAATAAAAACGGATTCAGACGACCCATAGGCCGTCTGAATCCGTCAAACTTAATCATCCAATTCTTCAACTTCAGCCGCTTTACCCGAAAGATGGGACATTGCGGTATCTTTTCCAGGCAGATAAGGCATTGCAGCATCGGCAAGTGATTCAAAATACGGAATTGTGTGCGAACTTTGCCACTCTTCCGTTTTCGGCAAATCAGTGTGTGAAAAAACCATCACTGCCAGTGTCACCAAAATCACACCTTTCACTGCACCGAATACGCCGCCAAGCAAACGGTTGATGCTTCCCAAACCAACGGCAGACATCAAACTGCTCAACAGCGATCGTGCCAGTTTCTGCAACAGCCATGCCAGAAAAAACACAGCGGCAAAACCCATGGCAACCGCCAAAGAATGCGGCTCAACCGATTTAAAGACCACATCGGCAAACGGCATGGCAAGCGTTCTGGCGGCAATAAACGATACCACCCACGCCACCATCGCCCCTGCTTCGGCAATAATACCCCGTGTCAACGAGATAATGATGCAGATGACGATGACGGCGGCAGCCAACAAATCGGCAACAGGCAAATTACTCACTGGTCACCTGACCGGCAATGCCATGTACACGCAATTTGTTCAAATCGCGCTCTGCATCGCGTGCATTTTTATAACTGGCTGATTTCACGCGATACACCTTACCTTTATCGGTCATCACTTCAGTAATGGTCGAGTCGATACCTGCGGCTTTCATTTTACGTTGCAGGCTTTGCGCACGTTCTTTTTCAGCATAACCAGCCTGAATGGCAGCTTTTTTCGCAGGCTTGGCTTCTGCTGTTTCTTTTTCAGCTTTAGGCTTGGCTTTTTCAGACGGCTTCTCGGCAGTTTTTACCTTATCGGCTTTTTCTGCTTTGGCCGTTTCTGGTTTAGCTTTTTCATTTTTTGGTTTTTCAACTTTGGCTTCTGCTTTCTTAGCAGGTTCGGCCTTGTCTTTTACGCTGTCTTTGCTGTTTTTGGCAGATTTACGCTCGGCAATGGCTTTCTCTGCTTTTTCCAATTGTGCCAATTTATTGCGTTCTGCAGCGGCTTCACGCTCTGCTTTTTCAGCACGCGCTTGAAGTACGCGTTTTTTAGCTGCCAATGCGTTTTCTTTCTCTGCTGTTTCCTGTTGGGCTTGTGTTTTACGGGCCGCAGCAGCACGTTGTTCAGCCTGACGTTGGCGGCGTTCTTCGGCTCGGCGCTCTGCAGCTTCACGTTTGGCAGCCTCGGCACGTTGAATACGTTCGGACTCTTCCAAACCTTTAATATTGCCGTCATCCAAAGTATCGTTGATCAAAACCAACGGCTCGCCAACATCTTCGGGGGCAGATTCACGGCTTGGCTTCAATACTTCAACCGGCGCATTGTCTTCTTCGTCGCCTGCATTTTGCGGTTTATTTGGCGCTTCGGCATCCGCGTGGCGGGCAGCCTCCTCGGCAGCAGCAACATCCTCTTTATTCGGCTCCAAAACAACAGCCTTGCTCGGCTCGTCAGCCTTTTTGACTTGGCTCTGACCGACAGGCGCTTCTTTAAACGGTGAATTTTTATCGTCGCCGGAAGTCAGTGCCAGACCGAACAGCATACCCGATGCCACCACCAAGCCGGAGGCCAAGACCAAGCGACGGCGGTTGCGACGTTTGAGTTGTTCGTAACCGTCTAAATCGTATCCGTTTGGAGTTTCTTTTTGTTTATTGTCGGACATGATAATTTCCTCGTTAGTGTTCTTTCAAAACAGCCATTACATCGGCAACAGTATGGAATGAGCCGAAAACAACGATTCTATCATTTTCGGTTGCTTTAGCCAAAGCAGTGCGATAGGCAGCAGCGACAGTTTCAAAAACATTTACATTATCGATGCCGTGTTCAGCCAATTTGGCCTGCAAAGCCTCTACCGTCATGCCGCGCGGCACATCTAAAGGCGCGATATTCCACTCGTCAAACTGGTCTTTAACGATTTCCAGCACGCCATCAATATCTTTGTCGGACAACATACTGAATACGGCGGTACGTTTTTGGGCAAAGGCAAGGTTAATCAGGCTGCGGCGCAAAGCACGGGCTGCGTGCGGATTGTGGCCGACATCCAAGACCACCAGCGGACGGCCGGGCAAAACTTGGAAACGTCCAGGATTCTCAACCAACAACAAACCACGTTTAATCGCGCCGATATCAACCGGCAATTGTTCGTTCAAACATTCCAACACAGTCAATGCACACGCGGCATTAGACAACTGATAGGCACCGCGCAAAGCAGGAAACGGTAAGGAATTACGGTTACGGCTTTGGCCGTCTGAAGATTGCGGATGGAAGCGGTAGTTCCACTGTACGCTTTCCATTGACGCAAAATCAAAATCACGTTGAACCATCAACAGTTTTGCACCAATTTCTTCTGCGTGTTTAACCAATGATTCAGGCGCAGGATTCTGACCGCACACGACAGGTTTGCCGCTACGGAACACTCCGGCTTTTTCAAAACCGACCTGCTCAACGGTATCGCCCAAAAATGCCTGATGGTCCAAATCCACGCTGGTAACGACCGAGCAGTCGCCGTCAAATACATTCACAGCATCCAATCGTCCGCCCAAGCCGACTTCCAAAATCATTACGTCTACATTTTCATGCATGAAAATATCGACGGCAGCCAAAGCATTAAACTCAAAATACGTCAGCGAAATTTCGCCTCGCGCCGCTTCGATGCGCTCAAATGAGGAAACAATCAGTTCATCTGAAACCGGCTGAGTGTTGATGGCGATTCGTTCGTTGTAACGCAGAAGGTGCGGACTGGTCAGCGTACCGACTTTAAAACCGGCTTCTTTATAAATATGCGACAAATAGGCGCATACGGAACCCTTGCCATTGGTACCCGCCACCACGACGACAGGACACTGCGGCACCAAATTCATGCGTTTTTTCACTTCTCCCACGCGTTCCAAACCCATATCGATAAGGCCGGAACTATGGGCAGTCTCCAAATGAGAAAGCCAGTCTTGTAATGTTTTCATTGTATTTATCGCTTCAAAAGGCCGTCTGAAACAGCCGTTTAATCCATATCTGCCGCAAGTTCTGCTTTGTCTTCTTTTTCACGACACCAGCGCGCCCATACTTTCAGACGGCGGTAGGCATCGCGGTCGGCCATATCGGGCAAGATGCAGTGTTTGACTATTTTCCCGTCAACATTCCATTGCAGAAACAAAGTATAAACTGTCAACATACTGCTGTCTTGCAAAACCGCGCTTCTTCCCTCTTCCTCGTCAGTCAAGTAAACCGTCGCACGGTATTGGCGGTCGATGATAATTTTTCTGACCGCATTTTGAGCATGAAAATTAACGCTGCGCCAAGCATAGGCAAAACTGCCGGCCAACGCCGCCAAACCCAGCCACATCATCCAGCCGTAAAACTCGGTAAGGCATAAGGCCAACACCGAAAGGTGTAAGAAGACAATCAGAATTTTCAAAGAACGCGAGGGCTTTAAGGCCGTCTGAAAACTTCGCACGGCTTTACATCATATTGTCGAAAACAGGCGTAATGTTCAATTCCGCCTCTTCCATATCCAAAACCATATCGTGGATTTCGGTATCGAAAAATTCCCAAAAAGCCTTCAAGCTCATGTCTTGCGGCCATTTGCTTTTATCGATGTCCCAGCCGGCCAACTCGGCTTCAAAAATCTGCTGGTAGCGTTCGTCAAAATAAGAAATGACGGATTCGGGTTCGTCAAATTGCGGTACAAGGAATACAGAGCAGTTGGTGCGCAGTTGCTCGACGGTCAGGTCAGGCATATTTTCATCGGCGGATTTCAGCCATTCCAAAAAACGGGCGGTCGGCTTCAGTACAACAGCAGTACGGTCAACAAAATACATTATTTTCAACTTTCAAAATCATTCAAACCAATCATGCCGTCTGAAATTTCAGACGGCCCGAGTTTAATGTGTCATCACCTGTTGCAAGAATTGTTTGGCACGCTCGTGTTTCGGATTAGTAAAAAATTCTTCCGGCGTTTCATCTTCCAGAATCTGGCCTTTATCGACAAAAATCACACGGTCGGCAACTTCGCGCGCAAAACCCATCTCATGGGTCACACACATCATGGTCATGCCGCTTTCCGCCAAGTCTTTCATCACTTTCAATACTTCGCCGACCATTTCAGGGTCAAGCGCGGAAGTCGGCTCGTCAAACAACATCACGCGAGGCTCCATCGCCAAACCGCGTGCAATCGCCACACGTTGCTGCTGACCGCCTGAAAGCTGGCCGGGCAGCGCGTCTTTTTTATGCGCCAAGCCGACGCGTTCCAAAAGCTCCATCGCTTTCTTTTCCGCCTCTTCACGGCTTTGGTTTTTCACTTTCATCGGAGAAAGAATAATATTTTCCAAGACAGTCAAATGCGGATACAGATTGAACCCTTGAAACACAAAGCCCACTTCTTCGCGCACTTTGTTCAAATCGGTTTTCGGATCGGCAACATTGATACCGTCCACCCAAATCTCGCCGCTTTCAATGCGCTCGAGTTGGTTTACCGTACGAATCAGCGTTGATTTGCCACTGCCTGAAGGACCACATACAACGACCACCTCGCCTTGCTTGACTTCCAGATTCACGCCGTTGATAACGTGCAGATCTTTAAAATGTTTGTGTACATTTTTGAATTTAATCATTATTTCTTTCCAAACTGCCAAAATTTTCGGAGCTTGAGTTGCGCTTGCCGCTGCCAAAGCAAAGGAATGGCAGTTTCCAGCCAAAAGCGGCAACTGACTATGCCGCAGGAAATTCCGCCTTGATTGTACCGATTGACTTTAAATTGCTCTTCCCTATCGAGACGATGCCCGGTCAATACCCAAACTGCGCCGATAATTGCTGCTTCAAAACGGTGCCGCTCAGGCGGTATGTCCTTACCGGAAAAATACTGTGCCAACTCGCGCCACAAATATGAATCACCTAGAAACCCCCATTGAATAGGAGGTTGCTTAAAAATTGCCATCACTGTTTCAGACGGCCTTTTGAACCAAATAATTGCTCAATTCCACATATTTTTCAGCGGCAATGTGTTCTGCCCTGTCCTGCGGATTGATGCCGACTGCCTGCAAATCATCATCGCCGGCAAGTTCCTTCAAATTATTGCGTATGGTTTTGCGGCGTTGATGGAAAGCCAGTTTCACCAGTTTGGCAAAATGTTCAAAATCTTCCGCTTTACCGATGCGGTGTTTCACCGGAATCATGCGCACCACGGCCGAATCCACCTTCGGCGCAGGATCAAAGGATTCAGGCGGTACTTCAATCAACATTTCCATATCGAAGAAATATTGCAGCATCACGCCCAGACGGCCATAGTCGTTGGTTTTCGGCTGCGCCACCATGCGTTCGACCACTTCTTTTTGCAGCATAAAGTGCATATCGATCACATCGTCTGCCACTTCGCTTAATCGGAACAAAAGTGGCGTGGAAATATTGTACGGCAGGTTGCCGACAATTTTTTTCTTGCCTTCAATGCTGTTGAAATCAAACTGCAATACATCGCCTTCGTGTATCACCAATTTATCTGCAAACGGCAAGGTTTTCAGACGGCGTACGATGTCGCGGTCGATTTCGCAAACATGCAGGCAGTTAAGTTTTTTCGCCAAAGGCTCGGTAATAGCGGCCAAGCCCGGGCCGATTTCAATCACGATATCATCAGGCTGCGGTCTGACCGCATTGACAATATCGCTAATAATCCGCGTATCCTGCAAAAAATTCTGCCCGAAGCGTTTCCGGGCCTTATGTTCTTTCATATCTTTCTTCAAGCAAGCTGTTTAAGGCAGTATTGTAACTGAAACAGGCGTTTTTGTCGGCACGCTTTCAGACGGCATTTGCCTAATTTTAAGCAAACGGAGGCGCTTCCAAACCCAAAGATTTCAGTAGTTGCGCGGTCTCATAAACCGGCAAACCCATTACGCCCGTAAAACTACCCCGCAAATGCTCGACAAATACGCCGCCCAAGCCCTGAATCCCATACGCACCGGCTTTATCCATCGGTTCGCCGCTGGCAACATAGGCTGCAATCTCCTCAGCCGTCAACGTTTTAAAGTGCACTTCGCTCGTCTGCACCACATCATGGCGCACGCCTTGCCAGTAAACGCATACAGCCGTCAGCACTTGATGCGTCCGTCCGGACAAGCGTTCCAGCATATCGACTGCATCCGCCTCGGACTCCGGTTTACCCAAAATAGCCTCACCATCCGCCACCGTCGTATCCGCCGTCAATACAGCAAACTCAGGTTCTTGATCATGAGCAGCAAACCATTGCGCCACCGCTGCCTGATTTTTCTCGCATGCCATACGGCGCACATACTCTACTGCGGCTTCGCCTTCTTTAGGGGTTTCATCAATATCCGCAGGAAGGCGGCGTACCGTGAAACCCAAATTCTCCAAAATCTCACGACGGCGCGGACTGCCCGAAGCCAGATAAATTGCGTTCATTGTATTGGTTGTCCTTATTTTGAAATTTTATGCTGGCCGGACAGGCGGACATAATGCGCAGAGGAATACGTCAAAAATTCCTTTTCCTCATCAGTCAGCGGACGCACTTGTTTCACAGGCGAACCGACGTATAAAAAACCGCTTTCCAAACGCTTGCGCGGCGGCACCAAACTGCCCGCACCTATCATCACATCATCTTCGACAACCGTATCGTCCAAAATAATCGAGCCCATGCCCACCAACACACGATTCCCAATTCGGCAGCCATGCAGCATGACCTTATGTCCAATTGTCACATCATCGCCGATAATCAAAGGCGAACCGTCAGGCTTCGCCGCATTCTTATGCGACACATGCAAAACGCTGCCGTCCTGCACATTGCTGCGTTTGCCGATAGAGATACTGTTCACATCGCCGCGCAATACAGCATAAGGCCAAATCGATACATCTTCCGCCAGCGACACTTCGCCAATCACTACCGAAGTCTCATCTACAAAACAAGACTCATCAACCGACGGCACATAATCCAAAAACGCACGAATAGGGTTTGCCATTTCCAATAATCCTTTTCTCAAAACCAAAACTGATCAGGCCGTCTGAAAACACGGCGTAAAACGATTTTATACTACAACAATACGAAATCAAGCCAGAAAATCATCAAAAGGCCGTCTGAAACAATTTTCAGACGGCCTTTCATCATAAACCCTTTATCTTGGCTGACGACTATTTATCATTAGCGCCTCATCTATCTTTTATGGAATAATCGCCTTCATTTGATTCTTGGAGAGGCCGATGAACACACGTTCGGGAAATTATGCAGCGCCCCTATTGGTCGTCGGCTGCGTCGTCTTCGGCTTGGGCAGTTTGATTGTCAAATTTGTCGATGTCGGCTCTTACGCCATCGCATTCTGGCGCTTGCTGATCGCCGCCCCTATATTCTTCCTGCTCGGGCGTTTTTTCAGACAAAAAATGCCCACAAAAAGAAAAACAGTTGGCTACGCAATCTTATCCGGCGTTTTCCTCGCATTCGACCTCGCCCTTTGGCACGAAAGTATTCACGCCGTAGGCCCCGGCATTTCCACCTTGCTCAACAGCCTGCAGATTTTCTTTTTAGCCGCCATCGGCTTCTTCTTTTATTCGGAACGTTTAAGCACCCTGCAAATTTTAAGTTTGATATTGGCCACCATAGGCGTAGCCTTAATCGGCAGCCCAGAGTTCGGTCATAACGACAATGCCGCATGGGGATTTGTCAGCGGCGTAGTGTCCGGTGCCATGCTGGCCCTGTCTATGGTTTTCGTACGCAAAACCCATGAGCAGGAAAAAGTCGGTTTGTTTCCGCTGATGATGATTTTAAGCTTCGGCGGCGCAATGGCGCTGGTCATCCCATCGCTGTTATTCGATGCTGCCCGTCTTTACCCCAAAACTTTAAACGATGTGATTCTAGTCTCCATCTACGGCATCGTCATGCAATGCTTTGCTTGGGCATTGATTGCTTACGCCATCCCGCTTTTATCCTTATCATTGACCGGCCTACTACTGCTCTCCGAACCAGTCGCCGCCATGTTGATCGATTATTTCTGGCTGGATAAACCGATTAATACCGTCCAATGGTGTGGCGCCACTTTGACTTTATTGGCAATTTATTTGGGTTCGTTAAAAGACAAAAAATAGATACAAAAAAGGCCGTCTGAAAAATTTCAGACGGCCTTTTAATCTGTTTATTGCTTATTGGATACTGGTACCGATACGGCTGAGTTCGCCAAAGTTCATCCAAACAAAGAAGGCTTTACCGACAATCAGTTTATCATCGACAAATCCCCAGTAACGGGAATCGGCGCTGTTGTCGCGGTTGTCGCCCATTGCGAAATAACGGCCTTCTGGGACTTTACAGATAAAGCCATTGCCGTCTTCTGCGTATTCGCAATTTTCCAAACCGCTTGTTTCAAGCGAGTAATTGCTTTCAGGCATCACTTCGGAAGTATATTTGTTCAATACAGCAATAGATACGGAAGGCTGACCGGCCTCCTTGACCACATCAAAGTTTTTGCCGTTCAAGGCCGTCTGAAAACGCTCAAGCGTATGAATCATAGACGGATCGGTATCATCTGCGTATTGATAATTACCGTTTGGTTTTTCGGAAATAATTTCTCCGTTAACAGTCAAAACCTTATCACGGTATTCCACAACGTCGCCCGGAATACCGACGATACGTTTGATGTAATTCATCTCTGGCTGAAGTGGGTAATTGAACACCACAACATCGCCTCGTGCAATGTTGCCGACAGGGATAATGACCTTATTCAAAATCGGCAGGCGGATACCGTAAGAGAATTTGTTCACCAAGATAAAATCGCCTTTGACCAAGCCCGGACGCATGGAGCTGGACGGAATTTGGAACGGCTCGGCAATAAAGCTGCGCAACACAAAGATAACCAAGATGATGGGAAAAAAGCCGCCCATGTAGTCGGTAAAATGCGCATTGTCTTCGCCGGTCTCGCTTTTTTTCAGATGGCCTTTATGGATTGCCCAAACAATACCGGTAAGCACGACAAACACCAGCAATACGGCGGTAAAGCTCATAAATTCGGACAAAATGCCGAATACGCCGACCATACACAGGAGATAACTCCATTGCAGGCCGGAGCTCCATTCGCCGTTTTCCTGACGCTCTTTACTACTTTTGAAGTTGAGGACCAAGCCGGCCAGCAGTACAACGATTGCGCCTAAAGTCAGATTTATACTCATTATTTATCACTCACTTGCAGAATTGCCAAGAATGCGCTTTGCGGGATTTCCACATTGCCCACTTGTTTCATGCGGCGCTTACCTGCTTTTTGTTTTTCGAGAAGTTTTTTCTTACGCGTAATATCGCCGCCGTAACATTTCGCCAAAACGTTTTTACGCAGGGCTTTGACGTTTTCGCGGGCGATAATCTGGCTGCCGATGGCGGCTTGGACGGCGATGTCGAACATTTGACGCGGAATCAGTTCGCGCATTTTTGATGCCAGCTCTCGACCGCGATGAATGGCGCTTTGACGGTGCACAATCAGACTCAGGGCATCGACTTTTTCGCCGTTGACCATAATATCGAGCTTAATCAAATCAGACGGTTGGAACTCTTTGAAATGGTAGTCCAACGAAGCATAACCGCGCGAAGTCGATTTAAGTTTGTCAAAGAAATCCATTACGACTTCGTTCATTGGCAAATCATAAGTCAGCATGACTTGACGGCCCATGTATTGCATATTGACCTGAACACCACGCTTTTGGTTACACAAAGTCATGACGTTGCCGACATATTCCTGCGGCACGAGGATGGTCGCAGTGATAATCGGCTCAAGAATGGTTTCGATGGTGCTGATTTCAGGCAGTTTGGACGGATTTTCAACTTCGATTTTCTCACCGTTTTTCAACACGACTTCATAAACCACCGTTGGCGCAGTGGTAATCAAGTCCATGTCGAACTCGCGCTCCAAGCGTTCCTGCACGATTTCCAAGTGCAACAGGCCCAAGAAGCCGCAACGGAAGCCGAAGCCCAATGCTTGGGAAACCTCAGGCTCAAATTTCAACGAAGCATCGTTCAGCTGCAATTTTTCCAAAGCGTCACGCAAGGCTTCATAGTCATGGCTCTCCACGGGGTAGAGACCCGCGAATACTTGGCTTTGTACTTCTTGGAAGCCAGGCAGCGGTTCAGAGGCAGGGTTGGCAACCAAAGTCACCGTATCGCCGACCTTCGCCTGACCCAATTCTTTCACGCCGGTAATTAAAAAGCCTACTTCACCGGCTTTGAGTTCTTGTTTTTGAACTGATTTCGGCGTAAAAACGCCCAGCTGCTCAACCTGAGTTTCCGCCTTAGTGCTCATAAAGCGCACTTTGTCTTTCAGCTTGATGGTGCCGTTTTTCACACGAATCAACATAACCACGCCGACATAGTTGTCAAACCATGAATCGACAATAACCGCTTGCAACGGCGCATTTTCATCGCCGGTCGGCGCAGGGATTTTGGCAATGATTTCTTCCAAAACATCTTCCACACCAATGCCGCTTTTGGCAGAACATTGAACCGCACCAACGGCATCAATGCCGATAATGTCTTCAATTTCCTGCTCCACGCGCTCGGGTTCTGCGGCAGGCAGGTCGATTTTGTTTAAAACAGGAACAACTTCCACGCCTAAATCAATCGCGGTATAGCAGTTCGCCACGGTTTGCGCTTCCACGCCTTGCGATGCGTCAACGACCAAAAGCGCGCCTTCGCAAGCTGACAGCGAACGGGATACTTCGTAAGAGAAGTCGACGTGTCCCGGAGTATCAATCAGGTTGAGCTGATACACCTGCCCGTCGCGTGCTTTATAGTTGAGCGCTGCGGTTTGCGCTTTAATGGTAATACCGCGCTCTTTTTCGATGTCCATGGAGTCGAGCACCTGCGTACTCATTTCGCGCAAATCCAAACCGCCGCAGTATTGGATAAAACGGTCGGCAAGCGTTGATTTACCGTGGTCGATGTGGGCAATAATGGAGAAATTCCGTATGTTTTTCATATTGTTATTAAGATAAATGCAATTAAAGTCGGAAAGGCCGTCTGAAAAAACAGGGATTCGGTTTTCAGACGGCCTTAGAATAAGGTTGAATCGTTCCGTATTCTAACGGAAATTCAACGCTTTTGCATGATTTTATAGCGATTTAACAATCTCGGTCACCATCTTCGCCGAGCTGACGGCAGCCGTTTTCAAAAACTCTTCAAAGCTGATGTCCGCTTTCTCATCTGCCGAATCGGATACAGCCCGAATAATCACAAACGGCACTTCCAACTGGTGACAGGTCTGCGCAATCGCCGCAGCTTCCATTTCTACTGCTTTAACGTCAGGGAAATGACTGCGGATTTCCGCAACACCTTCGCTGCTGTGCACAAAACGGTCGCCACTGACAATCAGGCCTTGCGTTACGGCCGCACCTTCAAACACTTGCGCCGCCTTTTCTGCTTGGCGAATCAGGTTTTCATCCGATGCAAACACAGCAGGAAGTTGCGGTACTTGCCCCCAAACATAACCAAAAGCCGTTACGTCAACATCGTGATGCGCCACAGTTTCGCCGATGACCACATCGCCGACTTTCAGCCCCTTACCCAAACCGCCTGCACTGCCGGTATTAATGACGCAATCCGGTGCAAACTGATGAATGACCCAAGAAGTCGAAACCGCCGCATTGACCTTACCGATACCACTCAAAACCAATACCATGCGTTTTCCGGCCAACTCGCCTTCATACGCCGAGAATTTACCGAAGGACACATGCTTGACATTGGTCATGCTTTCACGCAAAAGCTCGATTTCCTGTTCCATTGCGCCGACCACGGCAATTGTTTGTACTGACATCTCGTTACCTTTCCATTCACTAATCGGGCAACATTATAACAGCAGAATTTAAAATCACAGGGATACTGAAAAATCTGCTATATTCCCAGCACGATACTCAATTTAAAACAGATTGCCGCTCTAGCGGGCAAAACAGCAAATAATGATTGCTTCTGTTATAATTATTCTCAATAAAATAACTCTATTTCAAATACCTAAATTCTTATGTTTGACGAAAATACTCCGGGCGCAAAAGAAGAATTGTTCGCTTGGCTACGCCATATGAACAAATACAAAGGCTCCGACCTTTTCATTACCACCAATTTCCCGCCTGCCATGAAAGTGGACGGCAAAATCACGCGACTGAGCGATGAGCCGTTAAGTGCTGAAAAATGTATGGAAATCGCTTTTTCGATTATGTCTTCCAAACAAATCGAAGAATTTTCTTCCACCAACGAATGCAACTTTGCCATCAGCCTGCCCGATACCAGCCGCTTCCGTGTCAATGCCATGGTTCAACGCGGCGCAACAGCTTTGGTATTCCGCTCCATTACCAGCAATATCCCTAAATTTGAAACGCTTAATCTGCCACCGATTCTGAAAGACATTGCCCTCAGAAAACGCGGCCTGATTATTTTTGTCGGCGGTACAGGTTCGGGCAAGTCCACTTCCCTCGCCTCTCTTATCGACTATCGAAACGAAAACAGCTTCGACCACATTATCACCATCGAAGATCCGATTGAGTTTATCCACCAACACAAAAACTGCATCATCACCCAACGAGAAATCGGCGTAGATACCGAAAATTGGCCGATTGCATTGAAAAATACCCTGCGCCAAGCACCGGATGTCATTCTGATTGGCGAAATCCGCGACCGCGAGACCATGGACTACGCCATTTCCTTCGCGGAAACCGGCCATTTGTGTATGGCGACACTGCACGCCAACAGCACCAACCAAGCACTCGACCGCATCATCAACTTCTTCCCCGAAGAGCGCCGTACCCAGTTGCTGACCGACTTATCGCTCAACCTGCAAGCCTTTATTTCACAACGACTTATTCCCCGTGAAAGCGGACGGGGTCGTGTGGCGGCGGTCGAAGTTTTGCTCAATTCGCCGATTATTGCCGACTTGATTCAAAAAGGCGAAGTCCACAACATCAAAGAAATGATGAAAAAATCAACTGGCATGGGCATGATTACTTTTGACCAAGCCTTATATGATTTGTATGAAAACGGCGATATCAGCTATCAAGACGCTATTAAAAATGCCGACTCCGCCCATGACTTGCGCTTAGACATTCAATTACGAAGCCGTCGCGCACAAAATGCCGGTCCGGATTTAGAATTGATTTAAAAGTAAAAGCTTCAAAGTATAAAAAAGGCCGTCTGAAACCTCACTACGAGTTTCAGACGGCCTTTATTCCATCAAATAATCAAGCCTGTTTCAATTTTGCATCGGCATCACGCAATGCAGTACGCAGACCTTCCTCGATAACCGGATGGTAGAACGGCATATCCAGCATTTGCGGAATCGTCATCTTCATTTGATGCGCCCAAGCCATCAAGTGTGCCAAATGTTCGGCAGCAGGGCCGACAACTTCCGCACCAATGAAACGGCCGGTCGCTTTCTCAGCATACAAACGCATATGGCCTTTGTTTACCAACATAACGCGGCTGCGGCCTTGGTTTCGGAAGGAAACTTCTCCGATGACAAACTCATCAGGTTGATATTTTGCCGCAACTTGCGCATATTTCAAACCGATAGTGGCAATTTGCGGACTGGTGAATACCACGCCGATTACGCTACGGCGCAAACCGCCCTCAACATTCGGGAAAATAGCGGCATTGTGCCCGGCAATTTTGCCTTGGTCGGAAGCTTCATGCAACAGAGGCAATTGATTGGACGCATCGCCTGCGATGAAGATGTGCGGAATGCTGGTTTGCATGGTCAACGGATCGGCAACAGGCACACCACGCGCATCTTTTTCGATATTCAGGTTTTCCAAACCGATATTGTCTACGTTCGGACGGCGACCGGCGGCAGCCAAAGCATATTCGGCATGGAATACACCTTTTTCGCCATCTTGTTCCCAATGAACTTCAACATTGCCTTCTGCATCCAATTTAACTTCGGTTTTGGCATCCAAATGCAAAGTCAATTCTTCGCCAAAAACGGTTTTGGCTTCTTCAGCGACAACAAGGTCTGAAATACCGCCAATCGCGCCTGCTACGCCAAAAATTTCAACTTTTACGCCCAAACGGTGCAAAGCCTGACCCAACTCTAAGCCGATTACGCCAGGACCAAACACGGCCACACTCTTAGGCAGGGTATCCCAAGAGAAAACATCATCGTTCACAATCAAGCGATCGCCTAAAACTTCCCACTGAGGGAAAATCACAGGGCGCGAACCGGTAGCAATCACAAAACTTTTTGCAGTGATTTGAGTGTGGTCATCGATTTGGACGGTGTGTTCGTCAACAAATTTTGCCGTACCCATAATACGCTTGTCGGCAGGCCACTCTTCTACATCGCTGACTACAAAACCGACAAAACGGTCGCGTTCGGACTTCACGCGGTGCATGACTTCTTCGCCGTTTACCGTTACGCTGTCTTTATCCAAATGCACGCCAAACGGATCGGTATGCAAAGCATGATGGCGCGCCTCCGCAGCCGCAATCAGCAATTTGGACGGCATACAGCCGACACGCGCGCAGGTCGTGCCGAACACATTGTTTTCAATCAGGTAAACATTGTCTGTATGAAGGCGGGCATTGCGAAATGCGCCCATACCGGCTGTACCGCCACCCAGTACTACCACATCTGCTTGAATCTTTTTCATATTTTATCCTTACTGTCTATATCCAAACCGATATTGCCATCAGGTTATCCGTTTTCAGACGGCCTAAACTTCATAAACTATCAAAATTTAAAAATCAATAGTTAATACCTAAATATCGATTTAAAACAATAATCTCAAATTCTACTTGTAAATATAGAGTTATTCAGAACGCCGAATTGTAAACGCCGTCTGAATAACTCTATATTTTATTTTTCAGACGGCCTATTCAAACCGTCTCAAGCATACAGGCAATTAGTTTTTAGCCAAGTAAGCTTCCAAGTCTTCGCTGCCGCCGATGTATTTGCCGCCGATGAATACTTGAGGAGCAGTCATCTTGCCAGTAATAGCGCGAACGGAAGTAACAGTTGCATCTTTGCCCAATACGATTTCTTCGTAAGACAAACCTTTGTCTTGCAGCGCTTTTTTAGCTTTAGCACAGAATTGGCAACCAGGTTTGGTGAAGATGGCAACAGACTCTTGAGCTTTCCAGTCAGGAGCAATGTATTTCAACATCGTGTCAGCGTCAGACACTTTGAAAGGATCGCCTGGTTCTTCAGGTTCGATAAACATTTTTTCAACCACGCCGTCGTTAACCAGCATGGAGTAACGCCAAGAGCGTTTGCCGAAGCCCAAGTCTTCTTTACCAACCAACATGCCCATGCCTTCAGTGAATTCACCGTTGCCATCAGGGATCATGTAGATGTTGTCGGCTTCTTCTTCAGCAGCCCAAGCGTTCATAACGAAAGTGTCGTTTACAGATACGCAGTAGATAGCGTCAACACCGTTTTCTTTGAACGCGCCAAACAATTCGTTGTAGCGTGGCAGGTGAGAAGAAGAGCAAGTTGGAGTAAATGCGCCAGGCAGAGAGAACACGACTACTTTTTTGCCTTTGAACAAATCATCAGTAGAAACATCTTTCCAAGTGTCGCCAACGCGAGTGCGGAATACTACGGAAGGTACTTTTTGACCGGTACGATCTTGCAAAGCCATTTTTAAGCTCCTTAAAAATTCGGGTTTGAGAAATGAATCAATGCTTGCATTTTAATGCAGGCCTATCGATTTGTATAATTTATAGTTCAAATAATATTAATTACATCAAACTATCAACTCAATTAAATCGAGAACAGCTATTCCTCTAAATGAAGGCCATCTGAAATAAAACAAGTACCTGACTGAAATTATTTTTTAGGTAAGGGCTGAACGGGAGAATCCGAAGCCACAATTTCGCCGATGGCTGTTTCCGCAATATCCTTCAAAGCATAGCGGTCTTTATCAGGCATATCTGTCGGTTTGTACTGAGGCGAGAAATCCAAGCGGATACAGATTTTCTTCATAGAAACAATGCGCCATAAAGATTGAAGCAGGTTTACCTCCGCATAGGATGGCAGATCCGTCCGTTGTCCTTCGTCATCATAATATCGCAAAGTTACCGCCTGAATCGGCGCTTTCGCATCAATAGCCGATTGGAACAGGGCAGCTTTAAACGGCAAAATACCCAAGCCGGAAGAAGTACGCGCCTCAGGGAAGAAGCTGACATTCTGCCCTGCTTTCAATGCTGCACAAATCGCCTGATTAATCGGCTCGACATCACGGCGGGAATTGCGATTGATAAACACCGTGCCGGCATTTTTACCCATTTTCCCCAAAACCGGCCAACCGCCGATTTCCTGTTTCGCAATAAAACTGCTCGGATAAACGGCGCTCATGGCAAAAATATCCAACCAAGACACATGGTTGGCCACCACCAAAGTACCACTCACATTTCCTTGAGGCGGTACGCCGATTTCCAATTCGATATCCAAAGCATCCAACGCACCTTTTCCCAAAACAACCACAGCATGATTGCGTTCCTCTGCATTGTTGCCATCAATGGCACGCAAATCCCGGCCGGTTCTGAATAACCAAGCTGCCAAACGGCAAAGTCGGCTCAGACGTTTAAAAAAAGGAGCTTTTTGTTTAGACATAAAATTTCTTCTGTATTGTGTTCATTATGTTCAGACGGCCTCTGACATTTAAGGCCGTCTGAAACTATTTCTGGCAATTTGGACAATAAAATGTTCCACGCTGCCCCAAAGTTTCTTTAAAAATCAACCCGCCACATTGGACACAAGGCTCATTGTGGCGGCCATAGACCGTATATTCCTGCTGAAAGTAGCCGCTTTTTCCATCGCTATTAACGAAGTCTCGCAGTGTACTGCCGCCCGTTTCAATCGCCCTCAGCAGAACCGCTTTAACGGTTTCCACCAATAATGCGCATTCTTTCTTGGTCAGCTTATTCGCCGGACGCAATGGCGAAATACCTGCCTTAAACAGACTTTCATTCGCATAAATATTACCGACACCAACCACCACTGCATTATCCATCAGCGCTAATTTGACTGCACGCTTTTGGGTTTTCAATTTCTGATACAGGTAATTTGCATCAAAATCATCCGAGAGCGGCTCCGGTCCCAACTTTTCCAACAGCGGATGATGCTCGGCAATACCCTCATACCACAATACCGCACCAAATTTACGCGGATCGTGATAACGCAATACGGTACCGTCATCAAATACAAAATCTAAATGATCATGTTTATCCGGCGTGGCGATGCGCTCATCATCGGCGGTAAAAATCCGCAAACTGCCGGACATACCCAAATGCATAAGTAAAATACCCGTTTCAAAAGTAACAATCAAATACTTCGCACGCCGGTTGCATGCCAAAACTTTGCGCCCGGCCAAAATTTGCGCCAAGTTCGGATGGATAGGCCATCTCAATTTAAACTGGCGAATAATGACTTTTTCTATCTTTTTGCCATCAATATGCGGCGCGATTCCGCGTAAAGTCGTTTCTACCTCAGGTAATTCAGGCATCATTATTCTCCAAATTCATCATTATATATAGGCCGTCTGAAAACTATTCGGCCAAACGTGCCGTACTTAAAGCAACCGTATTGCCATCGAATGCAGATTCCAATTCAGGCAAAGGATGGACACCAATCAAATGTTTCGTTAAAACCACACCATACACCGCCGCACACTGCGGCCACCACCTATCCCCTGCCTTTTCCATAAACTGCCAAAACTTCAAAGCAGATGATGAATTCACAGCAGGCAGATAATCCATAAACTGCCCATATTCCATTTCAAAACCAATAGCGGCAGTTTTTCGTTTCAACTCAGCCAGAGCCAAGCATTGAGATTTCATAGGCAGTCTTTTACCATCAAACCACGAGCTCAACCCCCACAAAGATTTAAGGTTAAACCCCGTTAAAATCAACCTGCCCTCGGGTTTTAATATCCTAAATGCCTCTTGCAACACCAAATCGGCAGATGAAATTTCCAAAAGATGGGGCATCAATAATATATCCACGGAATGCGTTTCAAATGCCAACATTTCAGCATCCATCAGCACATCGCGCGGTACCACAATCATATTTTCAGACGGCCTCTGCCATACACCGTCCAATTGAACCGCCACTTGCCTATTCAAATATTGCAAATGCCGTCTGAAAAAATCCGCCTCTTTTTGAGCAAGATATTGCCCCATTGGCGTTTGCATAAAAAAAGTTTCCATTAAATGCTCTCCTATGCATCCCGACTTGTGTGACAGAATTTTAACACCACGACCACATCATACACGCAAATTCCCTGCCCGACTTGACGTTTGAATGCTGAAACGATACCATCGAAAGGACAAAATTTTATTATATATTTGATAACTCTATTTACTATGGCAAAACTAAAAACCATCGTTCTGACCGTTTCAAGCCTGTCGGCAGTTTCCGCCACAGCCTACGCGCAAAACGCTACGCCCAACCAAGTCGGCATGGCAATGATGCGCCTCAACTCTTCCCTGCTCGACCAAGCCAAAACACAAACCTTCGGCTCTGGTAGCTTGTGGGCATCATTACGTAAAGACTTCCGCATTAACGAAGTCAACACAGAACTGGTTCGCCGCCATGAAAACAAATTTGCTGCAAACAGTGCATATTTCGACCGCACCATCTCCCGCAGCAAACCTTATATGTACCATATTGCCAATGAAGTTAAAAAGCGCAATATGCCTGCTGAAATCGCTTTGTTGCCTTTCATTGAAAGCGCATTTGTAACCAAAGCCAAATCACACGTCGGCGCATCCGGCCTGTGGCAATTTATGCCGGCTACCGGCCGCCACTTCGGCTTGGAAAAAACGCCTTTGTATGACGGTCGTCACGACGTTTACGCCGCTACTGATGCCGCGCTGAACTATCTGCAATACCTGCACGGTATGTTCGGTGACTGGTCTTTGGCCCTTGCTGCTTACAACTGGGGCGAAGGTAATGTTGGTCGCGCCGTAAACCGTGCCCGTGCGCAAGGTTTGGAGCCGACATACGAAAACCTGCGTATGCCGAACGAAACACGCAACTACGTTCCCAAACTTTTGGCCGTCCGCAATATCGTTGCCAATCCGCAAACCTTCGGTATGAATATCAGCGAAATCAGCAATCAGCCGTATTTCAAATCTGTCAGCATCGACAAACCTATTGATAACAGCACAATTGCTCGTTTTGCAAACATCAGCGAAAGCGAACTGTTGGCACTCAACCCAGGTTTCAATGCTCCAGTATTCATCCCTAAAAACAACCGTCGCCTGTTATTGCCGGTTTCTGCGGTTTCCGCATTTGAAAAGAACTACCGCAATGCCAATCCAGATACCCTAATGTCTTGGGATATTTATACTTCTTTGGGCAACAAAAAGCTTAACGCCATTGCTAACGATACCGGTATGAGCGTAGCCGAACTCAAACGCCTCAATGGCCTGAGCGGTAGCGCCATTTCTGAAGGCCGCAGCATTTTAGTGGCTAAAAACTCAGCTATCCAAAGCCAAGACATTATTAACTTTATTGACAAAGACAATACGCCGGATACTTACCAATCCAATATGCCGGCCATGTCTCCGATTATTGCTTCCAACGCAGTAGAACCGGTTAAAGTCGCTCAAACTACCGTGACCAATATTGTTGCACCTGTTGTTCCTCAGTCCACTAAACCGGTTGACTTTATTGCACACAGCAAAACTGAAAACGTTACTTCCGTAGCGGTAACAGAAACCAAAGAGCAGCCTCAAGTTGCAAGTATAGAAATGACCGCCCCAGTTGTAGCCATGGTCCATACTGCTATTGAGCCTGCTACCACAAATGTTGCAGAAGCACCCAAAGCGGCTATCCCTGCCGACTTGACTGCACCGACTGTTGTCGCAAACGATGTAGCCCCTTCTCCAGCAGTTGAATCTGTTGCTGCTGCGCCGGTTCAAGAAGAGCATGATGACCTGATGGCTTTGGTACAAAGCCGACCTGCAGAGGAACCTGCAGCGACTGTTGCTGAAGCGACTCCTGAAACCAAACAAGTTCAAACTATTGTCACCGCTGAAAACGCTCGTACAGAACGTATCGCAGCCAATACCGCTAAACAACAACAACGCATCAATGCGCGTCTTGCCCGTGTAAATGGCCAACAAAACACACAAACTGCAGCACTTGCAGCAGGCACACACCGTGTGGAAGATGGCGATACGCTGTTTAACATCTCCAAACGTTACAACTTAAGCGTAGCCGATTTGATTATTGCCAACAACATCAAAGGCAACAATATCAAAAAAGGCCAAATCCTCCGTGTTACAGCTGCTCCGGCAAAAGTCCGCAGCAACCCGATTCAAAACGTTTCCTACACTGTACGCAAAGGCGATACTTTGAACACCATCGCCAACCGTTTCAATGTTGATATTAATGATATCCGCCGTTGGAACCGCAATACCCGTACTGTGACCCCTGGTCAACGTTTGAAACTGATTGGTAGCTAATACTTGCTTCAAAACAAAGGCCGTCTGAAATATTCAGACGGCCTTTTTCTTTATGATAAATAATCAATTCAATTTTTAAAAACAAAATAGCTATATAAGCATCTGTTCAATAACTACCACATAGAAAAAAGAGTGTGCAAAAACACACTCTTTTTCAAACAGATTGCCATCAAATTCTACTCTTAACACCTGCATTCAAACATATAAATCCTGTATACACATCACTATGCCGGTGAAAAAGCATCACAGAAGAAGGCATCTTCCGGTAAAGCGCATTTTTGAGTCAGCAAACTTTGCGCATTCTCCGTCATGGCTGGTGACCCGCAAGCATAAACTTCATATTGGCTCAAATCAGGATAATTTTGTGCGGCAACATTTTGCACGTATCTACTCCCCCCTTTCCAATCGGAATCAGGCTTAGAAAGAACAGACGAGAATTTCGCATTTTTCAGACGGCCTATTAATGCTTCTGCTTCTTCCAATGCGTACAAATCCTCCTGCTGACGTGCCCCCCAGTAAAAATGAACCTGACGTTCGCTATTCTGATGAATCAAATCAAGCAAAATACTGCGGATAGGTGCGTAACCTGTACCCGTTGCCAACAAAATCATCGGTTTATTGCTGTCTTGTTGCAAAGTAAACGTACCCAATGGGCCTTTAACACGGACAATGCCTTTTTCTTTGATTTTAGGCTCGGCACCAAAAATCATTTCCGAACATACGCCATTTTCTCGTTTCCGAATATGCAACTCCAAAACGCCTTCTTGGTCAGGTGAATTGGCGATTGAATAACTGCGACTAATATTACCCGGAAGCAACAAGTCAATATACTGCCCTGCATAAAATGCAAACGATGGGGCTTTAGGCAAAGCCAATCTCAACAAAGCAACATCATGTTTGATTTCAATCGTTTCGATACGTACAGGCAAAGTGCGCACTGGCAAAGCATTCGGATTAAACCCCTGCACATTGATTTTCAGGTCGCTCTTCGCAGTAGTACAGCACAATAGCACTTTGCCCTGCGCTTTTTCTTCTTCGCTGATGGCTTTATCAATATGATCGCCCATTTCAAATTCACCACTCATCAACTCGGCCTTACATTGTCCGCAGGCGCCACTTTTACAAGAATGGGGCAGATTTAAATTCTGACGGGTCGCAGCAGCAAGAACGGTTTCATCATCGTTTGCCGTAAATGTTATTTGATCTGATAAGGTAATAGTATGTGTCATGGTATTTAGAATAATTTTAGAATCAAAAATAAAGGCCGTCTGAAAAATAAGACCTATTTTTCAGACGGCCTGTCCTATCTATCAAGCTAATTTGGCTTTAATCAACTCTTGAACTTGAGCAGGATTGGCCTTGCCTTTACTTGCTTTCATCACTTGGCCGACAATCGCATTCAAGGCTTTTTCATTGCCGGAACGGAATTGCTCAATGGCTTTCGCATTATTTGCCAACACTTCATCCACCATCGCTTCAATTGCTCCAGTGTCGGTAATTTGTTGCAAGCCATGTTTTTCGATGATTTCGGCAATACCTGCTTCAGGCTCGGCCCACATTGCTTCAAAAGCTTTTTTCGCCAATTTGCTACTTAATGTTCCGTCTGCAACTTTAGCAACCAACTCGGCAAGGCGTGGAGCCGTAATCGGGCTTCCAGCTAATTCCAAACCTTCTTTGTTCAAAGTAGCAGCAAGCTCGCCGTTCATCCAGTTCGCCGTTAATTTACCTTGGCCACAGGCTTTGGCTGCTTCTTCAAAATAGGCGGCTTGAGCGCGGCTGGCAGTTAACAGGCGCGCATCATAGTCAGACACGCCGTAATCGACAACAAAACGCGCCGCCATTTCATGCGGCAACTCTGGCATTTGCTCTTTGGCTTTTTGCAATTGGCCGTCTGAAATAATGACCGGAAGCAAATCCGGATCTGGGAAATAGCGGTAATCATGTGCATCTTCTTTCAAACGCATCACACGGGTTTCGCCTTTTTCAGGGTCAAACAGCATGGTTGCCTGCTGTACTTTACCGCCGTCTTCCAAGATTTCAATTTGCGCTTCCACTTCATAATTGATGGCTTGTTCCAAGAAGCGGAAAGAGTTGAGGTTTTTGATTTCACGGCGTGTACCGAACTCTGCCTGACCTTTCGGACGGACAGATACGTTGGCATCAACGCGGAACGAGCCTTCCGCCATATTGCCATCGCAAATATCCAGCCAAGTTACCAAACCGTGTAACGCTTTAGCGTATGCCACGGCTTCGGCTGCGGAACGCATTTCAGGCTCGGAGACAACTTCCAATAAAGGCGTACCGGCACGGTTCAAGTCAATACCGGTGGCACCGTTTAAACCCTCGTGCACGGATTTACCCGCATCTTCTTCCATGTGCGCACGGGTAACATTGATGGTTTTAACCTCATCGCCCACTACGATTTCCAGTTTGCCGTGTTCTACAATCGGCAAATTCAACTGGCTGATTTGATAGCCTTTTGGCAAATCAGGATAAAAATAGTTTTTACGGTCGAACACGTTTTTCTGATTGATTTTCGCATCCAAAGCCAAACCGAGTTTGATGGCTTTTTCGACGACTTCGCGGTTCATTACCGGCAATACGCCCGGCAACGCACACTCAACCACGCTGGCGTGGGCATTAGGCTCGGCACCGAATGCAGTGGATGCGCCGCTGAAGATTTTGGATTGGGTGTTGAGTTGGACGTGGATTTCCAGTCCGATTACGGTTTCCCAAGTCATAAGGGTCTTTCTGTCGAAAAAAAGTTAATCGGTTAAATGAGTGATTCGTTTTTCAGACGGCCTGAATAAAAAACATAATAGGCCGTCTGATAAGATAAGTTTATTTCCTGCGGCGTTGGAAACCGGGCAGTTGCCAATGGAAACGGTATGCAGTCAGGCGAAACAACAATCCGCCGGCAAAGAGCAGGTTTAACGTAAAGATATTAATCCAGCCCAAATGCCCGAACAGATAAATCAGCCCGCCAATCAAAATGGCTACACTGCCGTAAAGGTCGGTGCGCAAAATCATCGGCACATCATTGACCAAAATATCGCGCGCAATACCGCCACCAACGGCAGTCACAAAAGCCAAAGAAATAACGCCGAACAAATTGAGCTGCAAGGTCATACCGATTTGTGCGCCGGTAATGCTGAATGCTGCCAAACCGATGGCATCGGCAATAATAAAAGCAGCAGCCAAATAGGTGCTGCGATAACGTTGCACCCTTATCAACCATGCGATGGCAAGCGTGGCAAACACAACAATCAGCGCATCGGTTTGCAAAAACACTTGCGGAATCCGGCCGACCAAGCCATCGCGTATCATGCCGCCGCCGACAGCCGTCAGTAACGCAGTAATGACGACACCGAGCACATCCAACCGCTTGTTGTAGCCGACCAAATAGCCGGAAATGGCAAACGCGGCTGTCCCAATGATTTGAATGAAGTCGGTAGCTGTCATGTTTTTAAATATCTACAATATGCAGCACCTCAATACATTCAGGCGCTTTTATATGGTTTATTTTCAGACGGCCTTGAATCATCAAGGCCCTAAAACATTATTCCGGCGCTTTGGTGTGCCAATCGCTGCTCAGCTGAACCTGATGTGCGGCACCCAAAATTTTGGCTTCGGAGAAATAGTTGCCGATAAATTGCACACCAATCGGCAGACCGTTTGCGCTGAAACCGGCAGGCAGAGTCAGTGCAGGCAAACCGGCAAGGTTCACGGCGATGGTGTAAATATCGGATAAGTACATTTGCACAGGGTCGTGAATGTCGCTGCCGAGTTTAGGCGCGGCAGTCGGCGCAGTCGGCGCCAAAATGAAATCACATTGACCAAAGGCCGTCTGAAAATCATTGGCAACCAGACGGCGTAGTTTTTGCGCTTTCAGGTAATAAGCATCGTAGTAACCATGGCTCAATACATAAGTACCGATCATGATACGGCGTTTGACCTCGCTGCCAAAACCTTCGGCACGGGTGTTGCTGTACATTTCTTCTAAATCGCCGAATTGTGCTGCACGATGGCCATAACGTACGCCGTCGAAACGGGACAAGTTGGTACTTGCTTCCGCAGAGGCGAGAACGTAATAAGCGGGAATCGACAATGATGTTTGCGGCAGGGAAACTTCAACAGTCTCCGCGCCTTGTGCTTTGAGCAAATCGATAACGCTTTGCAAGGCCGTCTGAACATCGGCATCTGCGCCTTCGCCAAAATATTCTTTAGGCAAACCGATTTTCAAACCTTTGAGTGGCTTGTCCAAATCACGGGTGTAGTCTTCTTTGTCGCGTTCCAAACTGGTGGAATCACGCTCGTCAAAGCTGGCCATGGCGTTCAACAAAATCGCGCAGTCTTCGGCCGTTTGCGCCATAGGACCGGCTTGGTCGAAGCTGGAAGCATAAGCAACCATACCGAAACGTGAAACCGTACCGTAAGTCGGCTTGATGCCGGTAATGCCGCAATGCGACGCAGGCTGACGGATAGAACCGCCGGTATCCGAACCCAACGCGGCCGGTGCCAAACGCGCTGCAATCACGGCAGCTGAACCACCTGACGAACCGCCGGGAACATGTTCAAGGTTCCACGGGTTTTTGGTTGCGCCGTAGAATGAAGTCTCATTGGTCGAACCCATGGCAAATTCGTCCATATTGGTACGGCCAAGAGTAACCATGCCGGCATCCAACAGGTTTTGCACCACAGTAGCAGTATAAGGAGAAACGAAGTTATCCAACATTTTGGAGCTGCATGCACTGCGCCAACCTGTTTGGCAGAAAATATCTTTGTAAGCAACCGGCACACCGGTCAAAGCCGTTGCATTGCCGGCTGCGATACGCGTATCGGCTGCTTTGGCTTCAGCAAGGGTCTTATCTTGATCGATGGTCACATAGCCGTTGATGGCAGGGTTTTTCGCAGCAATAGCGGCCAAATATTCGGTCGCCAATTCGACTGCAGAAATTTGTTTGGATTGCAGCAGGCTGCTGGCTTGTTTGAGCGTGTAAGCGGTCATTGTGCCGTACTTTCTATAAAACAGTTTTTGCTTTCAAAACAGATATTGAAAACATCCGTTTAAATCAATAAATCGGGCCGTCTGAACAAAGTATCCTTTCAGACGGCCTTGCAATAGGGGCTTGCCGATAAGCAAAGGCCGTCTGAAACCTTATTCTTCAATTACTTGAGGAACGATATACAGGCGGTTGCGCACTTCGGGGGCAACCGCCTGATATTCTGCAGCGTGGTCAGTTTCAGTCACTTTATCTTCGCGCAGGCGCAAAGCGGCTTCGTGCGGATGCGCCATAGGTTCGATGCCGTCGGTATTGACGCTTTGCATGTTTTCAACCATGGCGAAAATGTCGTTCAACTCGGCAAGCATTTTGTTTTTTTCTTCGTCCGTTAAAGTGAGGCGCGAGAGTTTTGCAATTTTTTCCACATCATTTAAGCTTAAGGCCATAAAAAATCCTTGTCTGATAGCAATGCCTCTTGGGTTTGGGGTATCATTGCATTTCGTCTTCTATGAAGCGAAGAATTATAACCGAAAACCAAACAGGTTGGCATGGTGTTTTGATTCAGACGGCCTTTTAAGGGCGCATTTATCCGTCTAAAACCGTGTACCTGTTTTTCTTATTTTAAATACTGCTTAACGCATCCGGGCTGGGCCGGAATTTCAGGAATCCTAATGTTTCGTCTTTTATCTCGTTTCCTCTCCAATGATATTGCCATCGATTTGGGCACGGCCAACACGCTGATTTTTGTACGCGGCAAAGGGATTGTTTTGGATGAGCCGTCCATGGTTGCGATTCAATCCGGCGCAGGCAATAAAAGTAAAATTATGGCGGTGGGCACGGAAGCCAAAAAAATGCAGGGCCGTGCGCCGCGCAATATCGAAATCGTCCGCCCGATGAGGGACGGCGTGATTGCTGATTTTGTGATTACCGAGCGTATGCTGGGTATGTTGATTAAAAAAGCCACCGAAGGACGGTCTTTGGTTCCGCCTCGTGTGGTTATCTGTGTTCCGGGCGGCTCTACCCAAGTGGAACGTAAAGCAATTTTGGATTCGGCGTTTGCTGCCGGCGCGGCAAGCGTGCATTTGATTGAAGAGCCGATGGCTGCCGCTTTGGGCGCAGGCTTGCCAATTGAAGATGCGGCAGGCTCGATGATTGTCGATATTGGTGGCGGTACGACTGAAATCGGCATTCTTTCACTGGGCGGCATGGCCTATTCTGCTTCTGTCCGCGCAGCCGGCGATGAATTCGATAAAAGCATCATCCATTACCTGCGCCGCCATCGCGGTGTCTTAATTGGCGAAGCTACAGCCGAAGAATTGAAGAAACAAATCGGCTCTGCCTCGGGCTTTGAAACCGAAACAGCCATGCGCATTAAAGGCCGCGATCTGGCCGAAGGTACGCCTAAATCCTTGGCAGTTACTTCAGATGAAATCCGTGAAGCATTGAGTGAAACGGTGAATCAAATCATCCGTGCTGTCCGTCTGGCTTTGGAACAGGCTCCGCCCGAATTGGCCGGCGACATCGCCGACCGCGGTATTATGCTGACCGGCGGCGGTGCGCTTCTGCACGGTATTGATACCGTCTTAGCCGATGCAACCGGCCTGCCTGTCGGTATTGCCGATCAGCCTCTGAACTGCGTCGCCTATGGTGCCGGTAAGGCTTTGGACTATATTGGCAAATGGGATACCGTGTTTACGGAAAACCCATAAGGTAGATGGTTATGGAACGCTCTTCTTTGCGCTTTGACGAGGCAAAAGGCTCTAAGCTGTTGCCTCGTTTTGTCGTTTATATCGCTCTGGCTGCCGGCCTGATGGTGGCAGATTACCGCTTTTCATTGATGCAGCCTGTACGTGCTGCAGTAATGCCCATGCTCTATCCTGTTCAATGGCTGGCAAATCAACCTGTTCAACTTTATCAATATTTTGCCGACCTCTCCCAGTCCAAATCCGAGCTCTTGGAACAAAACCGCCAACTTCTGGAAGAAAATGGCCGTCTGAAAATTGATTTGCAGCGAGATAAAGTCAATACTGATGAATTGCGCGAATTAAAAAAACTATACGGTTTGCAACAAAAAGGTATTCACAATGTTATCGGTGCGGAAGTCATTTCCAATGGCAAAGATCCGCTTTCCGAAAGACTGATTATCGGCAAGGGCAGTCAAGACGGCTTGAAAGTTGGCGATGCGGTCATCGATCAAAGCGGTTTGATCGGCCTGTTGACACAAGTTCACACACAAAGTGCGGAAATTGGGCTGATTTCAGGCGGACAAAGCATTGTTCCCATAGCCGTCAGCCGTACCGGCGAACGCAACTTGGCATACGGTAATGGCAGCGGTTTAGATTTGCGCTATTTCCCAACCGGCTCGGACTTGAAACCCGGCGATGTTCTACTGACTTCCGGTTTGGATGGTACTTATCCTGCGGGGATTCCCGTTGCAACCGTCAGCAAGGTTGTCCGCGCATCGGGAACGCCTTATTACGATACGCAACTGACGCCTTTGGCTGCTTTACGCAGCAGCCGTTTTGTCTTGGTACTTTCTTCCGCCCCTTCTTCCCTACGCTGATTTCATGACCGATTTTGACGATTCTTACCGTGCAGTACCGCTGCACATCATGGCAGCCAGTCTCATTGTGATGATGATACTGGACTTTATGCCGTTTTCCTTTGACGGATTCTTTTGGCTGCCTGAAATGACGGCACTGATGTTGCTATATTGGACATTGCACCAGCCGCAACGTGCAGGTATGGGACTGGCTTTTGCCATCGGTCTGATTGTCGATGCAGCAACCGCCGCGACTTTGGGCTTGCACGCCCTGTCTTACGTCGTGATGACTTATTTCATCTTAAACCGCCGCCGCCAGATTATGCTTTACGGCCACATTATGCAATTGGCTGCTGTCTTGGCTGCGCTGCTTCTCAACCAGGCCGTCTTAACTGTTGCCCGTTTGTTCCTTAATCATCAGGTCATCACTTTGCAAGGCTTTGTTGCCCCATTTGTCGGCGCACTACTTTGGCCGATACTCAGCCAGTTGATGCTGATTGTGACCCGTATTTACCGCTCCCACTGAAAAGATGAAACCGATTCTTCCACGCCGTCTTTCCGGTGGTCAACATACCAAAAAACCTTCCGCTCAGGCAGCACAAGCCGACGCTTTGTTGCGCCTGCTCGTTGCTTTTATCCTGATCGTCATCTTCTTTTCCATCTTGCTGGCGCGGTTCTTCTACCTGCAAGTGACTCAACACAACGAGTTTTCCGGTCAGGCATCGAGCAACCGCATTACCCTGATTCCAACGCCGCCCGTACGCGGCGAAATCGTCGACATTAACGGCGTTCCTTTGGCCAAAAACTATCCAGTCTTTTCTCTCGAAGTTATTCCCAGCCGCATTGAAGGCAAGATGGAAGATGTCATTGAAGCATTAAAAAAATACGTTGATATCACGCCGACAGATTTAAAACGCTTCAAAAAATACCGTGAAAGCTATCGAAAATTTGAAAATATCCCGCTAAAGCTCAGGCTGACCGATGAAGAGGCAGCCCGTTTGTCCGTGCATCTGCGCGAATTCAAAGGTGTAGAGGTCAACTCACGCACATTCCGCGAATATCCTTACGGCAAACTGACCTCCCATTTCTTAGGCTATATCGGCCGTATTAGCGATAAAGACAAAGAAATGCTGGAAGAAGAAGGCCTGACCGCCCTCTACCGCGGCAGTACGCATATCGGCAAATCCGGCTTGGAAAAATATTACGAACACCAGCTTCATGGTGTTCCAGGCTATCAAGAAGTCGAAAAAGACGCTTACGGCAATATCGTCCGCGTATTGAAAAATGTCCCGTCCAAAATGGGGCAAACCTTGCGCCTAGGCATGGATATCCGTATGCAGCAGGAAGCCGACCGCATCTTGGACGACCGTCGTGGCGCATTGGTGGCCATCAATCCGCAAGACGGTACTGTTTTGGCATTTGTTTCTAAACCTTCCTTCGATCCCAACCTCTTTATTGATGGCATCGACAGCGACACTTGGAAAATGCTGAATGACGATTGGAAAAAACCTTTGATCAACCGCGTTACCCAAGGCCTTTATCCGCCGGGTTCTACATTCAAACCCTTTATGGGCATGGCCTTGTTGGAAAGCGGCAAAATCACTCAAAACACCATCGTCCCCGCTCCCGGCGCATGGAGCATACCCGGCAGCCGCCATATCTTCCGCGACTCCGTCCGCAGCGGTCACGGCTCGGCCAACTTGAGCAAAGCCATTCAAGTATCCTCAGATACCTTCTTCTACCGTTTGGGTTACGAAATGGGTATCGATAAAGCCTCTCCGTATCTGGCGCAATTCGGTTTCGGCCAGAAAACCGGCATTGACCTGCCTAGTGAATATGTAGGCGTTTTGCCCAGCCGCGAATGGAAAGCCAAACGCTTTGCCAAATCTTCCGACCCGACTGCCAAAGAATGGCGCGCCGGCGAAATGGTTTCCGTCAGCATCGGCCAAGGCTACAACGCCTACACGCCTTTGCAAATGGCACATGCGACAGCATCTTTAGCCAACAACGGTGTTGTCCATCAGCCACATTTGGTCAAAGAAGTATTGGATTTCGGCGCGCGCAAAATTACCCGTATCAATCCTAATCCCGAACGTCAAATTCCGTTCAAAGCCGACAACTTCGAATACGTCAAACGCGCAATGGAGAAGGTATTAAAACCAGGCGGTACGGCGCACCGTATCGGTGGCGGACTCTCTTACACAATGGGCGGCAAAACCGGTACGGCCCAAGTCGTACAAATTAAACAAGGCGGCCGCTACAATGCCGCAGCCCTGCGCGAACAACACCGCGACCACGCATGGTTTATCTCGTTTGCGCCATTGGAAAAACCTGAAATCGCCATTGCCGTTATTTTGGAAAACGGTGGCTGGGGTGCGTATGCCGCGCCATTAGCTCGTGAAATGACTGATTTTTATATGCTTCACGTCAAGCCGCAACAGTTTTCAGACGACCTTGAACCAGATTCGGCCAAAACTGAAACAACGAACAAGCATCAGCCTATTACCAGCATTTTCCAATCTGCCTACGGACTGACTCCGACAAGCCCTGCCTCACAGCCGGAGGTTCATCATGAATAACACATCAGCGTGGAAAAATTTCAAATCCACCATTGCAGCCCCGATTGACCCTTGGCTGTTTTTTGCCATGCTCGCCATCTACATCATGAGCCTATTCCTGCTCTATTCTGCAGACGGGCAAGAGTTCGGCCAATTGGAAAACAAAACCATCCATACCATTTTGGGCTTTGCCCTTTTATGGATTATCGCCGTATTCAAGCCGCAAACGGCTGCCAAAGTTGCCCTACCTGTTTACATTGTCGGCGTATTACTGTTGATTGGCGTCGAAGTCGCCGGCGTTACCGTCAACGGCTCGACCCGTTGGCTGAGTCTCGGCTTTACCCGTATCCAGCCTTCCGAAATCATGAAAATCGGCATTCCCATGACTGTCGCGTGGTATTTCCAACGCTATGAAGGCCGTCTGAAATGGATACATTATATTGTCGCCCTCGTGCTGATTCTTGTTCCTGTCGCCCTGATTTTGAAACAGCCCGACCTCGGTACAGCCGCGCTGATTATGGCTTCGGGTATTTTTGTCATCTTCTTTGCCGGATTGCCTTGGAAGGCTATTTTTGCCGCCATTATTGCCTTTGTGGCCGCTTTGCCGCTCTTGTGGAATTACGGCATGCACGACTACCAGAAAACCCGCGTCCTCACCCTGCTTGACCCAACCAAAGATCCGTTAGGTGCAGGCTACCACATTATCCAATCCATGATTGCCATCGGCTCGGGCGGCGTATGGGGTAAGGGCTGGCTCAACGGCACGCAAACCCATTTGGACTATATTCCCGAATCAACGACTGACTTTATTTTCGCGGTATTCGGCGAAGAGTTCGGCCTGATTGGCAATATCCTTTTACTGCTGGTTTACCTTATCATTCTGGCACGCGGATTGTGGATTGCCGCGCAAGCGCAATCCCTTTACAGTCGTACTTTGGCAGGCGCGTTGACCATGACTTTTTTCTGCTATGCCTTTGTAAACATGGGCATGGTCAGCGGTATTTTGCCCGTTGTCGGCGTCCCCCTCCCCTTGGTCAGCTACGGCGGTACGGCTACGCTTTCCATCATGGTGGTGATCGCCCTGTTGATGGGTATTGCCAATGAACACAAAAACCTCCGCCGCCGTAATGCGGATAACGATAACCTAACTGAAAGCGAGGAATAATATGGAACTGGGTGTAGAAATCGGCAAGCTGCTTGTGGCATTTCTCGTGCTGATTAATCCTTTCAGCGCGCTCTCAATTTATCTTGATCTGACACAAAACCACAGCACCAAAGAAAAGCGCAGAATCGCGCGTACTGCCGCATTGGCTGTTTTCATCGTAATCATCGTCTTTGCACTGAGCGGCGGTATCTTGTTGAAAGTACTCGGCATCAGCGTTGGCTCTTTCCAAGTCGGCGGCGGTATTCTGGTTTTGCTGATTGCCATCTCCTTAATGAACGGCAACGATAATCCTGCCAAACCCAAAATTGATCCCCATTCAGAAGAACATCAAAGTGCGCAACAAGTCCGCCGCAATGAAAAAGCCATTGCCGTCGTACCCATTGCCATTCCGATTACCATCGGTCCCGGCGGTATCTCCACTGTCATCATTTATTCCTCTGCCGCCAAAAATTACAGCGATATTGCCCTGATTATCATCTCCGGCTTTTTGGTCAGCCTGATTTGCTATTTCATTCTGGTCGTGGCCGGACGCATCAGCAAACGCCTGGGCACTACCGGCCTGACCATCCTCAACCGCATCATGGGCATGATGCTTGCCGCCATTTCCGTAGAGATTATTGTTGCCGGCTTAAAATCCATTTTCCCTCAACTGGTCGCTTGAAGTACAATCATCACAATAAAAGGCCGTCTGAAACATTTTCAGACGGCCTCATAAAAACATAAAAACAAAGGAGCCAACCATGTTTCACAGCACCCACGTTTTCACCGGAGAAACCATTTACCGCAGACCGGCGCAAAGCTATACCGAGTTCACCGACGAATTAAACCGCCTCCAAACCCTTCAGCAAACCTTCGCCCAATCAAGCATTACCGAGCGCACTGCCCTCTTACAACAATTTGCCGACAGCCTCACCCAAAACCAAGAACGCCTTGCCGAAATGGTTTGCGAAGAAGTCGGACGCTGCTTGCACGAATGCCGTGCCGAAATCAGCAAATCCATCGAACTTATCCGCTACTACATCCGCCTTGCTCCCGAACTGCTTGCCCATAAAACCATCGCCACCCAAGCCAGCCTCAGCCAAGTCCGCTTCGAGCCTTTGGGCGTTGTTTTGGCGGTCATGCCGTGGAACTATCCTGTTTGGCAGATTTTACGATTTGCCATTCCAGCCTTGTGCGCCGGCAATGCCTGCGCGGTCAAACCTGCGCCCAGTGTCGCCCGCGTCAGCGAAACCCTATTCAGCCTTGTCCCCGAAGGTTTGCCGCTTATCGGCGCATGGTTAAGCCATGAAGACACGCTTCAAGCCATTGAAGATACCGATGCCATGGCATTTACCGGCTCAACCCATACCGGCCGCCAGCTGGCCGCCCACGCAGGCAAACATCTGAAAAAAACCGTCCTTGAACTGGGCGGCAGCAATCCGTTTATCATCCTGCCCGATGCCGATATGCAACGCGCAGCCATCGATGCCTGCTATTCGCGCTTTCGTGATGCCGGACAATCCTGCAATGCCGCCAAGCGCATCGTTGTTACCCAAGATATTGCCGAACAATTTATCCCGCTCTTCCTTGCCGAATGCGCCAAACTGCAAACCGGCAATCCCAAAGACCCGAACACTACCCTTGCCCCGCTTCACCGCGAAGACCTGCGTCAAACCGTACACGAGCAGGTTCAAGATGCGGTTGCACATGGCGCGCAGTGCTTGAGCGGCGGTTATATCCCTGAGGGAGAAAGCTGGTTTTACCCTGCCACGGTATTGGATCAAATCAACCCGAACTGCCGCGTTTGGCACGAAGAAGTCTTCGGCCCAGTTGCCATGATTTTACGCGCCAACAATCCGGATCACGCCGTCGCACTTGCCAATGACACACCTTTTGGCCTCGGCGCCTGTATCTACACAGCCAACACGGCAAATGCATGGAAATACGCCGAAAAAATCCAAGCAGGCTCTGTCTTTATCAACCGCCACACCAGCAGCGACCTGCGCCTCCCCTTTGGCGGCGTCAAAGCTTCAGGCTATGGACGCGAGCTATCAGAATTTGGACTGTACGAGTTCGTCAACGTCAAAACCTATTGGCAAAAATAAACCGTTTCATTAACTCAGGCCGTCTGAAAACCCAATTTCAGACGGCCTGATGTTGTTTAAAAAAGTTGGAAAAAATATTGTATTTAATCCCGTACAAACCCTGCAAAGTCAAAGCCGCTCAAAAATAAGAAACCTATCTTAGAAAGCAATCCATATTCCCACGTCTCTGTTGAATCAGCAGATTATTATATGCTTCATTCCGATTACTGCATTAAACCATTTCTAAAATACTCGATAAACAAAAAGGCCGTCTGAAATACAACTTTCAGACGGCATTTTCAATCAAATACTACTTACCGGATTACAATTTCAAACCGGCCAGTTTAGTAGCATACGCATCCAAGTCGGCGATTGGACGGGTAGCCACGCCGCTTTCCATTGCTGCTTTAGCAGTAGCAGAAGCAACGCGAGGCAACAGGCGGGAATCGAATGGGGTAGGAATCAGGTATTCCGCACCAAATTCAAATTTCTTACCGTAAGCGGCAACCACTTCTTCAGTTACCTCTTCCATCGCCAAATCAGCCAAAGCATACACGCAGGCGCGTTTCATTTCTTCGTTGATGGTGGTCGCGCCGACATCCAATGCGCCACGGAAGATGAATGGGAAGCACAATACGTTGTTTACTTGGTTCGGGAAGTCTGAGCGGCCGGTACCGATTACTACATCCGGACGGGTTTCTTTTGCCAATGGTGGCAGGATTTCCGGATTTGGGTTTGCCATAGCGAACACGATTGGTTTTTCATTCATGGTGTTCAGCATTTCAGGAGTCAGCAGGTTTGCACCGGACAGACCCAAGAAGATGTCTTTACCTTTAACGGCATCAGCCAATACGCGTTGGCCGTTGTCTTCGATGGCGTAGAACTGTTTGGACTCGTCCATACGGTCTTTGTCTTCGCGTGTTTTGTAAATCACGCCTTTGGAGTCGCAGACAGTTACGTTTTCACGTTTCAGACCCAAATCCAGCAATTGGTTCAAGCAGGCAATCGCTGCAGCACCTGCGCCGGAGCACACCAAAGTCGCTTCTTCAATTTTGCGGCCGGTATAACGCAAAGCGTTCAGTACAGCGGCAGCGGTAATGATGGCGGTACCGTGTTGGTCGTCGTGGAATACAGGGATTTTGCAACGTTTGCGCAATTCGCGTTCAATGTAGAAGCACTCAGGCGCTTTGATGTCTTCGAGGTTGATGCCGCCAAAAGTCGGCTCCAAAGAAGCGATGATGTCTACTAATTTTTGTGGGTCTTTTTCATCGATTTCGATATCGAATACGTCAACACCGGCGAATTTTTTGAACAATACGCCTTTGCCTTCCATTACAGGTTTACCAGCCAATGCGCCGATGTTGCCCAAACCCAACACTGCTGTACCGTTGGAAATCACGGCAACCAAATTGCCTTTGGCAGTGTATTTGTAGGCAGTTTGCGGATCGGCATGGATTTCCATACAAGGAGCAGCTACGCCCGGAGAGTACGCCAATGCCAAATCTTTAGAAGTGGCCAAAGATTTGGTTGGGGTAACGGAGATTTTGCCCGGCACGGGGAATTCGTGGAACTGCAGGGCGGCTTCTTTTAATGAATTTTCCATTTATCGATCCTGTTTGCGAGAGAGATTTTACTGCGAACAAGTCTGAAACAGGCTGCTTCAGACGTTTAAAATTTCTAAAGTCGGGTTGTTAACAGACCGACTTTGTAAGAGGCCGTAATTTTATCATGTTCTTTTGGTGGCGCATACCGATATTTATTACATTTATTTTGATATTTCGTTTTATTTGGTTTTATGTCTAAAAACTTCTGTAATAATATTTCTTCGCTACACCCCCCTTCTTTCAGACGGCATTTTATTTAAACTTAAACATTCAATTCAAAATGACTGTCTAGCGCGGTTTCAATCTGATTTTTTACCGCGTCCAGACTTTGGCTACTGTCGATGACGGCATAGCGTTCTGGCTGTTCGTTAGCACGTTGCAGATACACTTCGCGCACCCGATTGAAAAACTCGGCTTCTTCTTGTTCAAATCGGTCTTTCTCACGCGTTTGGTTGATGCGCGCCATTGACACTTCCAAAGGTACATCCAACAGCAAAGTTAAATCTGGGCGGAAATCGCCCTGCACCCAATGCTCAAGCGTGGCAATATCTTGCAAGGGAACACCGCGTCCGCCGCCTTGATAGGCAAACGTTGCATCGGTAAAGCGGTCGGAAACCACATGCGTGCCGTTTTTCAGGGCAGGCAGAATGACTGTTTCCAAGTGTTGCTGTCTGGCTGCAAACATCAGCAGGGTTTCGGTACGCAGGCTGACTTGGGTGGCTGGGTTGAGCAGGATTTCACGCAATGCTTCTCCGGCCGGTGTACCTCCCGGTTCGCGCGTAAACAATACGGGCAGTTGGTGTTTCTCAAACCATGCTTTCATTACGGCAAGGTTGGTGGATTTGCCTGCGCCGTCTATGCCGTCAAGGGTAATAAATCTGGGTTTCATATGGATATCTTCAATTTAAAGGCCGTCTGAAACAGGGATTATAAATGTTTCAGACGGCCTATTCGGTTTATTTCTTCAAAATATATTTGCGTACGGCAGCGTTGTGTTCAGAAAGATTATGGCTGAACTCGCTCAAGCCCGTACCATCCATTTTTGAGACGAAATACAGATATTTTTCATCAGACGGATGGCCTGCTGCTTCAAGCGCGGCCTTGCCGGGAAGCGCAATCGGCGTCGGCGTCAAGCCGCTGCGCGTGTAGGTATTGTAAGGCGTATCGCGTTGCAGGTCGGCCTTGCGGATTCTGCCTTTATACGCATCGCCCATACCATAGATGACGGTCGGGTCAGTTTGCAGGCGCATACCGATATTCAGGCGGTTGACGAATACAGCGGCCACATGGGCGCGGTCGTCTTCGTGCGCGGTTTCTTTTTCAATCAGACTCGCCATAATCAGCATTTCGTACGGATTTTTATAAGGCAGGCCGCTTTGACGGTCATCCCATGCTTCTTGCAGGTTTTCCCGCATCTTACGGTAGGCGATTTTGTAAATTTGAAGATCGCTGCCGCCGGCATCAATTTCGTAACTATCCGGGAAAAACTGTCCTTCGGGATTGCTGCTCAAGGCATCGGGTGCCACTTCGGCCATCAGTTTTTCATCACTCCAACCGCGCGTATCGTGGGCAATGTCGGCAGTGTTATCGATAATACGGCGCATTTGTGCAAAACGCGCGCCTTCCAAAATTTGCACGCTGACCGAGTCAGGGTGGCCTTTTTTAATGCGTTTTAAAATGTCCCAAGCCGATACTTTGGCAGACAGGCGGTAAGAACCGGCATTAAGTTGGTTGTGTACGCCCATCACATATGTGGCGGCTACTAAAACATAACGGTTATAAACAATGCCGTCTTGAGCCAGTTTGCGGCTGACGGAAGAGATACCTTGGTTTTTGGTAATGGTAATACGGTATGGTTTGCCGTTGTCTTTCGGAACAAACAACAATGCGGCAACCACGGCGGCAAATGCCGTCAAAAATACGGCCAGCCATTTCAACAATTTTTTCAGCATGGTAGGATTCTTGGTTTGTGAACGTGTCGGGCGACAGTATAACCGAAAACAAGTCCACCACGCCCTCCACCTTACCCAACGTATATTTTCCTATCCCGAAAGGCCGTCTGAAACCATGAATTCTCCTTCAAAAAACACTTGGCAAAGCGGCCGTTGGCTGAATGCACGTCAAACTCATTCGCCCAATTTCAGCCCGCGAGAACCGGATGAAGACATCTCATTGGTTGTCCTCCACAATATTTCCCTCCCTCCTTTTGAGTACAACACGGGTGCGGTGGAAAAATTGTTTACCAACCAAATCAACCCTGACGAGCATCCTTTTTTCAGCATCATCCACACCCTGCGCGTCTCCAGCCATTTTTTCATCAGCCGTAAGGGCGAAACCGTCCAATTCGTTTCCTGCGACGATATGGCCTATCATGCCGGTGTATCGTCATTTCAAGGCAGAGAAAAATGCAATACCTTCTCCATCGGTATCGAATTGGAAGGCTGCGATTTCGAGCCTTTTACCGAAGCACAATACACCAGCCTGCAAGCCTTGCTGACCGCCATTTCCGAACATTACCCGATTCAGGCCATTACCGGTCATCAGGACATCGCTCCGGACAGGAAAACCGATCCTGGACATTTCTTCGATTGGCCACGCCTTCAAAAAGCAGGTTTCCCCATCCGGCACGGATAACTTTCAGACGGCCTGAACACTGATTGGCAGACATAATGCTGTCACAACCGTTTATTTTCGTTATAATTCAGCTATTCATTCGGACGCATAAAGTCCGGCTCCAACGAACTTCCCACGCAGCAAGATTCCGCACCCTGAAAAAGACGGAATGCTGCCTTTTTAAAAAGTGATTACTCCATGATTTTCATCGTCTTAGCCCTCGCCGCCCTTTTGGCTGTCATCGGTTACAATATGTACCAGGAAAACCAATACCGCAAACAAGTGCGCGAACAATTCGGCCATTCCGATAAGGATGCACTTTTGACCAGCAAAACCAAGCACGTCCGCGACAGCAAAGAAACCGGCGGCCAAGGTTTGTTTATCAAGAAAAACAAAAAAACCGAAGAGGCATTGCGCAACCTGCAAGAGCAAGATGAAATCTACGCGGCAAAAGCCAAACTGGCTCATCCTGCCCAACTTAAAACCGATGTCGAGCTGGCCGTGGAAGACGACTTTTCCGCAGAAGAAAAAGTTCAACACACCGTTATCGGCTTGAACAACGAAATTACCGTAAGCCCAGCCGAAGCCGCTTCTGCTCCGGTTGAAACCACAGCCGAGCCTGTGGCACAAGTACCATTGATCAGCTTGGATGAATTGTCTCAAGTCGAGTTACCTTGGTTTGACCCGCGCTTCGACTACATGGCCTACATCTCCCTGAAACAAGCCCAAGAATTGCACGCCCTGCCGCGCCTTTCCGGCACTCACCGCTTCCAAATCATCGGTTGCACCATGGACGATCATTTCCGCGTTGCCGAGCCGATTCCGGGTGTTTACTACCAAGGCTTCGTCATGGGCCTGCAAGCTGTCAGCCGCAACGGTTTGGCCGCGCGTGAAGAGTTGCAACAATTCGACCAACAGGTTGATGCTTTTGCCCAACTGATGGACGGCAAAGTTTTGCATACCGACTTGGACGCTTTCACCGAAGTCGCGCAAGCCCTCGACCAATTCTGTGCGCGTGTTGACCAAACCATCGCCATTCACTTAGTTTCCCATTCCAATATCAGCGGCGTAGAATTGCGTGCCGCCGTGGAAGATACAGGCTTCAAACTGGGCGAAGACGGCGCGTTCCATTTCGGCGACAACAACAACCCTCAATTGTTCTCCATCCATACTTTGGACAACAAACCGTTTACCAATCCTCTGTTGGACAACCAAACCTACCGCGGTTTCAGCATGCTTCTAGATATTCCGCATGTTCCTGCCGGCGAAAAAACTTTCGACAAATTCATGGACTTGGCAGTCAAACTTTCCGGTCAACTCAGCTTGGATTTGGTTAACGACCAAATGGAAGAAGTTTCCACCCAATGGCTCAAAGACGTACGCAACTACGTTTTGGCCCGTCAGGAAGAAATGCTTAAAGTCGGCATCAAACCCGGCAGCAAACAAGCCCTGCGCCTGTTCTCTTAAACTTCCCCAATCAAAAAGCGGATATGCAATGACGGCATATCCGCTTTTTTCAGGTAAAATCCCTTCATCTTCAATATTCATCGATTTTCAGACGGCCTCTCTATCATCAGGCCGTCTGAAAACTCTATTTCGATTGCTCATGAATCCGACCGCACAACGTATCAAATACCTGACCGACCTCCTCAACCGCTACGCCTACGAATACTACACCCTAGATGCGCCCAGCGTACCCGACGCCGAATACGACAAATTATTCCGCGAGCTCGAGGCATTGGAGCGAAACTACCCCGAGTTCAAACTGCCCGACAGCCCGACCCAGCGCGTCGGTGGCGAGCCTTTAGCAGGCTTTGCCGAAGTACGCCACGAAATACCGATGCTGTCGCTGACCAACGCCTTCTCGCCACAAGACGAAAACGGTGTGTTTGACCATGCCGATATGTACGCTTTTGATGAGCGCGTTCGTGGCGGTTTAAATGGAGAAAAACCGGAATACGTTATCGAACCTAAATTTGACGGTCTGGCCATCAGCCTGCTGTACCGCGACGGCGTATTGACTCAAGCGGCAACCCGTGGAGACGGCACCACAGGCGAAGACGTTACCCAAAACGTCAAAACCGTATCCAACATCCCCCTGCGTCTGCATGGAGAAAACATTCCCGAGTTTATCGAAATACGCGGCGAAGTACTGATGCTTAAAGCCGATTTTGCCGCTTTAAACGAACGACAGGCTGAAAACGGACAAAAACCTTTCGCCAATCCGCGCAATGCCGCCGCCGGCAGTCTGCGCCAACTCGATTCGCGCATTACGGCACAGCGCAAACTGCATTTCTTCCCCTATTCCATCGCCCGACAACAAGGCGGTTTTATCGTAGAAGAACACCTGCAAGAGCTGAGCTACTGTAAAGAGCTTGGCTTCAGCCTACCCGATGGTAATTTCGGCTGTTTCCCAAATATCGACGAAGTATTGGCATTTTACGAGAAAATGCAGCAAAAACGCCCTACTCTGCCCTACGAAATCGACGGCATGGTGGTCAAAGTCAGCAGTCTGGTACAACAAGAAAAACTGGGCTTCATCTCACGCGCGCCACGTTGGGCCATTGCCCACAAATTTCCTGCCGAAGAAGCATTGACCATTGTCGAAGCCATTGATGTACAAATCGGGCGCACTGGCGCAGTAACTCCCGTCGCACGCCTGCAACCTGTATTCGTCGGCGGCGTTACCGTCACCAACGCCACCCTGCACAATCAGGACGAAGTATCGCGCAAAGACGTACGCGTTGGCGATACAGTCGTCGTACGCCGCGCCGGAGACGTCATTCCCGAGGTGGTGCGCGTGATTTTTGAACGCCGCCCAATGCAGGAGACCAAGATTGCTGTTTCAGACGGCCTGCAAGACGATTTGTTTGCCGAAACACCTTCTAAAACGCAATCCGAACCACTTTACAAACCCTACCGCCTACCCACCCATTGCCCTATCTGTCACAGCGAAATCGAACGTGAAGAAGGCGAAGCAGTTGCCCGATGCAGTGGCGGTATGCTTTGCCAAGCACAACGCGCTCAAGGTTTAATACACTTTGCCTCACGCAAAGCCATGGACATTGACGGACTTGGACAAAAACAAATCGAGCAACTGGTAGCGCAAGATTTGGTTCGTCATTTCGCCGACCTCTATCGCCTCGATATTCCAACCCTGCAAAAAATGAAGGAAACAGCGGATAAAGCATCGACTAATGAGGAAGAATCATTAAACAGTGATATTGAAGACTTTGAAAGCGAGACCGGCAATGCCCTGCTTAGCAAAACCAGTAAAAAACAGCCGACCAAATGGGCGGAAAACATCCTCGCAGGCATAGAAGCCAGCAAAACGCCTGAACTTGCCCGCTTCCTTTTTGCCCTCGGCATCCGTCACGTCGGCGAACGCACCGCCAAAACGCTGGCGCAGGCATTCGGTACGCTCGAACAAGTCCGCCATGCACCTGAACCCATCCTCGCCTGCCTGCCCGATATCGGTACGGTGGTTGCTCGCTCCATCGCCCACTTTTTTGCCCAAGAAGCGCAACAGGCGATGATAGACGAGCTGCTGGCTGCAGGTGTTGCCCCGCAAAGCCAGGCTGTCACTATCCCGCCGTTGCGCTATGCCGAGCCGCAACGCTGGATTGCCCGCCTGCCTGATTTTAAAATCAGCGAAACCAAAGCACTGGCCTTATGGGAGCTTGCCGGACAAAGCATAGAAGGTTTGCAAACTGACAAAGCGTTGCCTGCCGATTGGCAAACATGGCGCAGTAAACCGCAAAACGCAGCCCTGCTTGAAAATATGAAAACTTTCTTTGATCAAAAGCTGCCTGAGCTTCAAGATGAAACGATTTCAGACGGCATCAATGAGACCATAGCAGGAAAAACCTTTGTATTAACAGGAACTTTACCCACGCTCAAACGCGACCAAGCCCAAGCCATGATTGAGGCTGCCGGCGGTAAAGTTTCTGGTAGCGTATCCAAAAAAACCGACTACGTTGTCGCCGGAGAAGCCGCAGGCAGTAAATTGGAAAAAGCCCAAGCTTTGGGCGTGGCCGTATTGAGCGAAGAAGAATTACTGACGTTGCTGGGATAAGACAGTATCTATGACCAATCCTCCTTTTCAGACCATCTGATACTTTATCATGTGGTATTATCATTACATACGACTACATCTTTACACTTTTTGGGGTATAAACCCACAGTTAAAATAGGATAATAATATGAAACCCATTAAAAAATGCGTCTTCCCCGTTGCCGGTATGGGCACCCGTTTCTTGCCTGCAACCAAAGCCAGCCCCAAAGAAATGCTGCCTATCGTGGACAAACCTCTGATTCAATATGCAGTTGAAGAAGCGGTTGAAGCCGGCTGTACTGAAATGGTGTTCATCACCGGCCGTAACAAACGCAGTATCGAAGACCACTTCGACAAAGCATACGAGTTGGAAACCGAATTGGAATTGCGTCAAAAAGACAAACTGTTGGAGCACGTTCGCGATATCCTGCCTCCCAACATTACCTGCATGTACATCCGTCAAACTGAAGCATTGGGTTTGGGTCATGCCGTATTGTGCGCGCAGGCTGCCGTTGGTAACGAGCCTTTTGCCGTTATTTTGGCAGACGATTTGATTGACACGCCTAAAGGCGCGTTGAAACAGATGGTTGATGTGTACAACCAAAGCGGTAACAGCATTTTAGGCGTTGAAACCGTTGATCCTTCTCAAACAGGCTCTTACGGTATCGTTGAAGTTGAAAAGCTGAAAAGCTATCAGCGTATTATCAACATCGTTGAAAAACCCAAACCGGAAGAAGCGCCTTCCAACCTCGCCGTTGTCGGCCGCTACATCCTGACTCCGCGTATTTTTGACTTGTTGACCAACCTGCCCCGCGGCGCCGGTAACGAAATCCAACTGACAGACGGTATCGCCCGCCTGCTCGACCATGAGTTTGTGTTGGCTCATGCGTTTGATGGCAAACGCTACGACTGTGGCAGCAAATTGGGTTACCTTGAAGCAACTGTGGCTTACGGTTTGAAACACCCTGAAACCGGCGAACAATTCAAAGAATTGCTCAAACAATACGCTTAAGCCCAACCATTATAAAAAGGCCGTCTGAAATTTCAGACGGCCTTTTTCTCACACTTATTTCTTCCAATATGCCGGAGTAAACAAAATTAAAACGGTAAAAATCTCCAAACGTCCCAACAACATCACCGCCGTACACAGCCACTTCTGCACATCGCTCAGCGCGGCGTAATTATGCGACGGGCCGATTGCCCCCAAACCCGGCCCTGCATTGGTAATACAGGCAATGACTGCCGTAAAGGCGGATAAAAAGTCCAAGCCTGCCGCCATCAGTAAAAAGCTGAATACGATGACCGTCATAAAGTAAATAAAGATGAACGACATGACAGTTAGCGCCATGCGATCCGGAATGGAACGGTTGTTGACCTTTACCGTACGAACTGCACGCGGGTGTAGCAAAATCAGCATTTCACGCAAGCTGAATTTAAACAATACCAACGCACGCACGTTTTTAATACCACCGCCCATAGAGCCTGAACTTGCCAATACGTTCGACAGGAAAAACATCCACAACGACACAATCAGCGGCCATTGGGCAAAGTCAGCATTGGAGAAACCGCTGGCCAATCCGATGGACACAAAGTTGAAGCTGACAAAACGCAAAGCTTCGCCAAGGCTTTGGTACACGTCCTGCTGCCACAGATACAATGCCGAAATCAAAATACTGCCCGATAAAACCAGCAGCATGGTGCGGCATTCTTCATCCTTCCAATACACCCGCCAAGAGCGGTTGCCCAGCGCAGTAAAATGGCTGGCAAAATTGATACCGCCCCAGACAGTAAAAAACATCAACGTCCATTCGACTGCCACAGAATCAAAATAGGCAACGCTGTCATCATGTGTCGAAAAACCGCCCAAGGCCACTGCCGACATCGCATGGCACAAGGCATCAAACCAACCCATACCGGCAATATGTAAGGATACAAAAGCCGCAGCAGTTGTCAGCGCATAGGCAAACCATAGCCGTTTGGCCACTTGCGAAATGCGGGGCGCCATCTTACTTTCTTTATCCATACCCGGAATTTCTGCTTTGAAGAGCTGCGTCCCCCCCACGCCCAACATCGGCAAAATCGCCACAGCCAGTACGATAATACCCATACCACCAAGCCAGTTGAGCATGTGCCGCCAAAAATTTACCGACGGATCCAGCGTATCCAAGCCGGAAATCACTGTTGCCCCCGTTGTCGTCAGCCCCGACATCGCCTCAAAAAACGCATCGGTAAAACTCATGGACGGCATATAGAAATAAATCGGCATCGCCGCCACGACAGCAAAGGCCAGCCACAGCATCAATACCAGGGTAAATCCATCGCGCGGCCGCAATTCACGGTTGAAACGCAAAGTCAACACCCAAGTAACGCACGACACCAGCAATACGGTCAAAGCCGTATAGGCAAACACGAGAAACGCGCTGTCGTGATAAAAATACGACATCAGTGTCGGCACGGCCAACAGTAATGAAAACAACAGCCCCAGCTTGGACAATACATGGACAATCGGCATCACCTTGCTTACCGCACCACCCAATCTGAAACCCTTATGCAGATACATCATATTCCTATCATCAGAAAACAATATGTTTCAGACGGCCTCATAAAAAAGGCCGCCTGAAACCGCATATTTTATCAAAATGCCACAATCCCGTGATAAAGAAAAACAAAAAACACTTGCCTGCTCTTTTTCTAGGAGTATAATGTTATACCATAACATTTACTGGAGAAAGAAATGAAACCTAATATCCACCCGGACAACTATCGTACCGTCCTGTTTTACGACAGCGGCGCAGACCAAGGATGGCTCATCCGTTCATGTGCCAATACCCACGGCAAAACCATGGTTTGGAAAGACGGCATAGAGTATCCCCTCTTTTCGCTTGATACTTCTTCCGCGTCCCACCCCGTATACACAGGCAAACAACGTAATGTCAATGTCGAAGGTCGCGCCAGCAAGTTCAACCAACGTTACCAATCCATGATGTCCTCCTTCAGAAAGGATAAATGATGCAAGTCCTCTCATCCCTAAAAACTGCAAAAAAACGACACCGCGACTGCCAAATTGTCCGCCGAAAAGGCAAAGTGTACGTCATTTGCAAGAGCAACCCCCGCTTTAAAGCACGCCAGCGTTAAGCGGCCCAACCCATATTTCAATGTAACTCTCTGAATTTTCCGCACTTTCGTTTACCTCTAGCGCAAGTGCGGCTTTTTTTCAAACGGCATTAATCATTCATATCAAAACTACAAAAAATCCTGCCATACTCCCGGAAACAGGAAGAAAAAGTAAATAATGGTTATCCCTATTGTGAAGCCATAAAGATATTTATAACATGCCGCTACATTCTTCCTTCAACACTGACCATAGGAGTCAAAAATGAAAGTAAAAGCCCTGCTTGCAATTGCCGCCGCCATAAGCCTCGCTGCCTGCGCCGCACCCGAAGCCCATCAACATGACCATGGTCACCGTCACGAGCACAATCATGACCACGGCCGTGCACATGATCATGATGCCCGTGTTCAATCATTCAGCTGCGAAAACGGCCTGTCTGTACAAATCCGCAACCTGAGCACCGATCAAGTTGAATTGCGCCTTGACGACAAAGTTGCCACCCTGTCTTCTGCCGTTGCAGGTTCAGGCGAACGCTATGTTGCCAACCAAGGCCTGTTCGGCAAAGGTGCTGAATGGCATCAAAAAGGCAGCGAAGCATTCTTCGGCTTCACTGACCCATACGGCAACAAAGTAGAAACTTCTTGCTCTGCCCGCTAATTTCTACTTAAAAATAGAATAGCTAAAGGCCGTCTGAAAACTTGTTTCAGACGGCTTTTTATATCGGATAAAACGAAAGTTCGTTTAAGGACAAAATGTAAATATGAGGCTATTTGAAGGTTCAAAATACATCGAATAAGTAAGACCCTTTGAAAGGCACCTTCTCCGACAAAACATTATTTCAAAATCATTAAATATGTATCTAACTTAATTTAAAACTTTTTCCAAGATTTCTTTAAGGTTTTCATCATCTTCATCCAAAGTTAATTTTTCTGAAATATTATGAAGACAATGTTCCAAATCAATGGCTAAGGCTACTTGGTTTTGATAGGATAATTTTGGATAAAGTTCAAGTAAAACCCAATAAATGCATATACTATCATTTGAGTAGAAAATATTTGAAACGAATGGAAGTAATGTATCTTGTCTTTCTATAAAAATTTCAACAATTTCACTAAAAATAGGAAAGTTGGCATCTCCCAACCACCCAGAGAGCCATTCTCCCATCTCAATTAATTCTTCATCGTTGCACTCCTTGATCCTTTTGCAAGCCTTGATGTCAAACTTATCTTTAGGGCGCATATGATACCTCATTATTTTATTAAGACTTACGAATACAGAATTGTAATGATTGATCTTAATTATAGACACATGATTATGAGTCATTCCTATATCCTCAACAAATTCTCCCTGACGTAAGAGTTATTTTGTGCAATTAAACTCCTACCCTGCAATAACTTGAAACCCTATCCTGCATTTTACCTAAATCACAAATTCCAATTACTCTTTAAAAATCTATTCGCTATACAAAACAGATTCAATAAACAAAGGCCGTCTGAAAACCTATTTCCAAAGTTTTCAGACGGCCTTTATCTTAGACCAAACAATTAAGCGTAATGTCTGTCTTCGCCTTTACTGTCAACGTTGTCGGCACAACGTTTACAGATGGTTTCATGTCCCGAAACTGCGCCCACATCGTGGGTATAGTGCCAGCAGCGTTCGCATTTTTCACCATCACTGGCTTTAGCGGTTACAGCAAGTTCATCACCGACTTTCACTTCGGCTTTAGACACCAGCAAAGCAAAACGTAATTCTTCGCCCAAAGTGTTCAGATAGTCGGCAATTTCTTCCGGAGCCGTAATTTCGGCTTCTGCTTGCAATGAAGAGCCAACGGTTTTGTCTGTACGCAAAGGCTCGATGGCGGCGGTTACGGCTTCGCGGGCTTCGCGGATTGCCGTCCATTTTTTCACCAGTTCGGCTTCGGCTTTTTCGTTGATAGGTGGGAACTCGTGCCAGGTGTGGAAGAGGACGCTGTCTTCTTCGCCGCCGCCGATGATGTCCCACGCTTCTTCGCCGGTGAAGCACAAAATCGGTGCAATCAGCAAAACCAAACTGCGCGTGATGTGGTACAGGGCGGTTTGCGCGCTGCGGCGGGCGTGGCTGTCGGCTTTGGTGGTGTAGAGGCGGTCTTTCAGGATGTCGAGGTAGAACGCGCCCAAATCTTCCGAGCAGAAAGAAACAATGTCTTTTACAGCAAAGTGGAAGGCGTAGCGAGGATAAAAGTCGCCCGCCAGACGCTCTTGCAGCTGACGTGCCAATACCAAGGCATAGCGGTCAATTTCCACCATGTCTGCCTGTTGCACGGCATCTTCAATAGGATTGAAGTCGCTGAGGTTGGCAAACAGGAAACTCAAGGTATTGCGGATACGGCGGTAGCTTTCAGTTACGCGTTTGAGGATTTCTTTGGAAATCGCCAATTCGCCGCTGTAATCGGTAGATGCCGCCCACAGACGCAGGATGTCTGCGCCGAATTCATTGTAAACTTCTTGCGGCGCGACGACGTTGCCGATGGATTTCGACATTTTGCGGCCGTTTTGGTCAACCACGAAACCGTGGGTCAGAAGCTGTTTGTACGGGGCGCGGCCCATGGATGAGGCGCAGCCGGTCAGCATGGAGGATTGGAACCAGCCGCGGTGTTGGTCGCTGCCTTCGAGGTAGAGGTCGGCAGGCCAGTCCAATTCTTCGCGCTGTTTCAAGACGGAATAATGGGTCGAACCGGAGTCGAACCATACGTCCATCGTGTCGGAAAGTTTGTCGTAGTTTTCGCAATCTTCCGCGCTCAATAATTCGCTTTTATCGAGTGAGAACCATGCTTCGATGCCTTTTTCTTCGATGCGTTGTGCTACTTTCTCCAAAAGCTCGGCGGAGTTCGGATGTAGCTCGCCCGTTTCTTTGTGGACGAAGAAAGTCATCGGCGTGCCCCAGTAGCGTTGGCGCGAAACGACCCAGTCGGGGCGGCCTTCAATCATGGCTTCCAAGCGCGCACGACCCCATGATGGGAAGAATTCGGTGTCGTCCACGGCTTTAATGGCTTTGTCGCGCAGGGTTTTGCCGTCGCTTCCGGCTTTGTCCATGCCGATAAACCATTGGCCTGTAGCACGGTAAATCAGCGGGGTTTTGTGGCGCCAGCAGTGGGCATAGCTGTGTTCGATTTTGTTGCTTGCCAAAAGGTTGCCGGTTTCTTCCAGCCATTGCAGGATGACGGGATTCGCTTCCCAAACGCTCATGCCTGCGACGCGCGGCGTTTCGCTGATGTATCGGCCTTCGGCGTTAACAGGGTTGTAAAGCTCGATGCCGTATTTGTTGCAGACAGCGTAGTCTTCCAAACCGTGCGCAGGGGCAGTGTGCACCAAGCCCGTACCGGCATCGGTGGTAACGTGTTCGCCGTTGAGCATGAGGATATCGCGTTCGAGGAACGGATGATTCATGTGCAGGTTTTCCAGCTTGTCGCCGGTGGTTTCGGCAAGAATAGAAATGCCGTCTGAAAAACCGTAGCGTTTGAGCGCGTCTTCTGCCAAATCTTTCGCCAATACCAATTTGCCTTTCGGCGTATCAATCAGTTGATACACCACGTCTGCGCCGGCTGAAACAGCTTGGCTCGCAGGCAGCGTCCAAGGCGTGGTTGTCCAAATGACGGCAAACGCATTGCCTTCGATACCTGCCAAACCGAATGCGGCGGCAAGCGCGGCATTGTCTTTAAACGGATAGGCAACGTCAATCGCAGGCGATACTTTGTCTTTGTATTCCACTTCCGCTTCCGCCAGCGAAGAACCGCAGTCTAAGCAGAACTGAACCGGTTTCGCGCCGCGGTAGAGATAGCCGGACTTGTAGATTTCGCCGAGCATACGCACGGTATCGGCTTCAGTTTTGAAATCCATGGTCAGGTAGGGATTGTCCCAATCGCCCAACACGCCCAGGCGGATAAAGTCTTTTTTCTGACGGGCAATCTGTTCGGCGGCGTATTCGCGGCACAATTCGCGGAAACGGGCTTTGGGCATGTCTTTGCCGTGCAGCTTTTCTACCATCACTTCGATGGGCAGGCCGTGGCAGTCCCAGCCCGGCACATAAGGCGCATCAAAACCGGCTTGGGTTTTGCTGCGGATAATGATGTCTTTGAGGATTTTGTTGACGGCATGACCGATGTGGATGTCGCCGTTGGCATACGGAGGACCGTCGTGCAGAATAAATTTCGGACGGCCTTTGGCGATTTCGCGCAGTTTTTGGTAGCGTTTTTGCTCGTACCAGCTTTTCAGCCATGCAGGCTCGCGCTTGGCAAGATTGCCGCGCATTGGAAACGGGCTTTCGAGCAGGTTTACGGTTTTACTGTAATCGGTCATTTTCTAATCTCTATTGTTGCGGTATTTCGGTTTCAGACGGCCTGATTGCTCATTTTAAAAAGAACAGGCCGTCTGAAAGAATTCAAAGGACTTATTGTAGCCCAATTGTCTTGATTTTATAAGCGTATAGAAGCGTTTCTATGGTTTCCAAACCTTTGCATCTTCCATATCTTGCAAAATTTGGGTTTTCAATGCTTCGATACTTTCAAATTTTTTCTCGTCACGCAGTTTGTGCAGGAAGCGGACGAAGATGCGCTGGCCGTACAAATCGCCGCTGAAATCGAACAGGTGGACTTCCAGCTTCTGCGAGCGGTTGTTACTAACAGTAGGGTTAAAACCAAAGCTGGCAACGCCTCGGCGCGTGCCGAATGTGCCGTCTGCTTCAACGACAAATACGCCACTTAAAGCATAATGATACGGGGGAAGCTGGACGTTGGCGGTAGGTGCGTTGATGGTGCGACCGAGTTTTTGCCCGTGTTTGACCTTGCCGCTTAAAACGTAATCATGGCCCAACAATCTTTTGGCGTATTCCAACTTGCCATCTGAAAGGGCTTGGCGAACGGCGGTACTGCTGGTGCGGATGTCTTCAACGATAACGGACGGCGTGCGCTCGGTTTGCATATCGGGCTGTTGAGCCAAGAGTTCAAAACAGCCTTCACGGCCGGCACCGAAACGAAAATCGTCGCCGATCAACAAATAACGCGTGTTGAGCGTTTGGCGCAAGAGCTGGTCGATAAACGCTTGCGCGCTCATATCGGAGAAAACTTGGTTAAAACGCAAGACCCAAACGGCATCTACACAGCCGGTTTCACGCAAAAGGCGCAATTTGGTACGCAGCGGACTGATGCGGTAAGGTAGCTTTTTCCCAGCTTTGCGCGCAAAAAATTCTTTGGGCTGAGGCTCAAAAACAACAACGACAACAGGCAGACCGCGCTGGTCTGCCTCTCGTTTGAGTTTTTGTAGAATATGTTTGTGCCCGAGGTGTACGCCGTCGAAGTTGCCGATGGTTACGGCGGCTCCTTGCGGAAATTTGGGCGCGTGTCGCTGTCCAAGCCAGATGTTCATGGGTGGTGGGTATTGTGTTTGAATAGGCGGCTATTGTAAACGTTATTGCCGTTTCAATAAACCTTAGGCCGTCTGAAACCAATAAATATATGCTTTCAGACGGCCCTAAAGTTTGTTAATACCTTACCACCACCAAGGATAACGGCCAAACGGATAGCCCCAATCATCGTAATAGCGATAGTAGCGGGCTTCGCGCAGCTGCTCTTGGGAAATATAGTTTTGCCATGCCATTTTGTAGCAGGCTTGGAACATCGGATCGGAAACTTTGTCGATATATTTGAGGCGGAAGGCTTTTTGTTCCGCAGTTGCGGCACCGGGTTTGCCTTCTTCGTCAAATTTGCGGCGGATCAGCGCGGCAGTTTCCTGATCGCATTGGGCTGCAAGATGTACTTGAAGGTCCTGCTCATAGCGTTTCTGCGCTTGGGCGCGTGCGGCTTTTTGTTCAGGCGTGGTGGCGCAGGCGGCAAGTAATGCGGCAGCAACAAACAATAAGGTCAGGCGGATAGGATTCATCGGGTGTTTCCTTATACTCATGTAGGGCTATTAATGTACGCCCTCATCTTGTAATGGGCAAGTGTGGCAACTTGGGGACACTTTATATTATTTGTTCTTGGCAACAGGCAGTTGCATATAAAATACACCCCGTATAAATGCTCGCCCCTATCCTCAAATCAATGAACGACGACAAACGGCCCCACTCTTACCGACCGCGCCACCATAGGCAACACACGCCGCCGTTTTGGCAGGCAGACCGTCCGTACCTGCACGAACACAATATTTCCGATGCCCGTTTCAGACGGCTGGGCTACATCATGGCCTTTCTTGCCGGCGCGATTAATGCCGGCGGCTTCTTCGCGTTCTCACGTTATACCTCCCACGTTACTGGCTCAATGTCGCTGTTGGCAGATGTTTTGTATCTTCAAGAGTGGAGTGTGGCCATTATTGCCACAATCAGCGTGTTGTGTTTTGTTGCCGGAGCCGCGCATTCGGGCTGGGTGATTTTGTGGACGCAGCAGATGCGTTTCCGTGGCAGCTTTGGGTTTTCCATGTGGCTGGAAGCAGTTTATCTGTTGATATTCGGTTGGTTCGGTATTGCCGCGATGGAATGGGATTTTGGCGGCTCTGATTTTATTATGCCGTCTTTAGCATTGTTTTTATTGTGTTTTATTATGGGCATGCACAATACGGTTATCACGCTTCTTTCCGGCGGCGCCATCCGCTCCACCCACATGACCGGCACGGCGACCGACTTGGGCATTGAAATTTCACGCGCGCTTTATTACTCCAAACAGCATCATCCGCGCCTGCCGCACGTCCGCGTCAACAAACCGAAAATGTGGCTTTTAAGCGGCTTGATGCTGTCGTTTTTGCTGGGCGGCGTGGTTGGTGCATGGGGTTATCATCTGGTCGGCCATCATTTCGCCCTGCCCGTTTCCGCCGTTTTGTTCATACTGGGCGCAGGCTCGGTGGGATACGATGTCAAGGTCAGATTGAAATGGGCATTCGTCAACTGGTATCGCCGCAAGCAGAAAAAACGGAAGAAACTGTAAAAAACTTTGCTTGTTATTTCGCGGCAAAATGACCAAACTGTCGGAGAAATGCAGAAATGCTTCAGAATTATGTTAACTGGCAAATATTTTCGTAATATCGGGTTAAACCCATTCTTTTGCGTTTCGGATATTGGGTATCATAAATCCGTAATGACCTACGCGGTTTTTATTCATTTTTTCAGACGGCCCGGGCCGTCATCTAAAAAGAGGATACGACATGAAATTCTTGAAACCCCTGACCGTTATTGCCACTGCGATTCCTTTGGCGCTCACCGGCTGTGTAACTGATCCTGTTACCGGCCAACAATCCGCCAGCAAAACCGCCATGTACGGCTTGGGCGGTGCGGCTGTTTGCGGCATCGTTGGTGCGCTGACCCACGGCGGTAAAGGCGCGCGTAACTCCGCATTGGCTTGTGGTGCAGTAGGTGCCGGTATCGGCGGTTACATGGACTACCAAGAGAAAAAACTGCGTCAAAGCCTGGCCAACACCAACATCGAAGTTGAACGTCAAGGCAACCAAATCAAACTGGTTATGCCTGAAAACGTAACCTTCGCTACCGGCAGCGCTGCCCTGAGCGGCCAAGCCCAAAGTGCTTTGTCTGCCGCTGCGCAAACTTTGGTTCAATATCCTGACACGACTTTGACCATCAACGGCCACACCGACAACACCGGTAACGACGCCATCAACGAGCCATTGTCTCGCAACCGCGCCGAATCTGTTGCCATCTTCCTGCAATCCCGTGGCGTAAGCAGCACCCGTTTGAGCACTTTCGGTTACGGCTCCCGTCAACCCATCGCTTCCAACGCCACTGTTGAAGGCCGCGCACAAAACCGCCGCGTTGAAATCTTGATCAACCCTGACCAACGCGCCATCGATGCCGCTAAAAAACAAATGTAATCCGACCTCTGTCTGATTCCCACACTTAAGGCCGTCTGAAATTTCAGACGGCCTTTTTCTTTGTAGATTTTGTTTGCAATTTCTCCTCCTCAATTCAATCCATCATAAAATTTATTCCTTTATTAACAAGACTTTTCAATTTTTTCTTTAAAAAAACTGTATTAATACTCTAATTTTTACATTAACTTAGAGTATAATTCCTAAAATTTTAAAAACATGCCTCATGCCGTCTGAAAAACGGCGGCTGAAACACACCGAATTTATACACACATCAGTCCGTTATCCCTTTCATTTCATAGGATTTCAGACGACACCACCCAGAATCTATGAAGGAGCATCCATGCAAAACAACTTTGACCCATTGATTATCCGTGACAAATCACTGATTCCCGTTGTACAGGGCGGTATGGGTGTAGGCGTTTCCGCATCAAAACTCTCCAGCGCGGTTGCACGCGAAAACGGCGTGGGTACCATCGCCAGCGTCGATTTGCGCCACTTGCATGAAGATTTGCTGGCCGAATCGAAAATCAATTCCAGCGAAGAAAAATACACCCGCCTCAACTGCATCGCGCTTGACCGCGAAATCAAAAAAGCCAAAGCCGATTCAGAAGGCAAAGGCATGATTGCCGTCAACGTCATGAAAGCCGTCAAAGACCATGCCGCCTATGTCCGCCAGGCCTGCGAATCCGGTGCGGACGCGATTGTAATGGGCGCGGGTTTGCCTTTGGACTTGCCGGAAATGGCCGAGGGCTACCACAAAGATGTCGCCCTTTTCCCTATTTTGTCAGAGTCACGCGGTATCAATATCGTTTTGAAACGTTGGATGAAAAAAGGCATCTTGCCCGATGCCATCGTTATCGAACACCCTGCCCACGCAGCCGGCCACTTGGGCGCGGCAACCGTTGATGGCGTGAACGATGCCAAATTCGAGTTCAAACGCGTTATTGAAGAAACATTTGAAGTATTCAAAAACTTGGGCTTGGAAAGCGAAAAAATCCCATTGGTACTCGCCGGCGGCATGGCAAACTTTGAAAAAGTCAAAACCGCGCTGAAAAACTGGGGTGCGTCCGCCGTCCAAATCGGCACGGCGTTTGCGGTTACCGAAGAAGGCGATGCCCACATCAACTTCAAAAAAACGCTGGCCGGTGCGGAAACCGAAAAAGTGGTTGAATTCATGTCTGTTGCCGGTTTGCCTGCACGCGGCGTGCGCACCAAATTCCTCGACAACTACATCAAACGCGAGGCTAAATTGCAAGCCAATGCCAAAAACGATCCGCGCCGCTGCACCCAAGGCCTGAACTGTCTGACCAGCTGCGGTTTGCGTGACGGTTTGGCCAAAGCCGGTCAATTCTGTATCGACATCCAACTTTCCGCGGCATTCCGCGGTGAAGTCGATAAAGGCCTGTTTTTCCGTGGTAAAGACCCGCTGCCGTTTGGCAACGCCATCCGTACGGTTCAAGAAACCATTCATTATCTCTTGAACGGTTCCCTGCCTGTCGTCCCTGCCAAATAAACGCATCAATATTCAAAAGGCCGTCTGAAAAACATTTAAACCCTGTTTTCAGACGGCCTTTTTGTCCCAATCCATCTAAAAAATGCTAAGATTATTGCCTTAATTTATCGGCAGAAACATCATGAACCCATTATTAAACCATCTCAAACCCTATCCTTTCGCCCGCCTGCGTGAAGCCATGCAAGGCATTGATGCACCCGAAGACGTGACGCCCATTCATCTGCAAATTGGCGAGCCGAAACACCCTACGCCCAAAGTCATCACCGACGCGCTGACCGCCTCCCTGCACGAACTGGAAAAATATCCGCTGACCGCAGGCCTGCCCGAACTACGCCAAGCCTGCGCCGAATGGGTTGCCCGCCGTTATGATGGTTTGAGCCTCAATCCTGACAATGAAATCCTGCCCGTATTGGGCAGCCGGGAAGCTTTGTTCTCTTTTATCCAAACCGTTTTAAATCCGGCTTCAGACGGCCCCAAACCGGTCGTTATCAGCCCCAATCCGTTCTATCAAATTTACGAAGGCGCGACTATTTTGGGCGGCGGCGAAATCCATTTTGCCAACTGTCCTGCGCCCAGCTTCAATCCCGATTGGAGCAGCCTGCCCGAAGACGTATGGCAGCGCACCAAAGTCCTGATTGTCTGCTCGCCAAACAACCCGAGCGGCAGCGTCCTGCAATTAGAAGACTGGAAAGAAATTTTTGATTTGCAAGACAAATACGGCTTCGTTATTGCCTCTGACGAATGCTATTCCGAAATCTATTTTGACGGCAACAAGCCGATCGGCGGCCTGCAGGCTGCGGCGCAATTAGGACGCGGTACACGCAACATTATTATGTTCACCAGCCTGTCCAAACGCTCCAATGTCCCCGGTTTGCGTTCAGGGTTTGTCGCAGGCGATGCCGAGTTGCTCAAAAACTTCCTACTCTACCGCACCTACCACGGCAGCGCGATGAGCATTCCCGTCCAACGCGCCAGCATTGCCGCTTGGAACGACGAAGAACACGTCATTGACAACCGCCGCCTCTACCAAGAAAAATTCGACCGCGTCATCCCTATTTTGCAACAGGCATTCGATGTCAAACTGCCTGACGCGTCGTTCTACATTTGGCTGAAAGTTCCCGATGGCGACGACTTGGCATTTACGCGCAACCTGTGGCAGAAAGCCGCTATCCAAGTGTTGCCCGGTCGCTTCCTCGCCCGCGATACCGAGCAAGGCAATCCGGGCGAAGGCTACGTCCGCATCGCTTTGGTTGCCGATGTGGAAAGCTGCGTCACAGCGGCTGAAACCATGGTTGCTTTATACCGCCGATAAAACAAAGGCCGTCTGAAATTTCAGACGGCCTTTTTAAATCTACCAAGTTATATCACGAAATCCAACAGATAAAAATCTTCTTTGCCTACGCCGCATTCAGGGCATTTCCAGTCGTCGGGGATGTCTTCAAACTTGGTACCTGCCGGCAGGCCGTGTTCGGGGTCGCCGACATCTTCGTCGTAAATCCAGCCGCAAGGGCCGCACATATATTGAGCCATTTTGTGTTCCTTCTATTTTAAAAGGCCGTCTGAAACCGTATTTTCAGACGGCCTTTCGTGTGTTTTATTGTTGATATTTTGAATTTATTGAGCTGCTTCCAAAGCGTCGATTTCTTTACGCAGATGTTTGATGGCCGGTGTTACGATGGCGACGAACATGGCCTCGCGGACGCGGCGTTGCGCCGGACTGCGCATCAGATAACCTTTCGCGCCTGCATGCAATGCAGCAGATTGAGTGGCGTTCAATGCCAATACGGCAGCCGCTTCACGCAGTTTCAAGGTTGCCAGCGTGTCAGGTTTATTGTTCCACGCATCATCGGCAAGGCGTTCGGTTTCCGCCCATGCGCCGTCCAACGCAGCTTTCAAATCATCGTAGCTGTGGTCGAGGTATGAGTTCACTTCTGCGTTCACCACATTGGCCATGCGGATAATGCCGAGCGCACCGTCAATCACACCGGCGCCGATACCCATTTGCAGCAAGATGAAACCGGCTTTAATGGTCGGGATATAAGACTGGAACTGCTCAGGCGCAGCAATCACATCTTCATCCGGAATAAACACGTCTTTAAAATTCAGGCTGTAAGTGCGCGTGCCTTCCAAACCGCAGAATTCAGGGCAATCTTGCAGGGTAACGCCTTCCCATTGACCGCCGGTAATAAACATCACATAGCTGTCGCCAACTTGGGCGGTATTCGCCCAAATATGGTCTTCACCGATATTAGATACCCAAGGCAAAGCGCCGTTGACTTTGTAGCCGCCCTCTACGCGCTCGGCTTGCAGGTTGTGTTTTTCAATGCCGGCAAGGTGTTTGACGGTATTGGACATGCCGGTACCGGCCAAAACTTTACCCTGCAGAATATCGGCAAAATATTTGTCTTTAACCGCTTGATTAGGCGATTGGTGCAGATACCACGCGCAAGCTGCCTGACACCATGCGCTGAACGACGTCGCGCCGCATTCTTTACCGATTTCGCGCAATACGGCGATTTGCGTTGCCAAACCCAAACCATTGCCGCCTTCTTCAACCGTACCGGTTGCGGCAAAACCGCCGATTTTGCCCAATTCCAGCATAAATTCTTTCGGGTACAGGCCTTTGCGGTCGATGTCGTCTACCGATGGTTTCAGCTTGCTTTTAACGAGTTCGGCAACATTGTTCAGTAAAGCTTCGCGTGTCATGATTTTTTCCTCTGAATAAGGTTTGAAGCGTAGATGGCTCTACTCATGAATTATTCTTTGCAACAAGGATATCCCTTGCTTTTTGCTAAAAGGCCGTCTGAATTTTCAGACGGCCTTTGATGGGATTAGGCAAATGCCTGCAATTCAGGGTTGATTTCAGTTTTGGCAAGGTTGTTGACGTAGTTGCACAAGGTTGCCAAAGCAACGCCCATAACTACTTCAACGGCTTGCTGTTGGTTGTAACCGGCATCGAAGAATGCTTTCAGCTCGTCGTCGGATACCGCGCCTTTTTTCGCCATAACGGCTTGGGTGAATGTTGCCAAAGCACCCAGTTTGGCATCGTCAAACTCGCCTGCAGCCAACGCGCGTGCAGCTTTGATGGATTGTTCAGACAGCAGTTTTTTCAGGGTAGCCAGTTTGGTGTGGCCGGCAACGCAGAAACCGCATTCGTTGGTACGGGCGGCGATGATTTGGACAACTTCAACTTCGCCGTCAGTCAGGCTGTTGGCCGCATTCAGCTTGCCAACTTCTTGATAAAACGCCAAAGCTTCAGGCGCATTGGCCAAAACGCCGATCAGGTTAGGAATAAAGCCATTGTTTTTCAATACGGCTTCAATGCGTGGTTTAGCAGCTTCAGGAGCGGTTTCAACTGTGTGTATGGTCAAGCGGGACATGTGTATAACCTTCTTATCTGGTGAAATGAAGCGACCATCATAAGCCATCCGCCTCCATCAGAAAAAGACTTATTGGTTATTTACCGCGAACCAAAAGTTATAAGGCCGTCTGAACGGATTCAGACGGCCTTATCAAATGATTCAACTCATTATTTCATAAAGTTTTTCAGCAGCATAGAAGCGATGTCGTCCAAGCCGAAGCCATCCGCATCTTGAGCCGTGCCGTTAGGCGTGGCTTTATCGACTAAGTCAGGCAATACTTTTGCCAACAAATCACCTGCTTGACCGGCATCCACGCCGAATTTTTGCGCGATTTGGTTTACGGCATCGCTGCCCAAAGCATTTTGCAGGTCACTGCCGGACACAGGCAGGTTGCTGGATTGATTGGAAACCCAGCTGCTCAGAGCATCGCCCAAACCGCCTTGTTGCAGTTGGTTGATCAGGTTGCCCACGCCGCCTTGTTGTTTCACCAAATCCATCGCCATATCGGTCAGAGAACCTTGTGCGCCGTTTTCACTGTTGCCACCCAACATTTGAGTAGCCGCATTCAAAAGATTGTCCATGAGTGCCATAACTTTTTCCTTGTATTTGTGTCTAAAAAAGAAAACGGAGTGTAGCAAAATTTGTGCTGAAAAAATTAGGCTTAACCAAACTAAACCTCTTTTATCCCAAAGCCGTAACAAAACAAAGGCCGTCTGAAACCCATTTTCAGACGGCCTTTATGATAAATAACGCTATTCTTCGCGGCCATTGAAAAACTCGGCCGCGCCACCTTCAAAAAAGCCTTGCAAAATCGCCTGTGCGGCTACTTGGTCAAGCACGGATTTTTGTTTTCGACCAAAAACTTGGGCTTCAGCAAGCAGGCTTTCCGCGTATAGGGAAGACATCCTTTCGTCCACCCAATAAACCGGCAAATTAAAACGTCCGTGCAAACGGCGGCCAAACTTGCGGCTCAAACGGGTCAGCTCATGCTCCGTGCCGTCGGTATGCGTCGGCAGGCCGACCACAAAATACTTGGGTTGCCATTCTTTGACCAGCTTGGCAATGGCCTCGAATTTTTCATCATTGCTGTTGCCGGTTACCGTTGCCAGCGGATGGGTCATGCCCAACTCGGCATCGCCCTGCGCCACGCCGATACGCGCCTCGCCGAAGTCAAAGGCCAAAACCGTACCTTTTGGTGCATCAGGCATGGCCGACTCCTGAAACCAAGGCGTTCGGATTAACGCCCAATTTTTCAAAAGCGGCGGCATAACGAAGTTCGTATGGCACATCAAAAAGAATATGCTCGTCCGCAGGGACGGTCAACCAAACATTTTCTGCCAGCTCGCGCTCCAACTGCCCTTTGCCCCATTTTGAATAACCAATACTGATCAAAGCCTTGTCCACCGCACCTTCTTTAGACAAGTTTTCAATTACATCGCGCGAAGAAGTCAACGCCACATTATCAGTTACCACCATGCTGTTTTGCCAGCGACCGATCGGCGTATGCACGACATAGCCGCGCTCAATCTGAACCGGCCCGCCCATCATCACGTTTTCATGTTGCAGGCGCAATGGGATATTGCGGTCGGCGGCGGCGAAAATCATGTCCATGGTAATCGGCGAAGGCTTGTTGATGACGATGCCCAGCGCACCTTCTTCATCGTGTTCGCATACATAAATGACCGTATCCGTAAAAAACGGATCGTCCATATGAGGCATGGCAATCAGGAAATGGTTGGCTAAATTCATATTCTTCTTAATCTATTAAGCTGATTTTATTATTTTTGTCCGTCGGCAACCGGCGCGTCCACCACGCACGCACCGTAAACCGCGCCGCCTGCCGGTACCGGCGTATCGGTTTTCGCATGGGCAAAACACGATACCGCGCTCAAAGAGTTTTTCGGCGAACCTTGAACGATTTTATCGCTGTATACCAAATAAGCAAAAGACTTACGTTTCGGATCGTAGTAGCGGATAATCTGTTGGCTCTTAAATGCTATGCTGGCACTGCGTTTGAACACTTGTCGCGGTTTCAAAACCGCAGCCTCGTTATAACGGATGACTTCCGCACTTTGTACACAGGAAACCGATGCGTCGCTGGCATCTTCTTCCAGATTGACCGTTTCTTTCAAACCGCCTTTTTTTGCGTACGAAATATAACAGGCAATCCCCTGCACATCAGGATCGTCAAAACCTTCCACTTCAATACGGTCGTTTTTACCCAGCATATGAAACACCGTACTGGCGCGTCCGATTTTATCGGTATTGTCACCGCAAGCCGCCAAAACCATGGCGCCCAACACTACTAATAAATATTTTTTCATAATATCCTGTCGATGCAGACTGTCAGTTTCCAGGCAGACTAAACCCCGTCCGCCCACTCTATCGTTACTATATAAGACCGTTCGTCCATATTGCAACCCGATATTATTTTCAGACGGCCTGACAGACAGTATAATCCGTCCTATTGTTCCTACTTTGATAGCAAGATCGAACCATGCGTTACAAACCCCTCATTCTCGCCCTGTTGCTCAGTTTCTCCCTGCCAACCTATGCTGCCAAAGACGCGCCGAAAGAAAAAGCGGCTGCCGTCAAAAAAGCTGCGCCCGTAAAAAAAGAGAAAGAAGCTGCTAAGGCAGATGTAAAAAAAGAAACCTCAAAAAAACAAGCGGTAAAAGAAAAAGAGGAAGACAAAAAAGCGGTTAAAGCCAAAGCTGCCAAAGAGAAGGAAACCGCCGACAAAAAAGAACGCGCTTCAGCCAAAAACAAAACGGCTAAAGCCGCCGAAGCCGCTGCCGACAATAAAAAGGCCAACCGCAAAGCCGAAGAGTCTAAAGAAACGGCAAAAGACAAAAAAGCCGCAGCCGCAAAATCCGGCAAAGCCAAAGAACAAGACAAGAAACCTGTTGAAGATAAAAAAGACAGCAAAGCCAAAGAACCCGTAAAAAAAGCAGACCCTAAGGAAACCAAAGCCAAAGAGCCTGCTAAAAAAGTAGCTGAAGATAAAAAAGACGACAAAAAAACCAAAGAGCCAGTAAAAAAAGCAGCCGAAGACAAAAAGGCCGACGCTAAAGAAGCCAAAGAGCCTGCCAAAAAAGCTGTTGACGCTAAAAAAGACACCAAAGCCAAAGAGCAAAACAAAAAAGACGACACTAAAGCTGAGCCTAAAGCCGTCTCTTCAGCCGACAACGATTTCAAAGCAGCCGTGGCTGCCGCTGCCAACGAAATGGAAAGCAAGAAATCCTTTGCCAAACGCAACGAGGGTTTCATTATCCATGTTAATGCCACGCTCAAACAGCTGCAACAAACACGCAACAACCTCTCCGGCATCAACCGCAAACAACGCGACGCATGGGAAAAATTCCAAAAACTCAATGCCGATGCCAACCAGTTGAAAGCCGAAGTTTCCAACACGCGCGCCCAAATTTCGCGCTTTGTGTCCGGCAACTATAAAAACAGCCAGCCCAACGCGGTCGCCCTCTTCCTGAAAAACGCCGATGCCGGTCAAAAAACCCGCTTCCTGCGTTACACGCGTTATATCAACAACGCCAACGACCAAGTCATGAGAGACTTGGAAAAACAACAAAAAGAGCTGGCAGCGCAAGAGCAAAAAATCAACAATGAATTGGCTTACCTGAAAAAACTGCAAGCCAATATTCAGGCTTCATTGCGTCAACAAGGCGTAACCAATACCGCCGAACAAGCCGAAAGCCGCCGTCAAAACGCGCAAATGGCCAAGGAAGCGCAAAAGAAAATCAACCACAGAGAAAACGAGCAGCGCCTCAACAATCTCTTGAAAGATTTGGAAAAACGCAAAGCCGAGCAACGCAAAGCCGAAGCCGAAGCACGTAAAAAAGCCGCAGAAGCCCGTTTGGCCGCCGCCGAAAAAGCCCGCAAAGAGCAAGCTGCCGCCCAACAAAAAGCCGAAGCCGAACGCGCCGCCATGTCCACGCTGACTGACGAAGACATGAAACTGCAAGCCCCGAACACCCAAGGCTTTACCGTCAGCAACGCCAACAGCTTCAGCCGTATGCAAGGCCGTCTGAAAAAACCGGTCAACGGCACACTGGCAGGTCTGTTCGGTCAAGACCGCGGCGATGGCGAAGTTTGGAAAGGCGTGTTCTACAATACCGTTCCTGCTCCGGTCAGCAGCATTGCCTCAGGCACGGTTACTTTTGCCGGCGAGCTTGAAGGCTACGGCAAAGTGGTCGTCCTCGACCACGGCGACGGCTATGTCAGCATTTACTCCGGCCTGAACGAAATCGACATCGCCCAAAACTACGCCGTCAATGCCGGCAGCAAAATCGGCACCAGCGGCACTTTGCCGTCGGGCGAAACCGGCCTTTACCTTGAAGTCCGCTACAACGGACAAGTCATGAATCCGCTTTCATGGATTAACTGATGTTTCAGACGGCCTGAGTGAATTTTCCCCTTCAGGCCGTCTGAATTTTCATCATAAACTACAATAAAACACGATTTTCACGCCTGTTCAGCACATTAAACAACAAACTTTTACCTTAAACTTATTGTTACAAGCGTTTAAATCACATAAAGTCAACGGGTTCAGAGAAAACAAAAACCACTTTGCTTACCGTACACAAAAAGAAAGTCAAACGAATGTCAACAAAATCCACTTTGAAAAAAGTTGCAATCTACACTCTCGGCGCATTTAGCGGCATCGCCCTCAGCCTGAGTGTACAAAGTTTTGCCGCCGAAAAAGACAAAAAAGACAACGAGGCCCTGCCCGTGCAAACCATCCGCACCATGGCAGAAGTGTACGGTCAAATCAAAGCCAACTATTACCAAGACAAACCCGATGCCGAGCTTTTTGAAGGCGCAATGAAAGGCATGGTGTCCGATCTCGATCCGCATTCCGAGTATATGGATAAAAAAGGCTATGCCGAAATGAAAGAATCCACCAGCGGCGAATTCGGTGGCCTGGGCATGGAAATCGGACAAGAAGACGGCTTCGTCAAAGTCGTTGCCCCGATTGAAGACACTCCGGCAGAACGCGCCGGCGTGAAAAGCGGCGACTTTATCGTCAAAATCGACAATACCTCTACGCGCGGTCTGACCGTCAGCGAAGCTGTCAAAAAAATGCGCGGCAAACCGGGTACCAAAATCACCCTGACCCTTTCACGCAAAAATGCCGACAAACCCATCGTCGTCAACCTGACCCGCGCCATCATCAAAGTCAAAAGCGTGCGTCATCACCTACTTGAAAAAGACTACGGCTACATCCGCGTCTCCCAATTCCAAGAGCGCACCGTTGTCGCGCTCAACGAAGCCGCACAAGCCCTTGTCAAAGAAAACAAAGGCCCGCTCAAAGGCATTATCCTCGACTTACGCGACGACCCGGGCGGCCTGCTCAATGGCGCAGTCGGCGTATCCGCAGCCTTCCTGCAGCCTGACGTAACCGTTGTCAGCACCAAAGGCCGCAACAAAAAAGAAGGCATGGTACTCAAAGCAACTGCCGAAGACTACATCACCACCAGCGGCAAAGACCCGTTGGCCGGATTGCCTGCCGAGCTGAAAACTATTCCTATGACCGTCCTGATTAACGCAGGCTCTGCCTCTGCTTCCGAAATCGTTGCCGGCGCATTGCAAGACCACAAACGCGCCGTCGTCGTCGGCACACAAAGTTTCGGCAAAGGCTCAGTGCAAACCCTGATTCCGCTTTCCGGCGGCAGCGCAGTCAAACTGACCACCGCCCTTTACTACACGCCAAACGACCGCTCGATTCAGGCGCAAGGCATTGTTCCTGACGTTGAAGTCAAAGACAAAGACCGCGCTTTTGAAAGCCGCGAAGCCGATTTGGTCGGCCATATCGGCAATCCGTTGGGCGGCCAAGACGTCAACAGCAGCACTGAAACGCCTGCCAACGCAGAAACCAAAGCCGATAAAGACAAGTCCAAAAAAGACAAAGACGAAGACATCTCCAGCCGCCGCATTCCAAATCCGGCCAAAGACGATCAACTCCGTAAAGCCTTGGACTTGGTGAAAAATCCAGCCGAATGGCAAAAATCTTTGGGTTTGGCAGCGAAAAAACCTGCACCGAAAAAAGATGCAGATAAAGACAGCAAAAAATAAACCTGTTATTTCTCAATAAAAAAGGTCGTCTGAAAACGATATGATTGTTTTCAGACGACCTTTTCTATGTTATTTCACTCCCCAATACACCAGTCCCTTATATGGCAACTTAATATTAGGTAACCAAAAATCTTCTCCCTGCCAACCTTTGTCTTTATTTCCTACTACTTGATAAAGTGTAAGAAATAAATCATTGGGATATTTTTCTCCTAATTTACGGTCGTCTTCCGAAAGCATTGTGCCAGTTGCTCGAGAAAGTTTACGTCCTGTTTTGATCAAAACGTAAGTTTTAAAACTTGGACGTTGTGCCTTTAATGCTTCTACACCAGCAATAAATTTTTCCTTATTCCAGTCATCTGGGACATAATGACCCAATTTATCTAGAACCAAGAATAAATCTTCTATATCCATTTGATATAAATCAGATTGAATTTCATCTTTCAAAATAGAAGGCAAAATCTTGTTAATCTCTAACAAATTATCCTCGTTTGGGTGAAGTGGAAAATAATTCACACCACCCACAATTTGATTGATACTGTCGAATTTCAATACATTTTTTCGAGTCGGATTGATATTTTTCGGATAGATAACCTGAATATTGCCGTCTGAATTTTTTGCCTGTTCAATAATCAGATTATTTGCTTGATTGAGTTGTACAAAGAAGTAATAGACATCAAACGGAATATAAAGCCGTAATAATGATTTATCACGGTCATATCCAAAAATACGCGAATGTTGCCAAAAAGTATCTGCATTCGGTTTTTTAGCAGTGCGACTATAATAAACCGTTTGTAGTTTTGGAATAGTTAAGCCTCGTCCAATCACATTCCCACCAATAATAATGTTAAAGCCTCTTTCTAAATCAAAATCTGATTCTGTCTGCGAGTTAACGACTAGAGTATAAATTTGCTTATTTTCTAAAAGTTCTGTTAGTTTTTCATAAATTTCCTCAAAATGATGAATATCAGGCTTAGTCTTTTGTAAATCCAAATAGTCTTCTTTAAAGCTGTCTGCAAGATTCTCCCCGCTATTAATCGCTTGTACCAAATCATTCAAAAAGGCTTGGATTTTTTGAGAGAAGGCTTGATGGTCTTGGATTTTATAACTTGGATGTAACGCAAAATTACAATTAGTTTTACCGCATAAAGCAAACTCTGCACAAGTAAGCAGAAAACTGTGCAATGCCTGTTTTACCCCTTCGGCAATTTCACCACTCGCATCTTTCATATCGTCTAATTCACTGTCAATAAAGCGAACGATATAGCTTGGAGGATCAGAGAAGACAAAGTTACCACCGATGTATTTTTCACCAGCTTCAAAGAAATGGATAAATTCAGGTTGCCAATCAGATTCTTCATGTTGCAATAAAAGCGATTGAGGTGTGGCGGTCAACTGAATAAATAGGCTTTGACAACAGGAATTCTTAATGTCATTTAGCAGTTTATTGATAGTACTGGCATCTTTATCCGGCTTATCAGCATTAGTATTTAGGCTGGCCGCATCGGCTTCATCGTCCACAATAACCAAAGGATAGCCTTTCAGGCTACTTTGACTGGCAAACAAATTACGCCAACGTTTCAATACACGGGCATTCTTTTTAATCACGACCAAGATGGGATTATTTGCCTTCATTACCTGCATAAAACTACTGTCATCGTTCTCAGATAATATAATAAATTTATCCAATGATGTTTTTGCTCGTTTTAATGTTTGTTGCTGTAAATCTACGCTATCGGTTGTCAAATAAATAAACAGCTTAAAATCACAATCAGCCAAAACACTTAATATACCCAATACTTGAGCGGTTTTACCACTTTGGACATTGCCTAAAAGCAAAATGTTTTGGACGTTCTTCTGTTCAGTTTGAGATAGTTTTTTCATAAAACCGTCAACAGTTTTTTTAACAGAATTAGCCAATTCAGGCGGTGTTAATTGGTTCAGATAAGTTTGCAACATCTAGTTTTTCCCCTTAAATGAAAGCAACCAAACATCTGGATCGTCGGTTGAACGGAATTCAACGTGATCATTTCCGTATTGATGCAAGGTTTCAGGCGTAACAGGCTCACCTGATTTTAGACATCCTGAAATTTCCAAACGCCCTTTTATCCATTTACCCAATGTTTTTAGATCATCTTCTGAACGTAGATTTTCCGTAGATAATCGACCACCCTTATTTTTTGAACTGGAATAGCAAGAAAAAGACCAACCGTCATCAGTAATAATTTTTACTGTTCTATTTGTAGGGTAACCCTCTTGACGGACGATTTGAATAGGGACAATTAATTCAACTTCATACCAAGAACGAAGTTGCCATGGTTTCTTAGGATTTTTTCCTTTGCCAAAAAAACAATTTAAATTACTTTTTGGCTCTGTCTTTACAGGGATTAAAAAATGATATTGTGCTGTTTGTCTAAAAAGTTCAGAAACTTTATTTGCATCAATCTTCTCCACACCAATACAATTTTCCAAATAAACATTGTGCGGTGCAAAAATAGTCGGTTCACTTGCCTGATTAATAGGTTTCCCTAAAAACTTGATAATCTGTCGAATACCTGAATGTAAATCAGATGCCGTCTGAAAATCATCCAAATGCACCATGGTTTCGTAAGTGCGTTCGGTGTTATCCCAAAAACACGTTAAATTTGCAGAACCAATCAAGCCATTAATTTGTTCTTGATGCTTGAATGAGTACATTTTTCCGTGAAATTTTACAAATGGCGAAACGTATACTTGTCCCCGTTTCTCAGCTTGTAAAAAAGCATTCAATCTGCACAAACTACGATATTGTGGTTGGGAAAATCCTTCCAAATAGTGCATTCCGACCAATAATTCTACTGTTCTGATACTCGTCTTTTGTTCCAAAATACGTTGTAATTCAATAACAGCATCATTGGATACATAACCTGTTGCCATTAAAACTTCATCAGCATCTAAAAATAGATCCATCCAAACATCATTTAGCTTTTTCTGCGTTATTTGAGCAGGGTAGAAATTAGAAAAAACTGTATTCATCGTTTCCCTCCTCGAATTTTGCTTAATCGGTCATGAAACAAAACTTCTTTCTCGGCTACCAATTTTTCGTGTAAGTCCACCTTTTCGTAATTGCCTGAAAAAATTGGTAAGATAGCCTTTGCTAGCTCAACTACACCTTGAGGAGGAACCGCATTGCCAATCTGGCGACGTACTTCCGTCGTTGAGCCAACAAACTCAAAATCATCAGGAAAACTCTGAAGCCTTGCTCGTTCTCTATTAGTAAAAGCACGCGGTTCAGGGAAGTGATAGCCCCAAGTACCACCGCCACCTGCTGCAATAATTGTTTTTGATGGCTCGTTCCGATGCATACGACGATAAACGTGGCTAATCATACCTTTCACATATAAAGGATGATCTTTAGGAATATCGGTAAAATTTCCACCTTCAGGAATTAATTCCAACATACGGCGTGTTTTATCACTAATTTTTAGTAATTCATTATTACTAACATTTTGTGGAATATTAGATATCGCTTGACCAGCAGTTACATATGGTTTTAAACCATTTTCGCCAGTTTCATTGTGCGTCGGTTCTGGATGGCGAAAATCAAATCCTGTATCCAAACGTACTCCGACAATCAGCACACGTTCACGAAATTGAGGTACGCCAAATTCAGCAAAGTTATACAGCTTCGCCTGAACGTAATAACCGCAATTTTCAAAGTCGGTAATAATTTGCTGGATGGCTTTTTTCTTGTTGGCAGTCAACAAACCTTTCACATTCTCAGCAACAAAAACTTTCGGTTTTTTTGCATTTACAAAACGTAAAAAGCTTTTATAAAGATTGCCGCGCTCACCCTCTAAGCCCGGCTGTTTCCAAATCATGGAAAAATCTTGACAAGGGAACCCGCCTAAAATGATGTCGCAATCGGGAATAGTTGGATCGTTAGGATCTATTTGTTCAATATCACCTTCTACGATGACATCGCCGATATTTTTACGGAAACTTTCGCAAGCCCAATGGGAAAAATCGTTCGCCCAAACAGTTTCATAACCAGCTTGGTGAAAACCCAAATCTAAACCTCCACATCCTGAAAATAGAGATAGAATTCTGGGTTTATTGTCAGAAGAATTAAAATTTGCGATTTGTTTAGATGGCATAGGATTTCACTCCTATGCATAGATTTGATAAAAACCCTTGAAGGGATTTTAATAGAGAACTAGGCAAGACAAGGCAAGGCAAGGCAAGGCAAGGCAAGGCAAGGCAAGGCAAGGCAAGGCAAGGCAAGGCAAGGCAAGGCAAGGCAAGGCA
>NZ_JBQCUB010000001.1:0-76623 GCF_051963655.1 Neisseria sp. P0001.S007 | reverse complement strand
AGCTTACCATCGTTATTTTGAAATAAAATCATTTTTCTAAAATTTCCATGTAAATTTTTCCTATTATGCCGCAAAAAAACAGCAAATGCCGCTGCATTAAACAAGTGATGAATACTTGAAATTATAAATAAAGTATTCATAATCCCAAGGCCGTCTGAAAACCTTCCTCACTTTTCAGACGACCTTTTCACACATCAAATCTTCCACAGGGAAAACATCATGGCAAAAGCCCCCAAAACCATCTACCAATGCACCGAATGCGGCGGCACTTCCCCGAAATGGCAGGGTAAATGCCCGCATTGCGGCGAGTGGAACACGCTTCAGGAAAGCCTTGCCGCGCCCGAACCGAAAAACGCCCGCTTCCAATCTTGGGCGGCAGACACCTCGACCGTCCAATCCCTCTCCGCCGTCACCGCCACCGAAGTGCCGCGCAATCCGACCGGCATGGGCGAGCTTGACCGCGTATTGGGCGGCGGTTTGGTAGATGGCGCAGTCATCCTGCTCGGCGGCGACCCCGGCATCGGCAAATCTACGTTGCTGTTGCAAACCATCGCCAAAATGGCGCAAAGCCGCAAAGTGCTGTACGTTTCCGGTGAGGAATCCGCCCAACAAGTCGCCCTGCGTGCACAGCGTTTAGAACTACCTACCGAAGGCGTGAACCTGCTTGCCGAAATCCGTATGGAAGCGATTCAGACGGCCTTGAAACAGCATCAGCCCGAAGTCGTCGTCATCGACTCCATCCAAACCATGTATTCCGACCAAATCACTTCCGCCCCAGGCTCCGTGTCTCAGGTGCGCGAATGTGCCGCCCAACTGACGCGTATGGCGAAACAGATGGGCATCGCCATGATATTGGTCGGACACGTTACCAAAGACGGTGCGATCGCCGGCCCGCGCGTACTGGAACATATGGTCGATACCGTGCTGTATTTCGAGGGCGACCAACACTCCAACTACCGCATGATACGCGCCATCAAAAACCGTTTCGGCGCAGCAAACGAATTGGGCGTATTCGCCATGACCGAAAACGGTTTGAAAGGCGTATCCAACCCGTCCGCTATCTTCCTTGCAAGCTACCGTGACGACACCCCAGGTTCATGTGTTTTGGTCACACAGGAAGGCAGCCGCCCGCTTTTGGTCGAAATTCAGGCACTGGTCGATGATGCACACGGTTTTACCCCCAAACGACTCACCGTCGGCCTTGAACAAAACCGCCTCGCCATGCTGCTCGCCGTCCTCAACCGTCACGGCGGCATAGCCTGTTTCGACCAAGACGTGTTCCTCAATGCCGTCGGCGGCGTCAAAATCGGCGAACCCGCCGCCGACCTTGCTGTCATCCTCGCCATGCTCTCCAGCTTCCGCAACCGCCCCATGCCCGAAAAAACCGTAGTTTTCGGCGAAATCGGCTTAAGCGGCGAAGTCCGCCCTGTTGCACGCGGACAAGAGCGGCTCAAAGAAGCGGAAAAACTCGGCTTCAAACGCGCCATCGTCCCCAAAGCCAATATGCCGCGCAATGCCAAAGAATTTCCGAACCTGAAAATCTACGGCGTCAGCAGTTTGCAGGAAGCGATTGATGTTTGTCGTGACGGGGACTAAACCGTTTCGATAATCTGATTCAAAAAAACAATCATCTAAAAGGCCGTCTGAAAGTTTTCAGACGGCCTCTCTTTAAATTTAAATAATTTTGTTATATTATAACGAACGCTTTATTCTATCTTTTCTACACATCGAAAATCGGAGAGAAATCTTGAAAAAAACTGCTTTGCTTATCGCATCTGCCTTCCTGTTCAGCACTGCCGCACACGCCCACCGCGTTTGGGTTGAAACCGCCCACACGCATGGCGGCGAATACCTTGAAGCCGAATTGGGCTATGGTGAATTCCCGGAGCTTGAGCCCATCACCAAAGACCGCCTGCACATTTTCAGCAAACCTATGCAACTGGTGACTGAAAAAGGCAAAGAAAACATGATTCAAAAAGGCACATACAATTACCAATACCGCAGCAAATTGCCGGTCAAAGACGGCAGCTACTTGGTAACCGCCGAATACCAACCGACCTTCTGGTCAAAAAACAGCGCGGGCTGGAAGCAGGCAAGCATCAAAGAAATGCCTGATGCAAGCTATTGCGAACAAACCCGTATGTTCGGTAAAAACATCGTCAATGTCGGCCACGAAAGCGCAGATACCGCCATCATCACGAAGCAAGTCGGCCAACATTTGGAAATCGTTCCTTTGGACAACCCTGCCAACGTCCACGTCGGCGAACGCTTCAAAGTCCGCGTCCTCTTCAATGGCGAGCCACTGCCTAACGCCACCGTTACCGCCACATTTGACGGCTTCGACACCAGCGACCGCAGCAAAACCCATAAAACCGAAGCCCAAGCCTTCTCCGATACCACCGATGACAAAGGCGAAGTCAGCATCATTCCATTGCGCCAAGGCTTCTGGAAAGCCAGCGTAGAACACAAAGCCGATTTCCCCGATCAAAGCGTGTGCCAAAAACAGGCCAACTACACCACAATGACCTTCCAGATCGGTCATTCACATCATTAATTTTTCCATAACAAAAGGCCGTCTGAATATTTCAGACGGCCTTTATTCATTCTATTTAAGGACGATGCGGTGCAAACTGCCATTGTCCCAATTCCAAATTCAAATCAAACAGATTCAGACGGCCTATTGCCACGCGAACCAAGCGCAAACACGGAAAGCCTGCTTTCGCCGTCATCCTTCGCACTTGGCGGTTTTTCCCTTCCGAAATTTTGATTTCCACCCAAAAATCAGGCACAGACTTACGCACGCGAATCGGCGGCACGCGCGGCCATAAAGCATCCGCTTCGCCTTCTTCCAATACCCTGACCTCGGCCGGACGGGTGACAAAATCTCCCAAATCTACTCCACGGCGCAATAAATCCAATTTGGCTTCATCTGGAGAACCCTCCACCTGCGCCCAATAAGTTTTAACCTGCTTAAATTTCGGGTCGGCAATCTGCGCCTGCAAACGGCCATTATTGGTCAGCAGTAGCAAACCCTCGCTGTCCGTGTCTAAACGTCCGGCCGGATAAAATCCCGGTTTCTCGACAAAATCCTTAAGGCACTGATGTTTTTCATGTGCAGAAAACTGGCAAATCACGCCATAAGGCTTGTTTAGGATAATCAAATCGTTCATTTCACACTTTCAGACGGCCTTAGATTCCAAGAAATTCCGGATAATAAAAAAGACACCGTATAAACGGTGTCTTTCATATTTGGCGGAGTAAGAGGGATTCGAACCCTCGATGCAGGTTGACCCCACATGCTTCCTTAGCAGGGAAGTGCCTTCAGCCTCTCAGCCATTACTCCTAAGGAAGACCGCAATATACGCTTTCTCCCTTCCTTCGTCAAGCATTACCGCCTCAAACTTTCTTAACGCCATGAAATCATTTAAATAAAAATATAATATTTTTTTGCATAACCCTATTTTTATACTTCTTTCATATATGTTAAAATGATTCTGCTTTCTGTAAACTTTTTCTACGCCCATTATTACAAAGGAGTTCGTATGTTACGTTTTTCTGCTTTGGTTGCCGTATCCGCCCTGATGCTTGCCGCCTGCTCACAATCCGGCAATTCCCAACCATCTACTTCCTCCTCTCAAACTTCTACTCAAAAAACAACTGCAGCCGGTTCTGCCTGCCGCAGCATGGGTGAAGGCCATAAAGTCAATGGCAAAGGTCAAAACGATATCTATATGTGTAAAGTCGATGTGGCTTTGAACTCTGCCGAAGCCAAATCCGCTTTGGATCCTAGCATCCGCGTTCACTACGGCAGTACGTCCGGCGCGACTTTGACTTCCCGTCAAATCTCCAACTCAGTCGGCAAAACCCCTGATGAAACCTGCCAACGCGCATTCTTAAGCGCGGTTAAACGCTTCCAAAGCACTGCACTTCGTAAAAAAGCCAAATCCGTTCACCTGGTTAGCTACTTTGACAAAGTAACCAAAGGCGGTAACGAGTACGAATGCCACATCGCTACATTCAACAGCCGTGTGGTTTTGAAAGGCAGCTTCCACTAAGCAATGTCAAAAATGCCGGACTTCAATATGAAGTTTGGCATTTTTCTATTTTATGGATACGACACTCCTTCACTGCCTGCTGGCCGATCCGTCTTTTGCCGCCTGCTACGACCATGCGTCTCTAAATGCAGCCGATTCCCAACGTTTGACTGCCACACCTCAACTGGCGCAGCGTCAAGACTGGCAAGTCAGTCGCGCATTAAAACAGCAAACCGATTTAGCGACTGTATCGCTGAGCCACAGCCAAGGCTTTGCCGCTTTATTGTGTGCGCCTCATACCTTAACAGCCGGTGTCGATATCGAATTTATCCGCCCGCGCGATTTCAAAGCGTTGTCGGCTTTGGTCTGCACGCAGGAAGAACAAAACTATTTAGAAACGGCAAACTGGCCGTCTGAAACGTTTTACCGATTGTGGTGTTTCAAGGAAGCATTGATTAAAGCGACGAATTTGGATTTTCCGTCAGACATGAAATCGGTCGGCTATGTTTTCGATTCAGGGCAACCCGTCAGTTTACGCGCTGGAAAGCAAACCGATTGGCACGGCACAAGCGCGATTTTGGCGGATACGATGGCACTTGCCTGCGTTTGGAAGGAAAAAGCCGTCACTCTGCAATGGCAGTTTTTCGGCTCGCTCAAGCCCAATGATTTAACCGACCGGCAAACTATCTAACAACTGACAAAATAATAATAATCTGATTTAATTTACTGCACTTTTACTTATTCCACACACCAACAGCAGCATTTGCAAAAGGCCGTCTGAACGATGAATCTTCGCCTCCTAAACCGCCTCTATACTGCCCTTATCCTGTTTCTTACTCTGTTTTTGGTTTATGCCTTTGCTTCACAAGCGCGTATCCAAACCGATTTGACCGCGTTATTGCCAAGCGAGCAGCAACCTGATGCCTTACTGACGGCCGCGGATAAAGCCGCAGAAGTGCAGCTCAATTCGCAAGTCATTTTGCTTGCAGGCAGTACCGATGCCGAAACCGCTTTTCAGACGGCCTCACAAATTGCCGGCGCATGGCGCAAAAGCGGCATATTTGAACAAGTCGACAGCAGCATGACGCCGAATTTGGACAAAGTGCGAGCGGATATGCAGAAACTGAGTTTGGCAGTTTTGCCGCAAGACGAAATACGCCTGCTGTTTGAGCAACCGCAAGCCTATTTTCAAACGCGTGCAGAAGCTGCGGCCAATCCGTTTGCCGCCCCCTCGCCTTTGTCTTTAGAACAAGACTGGCTGGGCTTCGGACGCTTTGTTGCCGACAAAGCCAATCCGCAAAGCCGCTTGCAGTGGGACATGGACAACGGCATGCTCTTTGCCGAAGACAAAGGCAAAACTTGGGTATTTTTGCGCGGACGGCTCGCCGGCGGCGATCAATTTTCCGGCAACGATGCCCTCTTGCCGCTGATGGCGCAAAGCCGTCAAATCGCTTCGGAAAACGGCGCGGAAACCTTAAGCGCAGGTGGCGCATTGTTCGCCGCCGTATCCAAAGCAGCCGCAGAAAAAGAAAGCCGACTGATGAGCATGATCGGACTTGGGCTGACCTTTGCGCTGCTGTTGTGGGTCTTCCGCAGCGGCCGAGTATTTTTGCTGTCCTTGCCTCTGGCAGCCGGTATGTTGACCGGATTGGCGGTTGCGTTATTAACCTTTGGCGAAGTGCATATCCTGACCATCGTCATCGGCACCAGCCTGGTGGGTATGTTGGTGGATTTCCCGTTGCACTGGCTTGCTCCGTCGGTATTCGGGCCGTCTGAAAAGACCGTTTGGCAGGCCGAATCGGCAATGAAACATGTCTTACCGAGTTTTGCCGTCAGCCTGATGATTACCGTCTTGGGCTACGCGCTGCTGTGGTTCACCCCTTTGCCTGTATTACGCCAAACCGCGGTATTTTCAGGCTTCGCTTTATTTGGCGCGTTTGGTGCCACCGTTTTATGGCTGCCGCCGCTGTTTCGCCGCTACCGTGCCAAAACCGTGCCTTTTACTGCATTAACCGAAAAGCTCTATTCCTTGTCCGGCCGTCTGAAAAACCGCCTGCACAAACGCGGCTGGTTAATCGTAGGCGGATTTTTGCTGGCAGTCGGACTGTGGCGCAGCGACTGGCGTGACGACATCCGTCAATGGGTCAATATGCCGACCGCGATGTTGGCTGAGGTACAACAAATCGGCCAGTTGAGCGGCACGGATTTTGGCGGCAAATATTTGGTGGCCGAAGCACAAAGCGAAGATGCCCTGTTGAAGAAAACCGCCGAACTCGGCCGCGCCCTGCAGCCCTTAATCGCGCAAGGCAAACTGTCCAGCATCCAATCGCCCGACCAATTCATCCTGCCGACAACGGAGCAGCAAAAACTGCAAAACCGCCTGCGCGAATTGACCAAGTTGCCTGATAGCTGGAAACCGCTTACCGAAATCGGTATTCCGCGCAAAACCGTGCGCGATGCCCTGCTTCAAGCCGCCGATACGCAACCATTGTCGCTTTCAGACGGCCTGAATACCGATTTGGCAGAAGCTTGGCGTTCCTTGTATTTGGGCGAAGTGGAAGCAGGCCGTTTTGCTGCCGTCGTGCGTTTGAACGGCATGACCGATGAAGCCGCCGTACGCGCCGCAGTGCAACACGTCTCCGGCGTACATTGGGCAGACAAACGCGCCCACTTAAACGAGCTTTTCCACCACACGCGCAATCAGGCCGCATGGTTGAAACTGGCTTCCTATGCGTTGGCATGGCTGCTCTTGTGGAAAATGTTTGGTTTCAAACGCGGCAGCAAAATCCTTGCCGTGCCGCTGGCCGCCGCCATCTGCACCATTGCCGTACTCGGTTTAGCCGGTATTCCCGTCAGCCTGTTTGCCATGTTCGGTCTGCTTTTAGTGTCCGCCATCGGCGTGGACTATGCCGTCTATGCCGCCACCGCACACCACAGCGCACAGGCAAAATTAGGCGGCATGCTGCTTGCCGCCGCGACGACAGCCATTTCCTTTGCCCTGCTCGCCATCAGCAGCACACCCGCCGTTGCCGCGTTCGGCATGACGGTTACCATCGGCGTGGCATTCAATATTTGGCTGGCAGGCACATTGTTGAAAAATTAGACAAAAGATGAAGACGATTGAAATTAAGGCGATATTTTGTTTCAACTTCTATCGCCAAATTGCAAAAGGCCGTCTGAAAAACTTCAGACGCTGGTTTAAACATTATTTATCATTAAAATCAAAGGTATTTTCAAATGTCCGTAGAATTTGACATTGCCGTTATCGGCGCAGGCCCTTCAGGTTCGGTTGCTTCCGCTTTGCTGAACAAACAAGGCTTTAAAGTTTGCGTATTGGAAAAACAACATTTCCCGCGCTTTGTCATCGGCGAAAGCCTGCTGCCACATTGCATGGAAATGCTGGAAGAAGCCGGTTTTGCCGACGCAGTGCATGCCGAGCCCAGCTTTCAATTTAAAGACGGCGCTGCGTTTTCATGGGGTAGCCGTTACACAGATTTCAACTTTACTGAAAAATTTTCAGACGGCCCCGGCACCATTTATCAAGTGCGCCGCGGCATCTTCGACAAAATCCTGATTGATGAAGCGGCAAAACAAGGTGTCGATGTCCGCTTCGGACACGGTGTAACCGCGTTTGACAACAGCGGCGATGTGGCACGCTTGAGCGTTGCGACCGATACAGGCGAAAACTATGAATTGACCGCTAAATTCGTTTTGGATGCCAGCGGTTACGGCCGCGTCCTGCCCCACCTTTTGGACTTGGAAAGCCCGTCCGAACTGCCTCCTCGCCAAGCCCACTTCACGCATATCGACGACAACATCACCAGCCCGAAATTCGATCGTAATAAAATCCTGATCAACACGCATCCTGAACATCGCGATGTCTGGATTTGGCTGATTCCTTTCGGCGACAACCGCTGCTCCATCGGCGTTGTCGGTACGCCCGACAAACTGGCCGGCGAATCAGAAGCCGTGTTGAAAAAATTTGTGTACGAATGCCCGATGCTGGCGGAAATCTTGGATAAAGCCGTTTGGGAAAACGACTTCCCGTTCCGCTCCATTCAAGGCTACTCTGCCAACGTGAAAACCTTGTACGGCAAACATTTCGCCCTTTTGGGCAACGCCGCCGAATTCCTCGACCCCGTCTTCTCCTCCGGCGTAACCATTGCCCTGCACTCTGCCAAACTGGCTGCCGACTTGTTGGCCAAACAACTCAAAGGCGAAGCCGTCGATTGGCAAACCGAATTTGCCGACCAACTGATGATCGGCGTGAACGCATTCCGCACTTATGTAAACGGTTGGTACGATTTCCGCTTCCAAAATGCCATCTACGCGCCCAACCGCAGTCCTGAAATCAGCCGCATGATTTCGTCTATTTTGGCAGGCTACGCTTGGGACACGAACAATCCATTCGTGGAAAAATCCGAGCAACGCTTGTCCACACTTGCCGCATTGGTGGGAGATTTGAAGGTAGAATGAAGGTAGAATAAGGATGAATGTCTTTCAGACGGCCTAGATTGAAAACAGAACAGGCCGTCTGAAACTTCATCCACATCATTAAATATTTTGACCGATAGATAAAACCTTATGCGATTTATCCCTTTTCTTGCCGCACTACTGCTTTCCGCATGCGCAACCTCGCTCCCCCATCCGCAAACGCTGCCGCCGCTTTCCAAAGGAGGCCAATGGTTCAAACTCGAGCAGACCAATGCGGCGGGGCAAACCGTTCAAACCAATCTCTTGGCAGTCGAGCCTCATTCAGACGGCATCCGCTTTGTCCAAACCGATGCACTGGGTGCGCCGGTATCGCGTCAATCGGTCAGCACTAAAGGTTGGAAAAATGACGGCTTTGTGATGCCCAATGCCTCTTCGCGCCGATTGTTTGCAGCCCTGTTGCCGCTTTTGGCCGCCGAACAAGCCGCCACGCTTTACCCTGAAGCACGCCAACAAAATGCCTCCCATCAAGGCTTCTGCCCTGACGGCAAAGGCGCGGTGTTCAGCTACCGCGAGCGTGATTTGTGGTGTGTCGCCCACCATTCCGAACAATTCCTTATCGGCTTCCCCGACCAAACTTTCTGGACGGTCAGCCCGATTGCAGAAGACTAATTCATGAGTACTCCTGTTTATCTCAGCCGTCCGGCACTGACCAGCGCATTGGGTAGCGGCTTACAAGTTCATGCCGATGCCTTACTCACGCCGTCTGAAAACACGCCCCTGACTTTTTCAGACCAATGGGTAAAAGGCAAAACGTATGCTTTCGGTGCAGTCAAAGAAACCCTGATGCCTCTGCCCGACAGCATTCCCGAAGCGCATCGCAGCCGCAACAACCAACTTATCCTGCACGCTCTTTCGCAAATAGACGGACTGATTCAGACGGCCATTGCCCGTTACGGCAAAGAAAGGATTGCTGTCGTTACCGGTACTTCCACCAGTGGCGCAGATGAAAATATCCCTTTGTTCCAACACGTTGTCCAAGGTGGTGAATGGACGGATGTTCCGTTCAAACAGCTGCAACACACCATGGCTTCGCCCTCCGAATTTATCGCCCAAGTTTACGGTTTGGACGGCTTGCGCTATACCGTCTCCACCGCCTGCACTTCCGGAGCACGCGCCCTCATCAGCGCAGCCCGGCTGCTTCGTGCCGGATTGTGTGATGCCGTGATTTGCGGCGGCGCGGATACGCTTTCTCCGCTGACGATTAATGGTTTTGCCTCTTTGGAAGTGCTTTCAGACGGCATCGCCAAGCCTTTTTCTGCCAATCGCAACGGCATCAATATCGGTGAAGCGGCCGCATTTTTCGTAATGACGCGCGATGCCGATTTTGACGGCGAAATGCAGTTGCTCGGCTACGGCGCAAGCAGCGATGCCTACCATATGTCTTCGCCCCGCCCCGACGGTTTGGGTGCAGCCCAATCTTTTCAGGCCGCTTTGGATAAAGCCGGCTTGAAAGCGGAAGAGATCGGCTGGATCAATCTGCACGGCACCGGCACGCAGCACAACGACAGCATGGAAAGCCGAGCCGTTGCCGAAGTATTTGGCAGCCACACCCTTTGCACTTCAACCAAGCCGTCCACCGGTCATACCTTAGGCGCAGCTGGTGCGATCGAAGCCGCGTTTGCCTGGTTGATGGCCAACCACCAATACAATCCAGAAGGCAAACTGCCACCGCAACAATGGGACAACGTACCCGATTCCGAGCTGCCCAACATTGCTTTAACCGACGAAAACAGCCGCTGGCCGTCTGAAAAACGCATTGCCGCCAGCTCATCATTCGCTTTCGGCGGCAGCAATGCCGTTTTGATTATCGGATAAGTCCTTATATTTAGGCTGTCTTTTCAGACGGCCTTTTTCTTTTCCGCAACTTAAAAAACAATAACATCAAAACAACAACCAAATCCGCCGAAATATGCCATAATAGGCTTAGCACATTTCTTCTCGCGATGTGCCCGAAAAGAAAAACTTAACCTACATAGAGAATAATCCCATGACTAAATCCACCATTATCTATACCTACACCGACGAAGCTCCTGCATTGGCCACCCAATCCCTGTTGCCGATTGTGCAGGCGTTTACCCGCCACGCCGATATTGATGTCAAAACCAGCGACATTTCTCTCTCCGGCCGTATTTTGGCGGTGTTTCCCGAATACCTGACCGAAGCGCAACGCGTACCTGATGCGCTTGCCGAATTGGGCGAACTGGTGAAACAACCCGATGCAAACGTAATCAAACTGCCGAACATCAGCGCATCCGTACCTCAACTGACGGCCGCGATTAAAGAATTGCAGTCTAAAGGCTTTGCCGTCCCCGACTATCCTGCCGACCCTCAAACCGATGAAGAAAAAGCTGTACGCGAACGCTACGACCGCATCAAAGGCAGCGCGGTAAACCCTGTCCTGCGTGAAGGCAACTCCGACCGCCGTGCACCTAAAGCGGTGAAAAACTTTGCGAAAAAACATCCGCACAGCATGGGCGCATGGACCAAAGACTCCAAAACCCACGTTGCCACCATGCAAAGCGGCGACTTTTTCCATAACGAACAATCCGTTACCGTACCCGATGCGACTTCCGTATCCATCGTGTTCACCGACAAACAAGGCAACAAGAAAGAGCTGCGCGAGCCCGTCGCCCTGAAAGCCGGCGAAATCATCGACGCAACCGTAATGAGCAAAAAAGCCCTGCTCGCCTTCCTTGCCGAGCAAGTAAAAGACGCAAAAGCAAAAGGCGTATTGTTCTCGCTGCACATGAAAGCCACCATGATGAAAGTGTCCGACCCGATTATCTTCGGACACGCCGTCAAAGTGTTCTTCGCTCCTGTATTTGAAAAATTCGGCGACAAACTGGCTGCCGCAGGCGTCAACGTCAACAACGGCTTCGGCAACCTGCTTGCCAATCTGGACAAGCTGGATGCTGACACCCGCGCAGCCGTTGAAGCTGAAATTGCCGCCGTTTACTCCGCCAACCCTGATTTGGCCATGGTTGATTCCGACAAAGGCATCACCAACCTGCACGTTCCTAGTGACGTCATCGTTGATGCCTCTATGCCTGCGATGATTCGTAACTCCGGTCGCATGTGGGACAAAGACGGCAAAGCGCAAGATACCAAAGCCGTGATTCCCGACAGCAGCTATGCCGGTGTTTACCAAGCAACCATCGACTTCTGCCGCGAACACGGCGCGTTTGACCCGACAACCATGGGTACCGTTCCTAACGTCGGTCTGATGGCGCAAGCAGCCGAAGAATACGGTTCGCACAACAAAACTTTCGAAATCGAAGCCGATGGCCAAGTTCAAGTCATTGATGCAGCAGGTAATGTCCTGATGCAACACGACGTTGAAGCCGGAGACATCTGGCGTATGTGTCAAACCAAAGACGCGCCGGTTAAAGACTGGGTACAACTCGCCGTCAACCGCGCCCGTCTGAGCAATACACCAGCCGTATTCTGGCTCGACGAAAACCGTCCGCACGACAAGAGCCTACTCGCCAAGGTTAAAGCCTACCTTGCCGAACTGGATACCAACGGCCTCGACATCCGCGTCCTCGCTCCTGAAGAAGCCGCTAAATTCAGCTTGGGCCGTCTGAAAAACGGCGAAGACACCATCTCCGTAACCGGTAACGTCCTGCGCGACTACCTGACCGACTTGTTCCCAATTTTGGAACTGGGTACCAGCGCGAAAATGCTGTCTATCGTTCCATTGATGAATGGTGGCGGTATGTTTGAAACCGGCGCGGGTGGTTCTGCACCGAAACACGTCCAACAATTCCTCGAAGAAAACCACTTGCGTTGGGACTCTTTGGGCGAATTCCTCGCACTCGCCGTATCGTTTGAACATCTGGCGCAAAAAACCGGCAATACCAAAGCCCAAGTCCTCGCCGACACTTTGGATGCAGCCACCGAAAAACTGCTGTTGAACGACAAATCGCCTAAACGCAAAGCAGGTGAACTCGACAACCGCGGCAGCCATTTCTACCTCACCCTCTACTGGGCGCAAGAATTGGCGGCGCAAGACAAAGATGCCGAACTGAAAGCCGCATTTGCTCCATTGGCAGCCGCTTTGACTGCCGACGAAGCCAAAATAGTTGAAGAACTCTCTGCCGTACAAGGCAAAGCGGTCGACATCGGCGGCTACTACGCAGCCAATCCTGAAAAAGCTGCACAAGCGATGCGTCCAAGCGCAACCTTTAATCAGGCCTTGTCAGCCTTATAATTAAAGCAATAAAAGGCCGTCTGAATCTTCAGACGGCCTCAAACCTTATGGAAACACAATGAAAAAAACCATTCTTTCTCTTACTCTCCTCATCAGCGCTCCGGCTTTATGGGCATTTTCCCCTGCCGAATTGGCACAAACCCTGCAAAAACCGCAAAACGTGCAAGGCAATTTTGTCCAACAACGCCAGCTCAAATCCCTCAGCAAACCCATGACCACCAGCGGCAGCTTTACCCTTGTCCCACAAAAAGGCCTGCTCTGGAAAATGCAAAAACCATTTGAAACCACCCTGCGCGTGCGTTCAGACGGCATCATGCAATGGAACGGCAGTCAATGGGTCAACCCAAATGCCAGCAAACTCAACGGCCAAAGCCGCCAAATCAAACTCTTCCTCGACCTTTTGGGCGGCAATACCCAGGGCTTGGAAAAACAATTTGATTTGAAATTAAACGGCAACGAGAAAAAATGGACGTTGACCCTGACTCCGAAAACCGCCATTACCCGCCAAATCTTCAACCGTATCGAAATCAACGGCGATACGCTGGTACGAAAAATCGAATTGGACGAAAAACAAGGCGACAAAACCATCATGCAGTTCAACCAAATCCAAACCGATAAAGCTCTGGACAGCTTCAGCCGTACCGCCCTCTAAATTGTCTATTCCAACAAAAGGCCGTCTGAAAATACATTTCAGACGGCCTTTTATATTAATCGGCTGAAGGCTTCTGCCCTTTTCGTTCCGCCTTTCTTGCTTCGCGAATGGCTTTAAGTTCGGCCTCTTTCTGTCTGGCTTTTTTCAGCCAAGTTTCCCATTGGTTTGGTGTTTCCAGCGTGATTCTGCCGATTTTTCCTTCGCGGAAATCGGTCAGGATATTTTCAGCAGCCTTTTGGTAGTTGACCCGTCCGCCGCTCAAAACCGCACCGCGTTTCTTGGCAATCCACTCCAGCCAAGAAGTATCGTCCCAATGGCTGCTTGGATCTTTGTCGGCTTGATAGCGCTCTTGCAACAGGGCCAGATAATGGCGGCGGAGGTAATCCAAAAGCTCAAGCGCTACTTCTTCTTCATCCAGTGCGTTGCGTCCGACTGCACCGCCGGCCGCAAGGTTGTAGCCGCCTTCTTCGACGATAATTTTCGGCCACAACATACCGGGGGTATCGTAAAGCCAGAAATCGTCTGCAAGGAAAAGGCGTTGTTCGGCTTTGGTAATACCGGGTTCGTTACCGGTTTTGGCAGATTTTTTGCCGATCATGCCGTTAATCAAGGTGGATTTGCCGACGTTGGGAATGCCGCAAATCAGGACACGTAGCGGCTTCTCGATACCTTGGCGATGCGGAATCATGGAGCGGCAGGCTTGGGTAATTTTGCCGTGCGCGCCGGTTTCGGAAGAATCAAGCGCAATGGCGCGGGTATCTTGACGGCTGTTGTAGTGTTCGAGCCAAACTTTGGTGCGCTCGGGATCGGCAAGGTCTTGCTTGTTTAAGATTTTAAGTTTTGGCTTGCCTTTGGACAACTGGGCAAGCAAGGGGTTTTCGCTGGAAGCAGGCATACGCGCGTCCAGCATCTCAATCACCATATCAACGCTTTTAATGCGTTCGGCAATGGCTTTTTTTGCCTTGTTCATGTGGCCGGGAAACCATTGGATAGCCATGTCTTTTTATTCTTTCTATTCGTATCTGAGGCCGTCTGAAAAATCATTGTTTTTCAGACGGCCTCGGTATTTGGATAATCGGTCAATCAGGATTTAGAGATTGCCATGCTCGTAGCTGTAATACCCTGCTTCATCCATACATTGCTCAAAAGTTTTGGATGTATTGCCACGTTTGGTTCCATTTTGAACTTGTGATTTGCAGGTATTGATTTGACGGGAAACCTCAGCTTCGCTCGCTCCGGTACGGTGCCAACGGTAAGCAGTGACAGGCTCTGTCGCGCAGGCGGTCAAGATAAGCAAGGATAATGCGGTCAGACTGATTTTTTTCATGGTTTCTTCCTTTGAGGCCGTCTGAAACGGCAAGTTAGCGTCCTGCCAAGCTTTGAGCCTGACGGTGGCGGACAAGGAGTTCATAACGGCCTTTGAGGCGCTCGGCCAGTTTTTCCACAACATAAACGGAGCGGTGCTGACCGCCTGTACAACCGATGGCAATCGTTACATAACTGCGGCTCTCTTGTTGCAGGCGCGGCAGCCAGCGGCTAATAAAATGGTCGATGTCATCAACCATTTCTTGAGCCAACGGCTGCTGGCCCAAATAATCTTGAATAGGTTTGTCCATGCCGGTAAAAGGGCGTAATTCCGGATCGTAATACGGATTAGGCAGGCTGCGCATATCAAACATAAAGTCGGCATTATTAGGAGCGCCGTATTTGAAACCAAAGGATTCAAGAATAACCAGCAAGCCGACACGTTCAATATTGAGCCATTGTTGAACGGCATAACGCAGCTGCTGTGCGTTCATTTTGGACGTATCGATGCAATATGCGATGTCTCTAAGCGGGAAGAGCCACTCTCGTTCTTTTTGCAGGCTTTCCAACAAAGTCAGGTTTTGACCGGACAAAGGATGTCCGCGACGGGTTTCTGAGAAGCGGCGCACCAAAACGCCCTCTTCTGCTTCAACAAAAAGGACTTCGACCTGATGTCCTTCGTCACGTAAATATTGGATTTGCTCTTGCGCTTCTTGGATATTGATACCGGAACGGATATCAACGCTGACACCGAGCTGAGTTTCTTCGCCGCGTTCAATATGGTACAACACCAGCGAAGGTAACATTTCCAAAGGCAGATTATCGACGCAATAATAGCCTAAATCTTCGAGTTGTTTGAGGGCTACGGATTTTCCTGAGCCGGATAAGCCGCTAATCAGGACGATTTTCATGATTTTGTTCGTTTTCTTTGAGTTGTGTTTGATGGCGTTCGAGGAATTCTTTGGTGCTGTCTTTACCGCGCAATTGAAGGATGTAATTGCGTACTGCAGCTTCAACCAATACTGCTAAGTTTCGACCGATTGCAACAGGCAGGGTAACGGAACGGACGCTGACGTTGAGGATAGATTCAGTTTCGGTACGGATGCTCAATCGATCGAGTTGTTTCATGTATCCGTCGTCGGCCGGAACCAAATTAATAATCAGCTGGAGGATTTTTTTCGGACGGATGGAGGTTTCGCCAAAAATATGGCGGATATTGAGTATGCCCAAACCGCGTACTTCGAGGAAATCACGCAGCATAGGCGGACAACGGCCTTCCAGCATTTCCGGGCCGGTACGGAAGAGTTCGACTGCATCATCGGCGATCAGGCTGTGGCCGCGCGAAATCAGCTCCAATGCCAATTCGCTCTTACCCAAGCCGGATTGTCCGGTAATGAGTACGCCCACTTCAAATACATCCAAAAATACGCCGTGCTTGATGGTGGAAGCAGCCAATGTACGTTGCAGATAAATCCGCAAAACGTCCATCAGGTGCGGGCTTTCCTGTTTGGAAGTCAGCAAGGGGATACTGTTGGTATGGCAATAATCGCGTAATTTGGGCGAAACTGGCAAGCCGTTGGCGACGATGACCAAAGACATGGGGATATCGAAAAGCTCGCCGAAATCATAGTTGAGCTCACCCGATTCCAGACGGCGTAAATATTCGGCTTCGGCTACGCCGACAACTTGAATTTGGTTGGGATGGATAAAGTTTAAGTGGCCGACCAAGGCCAAGACGGGTTTATCGGCTTCGACACCGATACGGTTGTCCGCGCCGGAATTACCGGCAGCCCAAGCAAGTTCGAGTTTGTGCTGATTATCGGAAAACAGGCGGCGGACGGATATGCTGGGCATGAATTACTCTTCGGTCAGGAGTGTGCGTACTTCTTCGGCAGAAGTCGCGGCCATCAATGCTTCACGGATGGCTTTTTGAGAGAATCTGCCGGCCAATTTGGACAAGACTTCCAAATGTTCGCCGGTAGCGTTTTCAGGCACAAGCAGGATGAAAATCAGGGAAACGGGTTTGCCGTCGGGCGCATCAAAGGCAACAGGCTCTTTGGTGCGGATAAACGCACCGGTGGCTTTTTTCACGCATGCGTGACGGCCGTGAGGAATCGCCACCCCCTGCCCCAAACCGGTCGAACCAAGCTTTTCACGGGCAAACAGGCAGTCGAACACGTTGGTATTCGGTAATTCTGCTTCATTCTCCAGCAGCTGGGCGGCCTCTTCAAACAGGCGCTTTTTGCTGCTGACTTCCAAATCCAAAACGATATGGGACAAAGGTAAAATTTCGCCGATCAGGCTCATGTGTATCTCTTTTAAATGTCGCAAAACAATGGGATTGTACCGATTGTCGGTGCAAATCTCAATCCTGAAGGCGTAATTTACACTCGCCCTGCTAACATTTTCCATGTTGTTTTTGATATTTTTTAACAAGCTAAAAATAATCCAACTGTTTGCTTATATTGAATTTAAAGTAAAAATGCTATCACTGGCCAAACTATGATTCAAATGAAAAGGGGTATGTTCGGCATACCCCTTTTCCCTTTCTTTTCAGACGGCCTCAACCTAGTCTTTTAAAACAGTTTGGAAACCAAAAACAACCAGAAATAATGGCAGACCAATCCGCAAAACCACGCTAAACCGATGCGGTTGTTGGCCAAAAACGTTTGGAAGCACAACTGGCGATTGCGCGTACGGATGACAACATATTGCTGATACTGCCAATAAACAGTTATCGGCAATATCAACCAATACGGCCAAGTTGCACCGATTTTAATACCCAACACCGCCATCAATACCGTAAACCAAAAATGGCAAAGCATAGAGGCAGTAATGTCGTGATGGCCAAATGTGATTGCCGAAGTTTTAATGCCGATTTTCAAATCGTCTTCTTTGTCCGCCATGGCATAAATTGTGTCGTAAGCCAACGTCCATAAGGCATTGGCGGTAAACATCAGCCACGCTTCGGGAGGCACTCGGCCTTGCACGGCGGCAAAGGCCATAGGAATGCCGAACGAAAATGCCAGTCCTAAATAAAACTGCGGCAACGGGAAAAAGCGTTTGGTAAAGGGATATGTGATGGCAAGGAACAAGGCCGGAAGGCTCATCAGCCAAGTAAAGCGGTTGAGCTGCACCAAGCATAAAGCCGCCATCAGACACAGCATGACGGTCAAAAGCAGCGCTTCGATTTTAGAAACCAAACCTTTGGCAAACGGGCGGTTTTTGGTGCGCTCTACTGCACCGTCAAAATTGCGGTCGGCAAAGTCATTCACCACGCAACCTGCGCTGCGCATCAAAAATGTGCCTGCGCTAAAGGCAATAAAAATATCCGCGTCGGGAACACCTTTAGACGCAATCCACAATGCCCAATAAGTCGGCCACAGCAAAAGCAGTGTGCCAATAGGTTTGTCGATACGCATCAGTTTGGCGTATATCACCATCCGTCCGACAGCGTAACGCGGTAAAAATTGTAGGAAAAATCGCCTTATGTTCATTGATGTAATGTGTCGTTGTTTATGTGTCGATTCGGAAGGAACGGTTTTTTAGAGCCTTAGCTCTTATTATAATGTATTGCCGTCTGAAATTAAACAGATCTTAACAATTTAATTTATTGTATTATAACAGAATTATGACAAACATCGGTAATCGGTTTTATTTTCAGACGGCCTTAGCGGTATAAATCTATTAATTTCAATAAGAAATATTCTGTTAATTCCAATATTTCGCCGTTCCAATCGAAATACGAACGGCGCGCGGTAATAGGCCGTCTGAAAGATGGATGGTCTAAATCTTCAAAACGAAGAAACTCAAAATCCGAACGTTTCAACGGCAATGTACCGTCAAACAGGCGCTCGCCCAAAGGCTGCGTTCCGCAATCCAATAATTCTGTCCATAGACGGCTATCCGGCCGGCACGCGCTTCTGGCTTGTATCACTGTTTCGCCGTCCAGTTTGAGCAAAACATCGCGCACAAAGATTTCGTCTCCGTTTTCTGCTCCCTTCGTCAAACCCAAATACACTGGCTCGACTGAAAAATCCTTACCTGAAGCGCGCAACGCAGCGGTTAGCGAAGAAACGGTCAGCAGATGTTCGGCCTTAGACGGCAAAAGAGTTGAGGCTTCGGTATGTGAACAAAGCGTGCCACGCGGTATATCAAACGCCATTTACCACCTCTGTTTTGGCCAACTCCTGCCATTTGGCTTCGGGAAACTCATCTTTCAGACGGCCTTTAAGATATTCCAAGGTATCGCCGGCAACGGTTTCATCTTTGCTGTCGTGAATATGGTTGAAAATCAGGCTGTGCAACCGGATGCCGTATTGTTTTAGCGCAGCGAAGCTGAGCAGGGTGTGGTTGATACTGCCAAGCCGTCCGCTGGTAACGAGGATGACGGGATAAGCCTGTTGCTGAATATAATCAATGGTTAACAGGTTTTCCGTCAGCGGAACCATCAATCCGCCCGCGCCTTCGACCAACACGATTTCATATTGCGCCGCCAGTTGCTGCGTGGCGGTACGGATTTTGTCCAAGTCCAAAGCCCTGCCGTCAAGACGGGCGGCGAGATGGGGCGAGGCTGGATAGCTGAAGATTTCGGGCATGGTCAGCCCTTGTTTGTCGGCTTCCTGCATGGGTATGCCCATGATTTTGCGGTGGACGGCGATGTCCTCAGCGATGTTTTGGCAACCGGTTTGCACGGGCTTTTGCGTGATCACGCTTCTGCCCTGCTGCAATAATTGTTTTGCCAACATGCCGGTGGCGACGGTTTTGCCGATGTCCGTATCAATGCCGCTGACGAAGTAAACGCCTTTCATTTGCTGTGTTCCTTCAAAATTTGTACGGTTTTGTCGGCAAGTTCGGTCAAGAGGTCGTCTGAAATAATGTAAGGTGGCATGAGATACACCAGCCTGCCGAAGGGGCGCACCCAAATGCCCTGCGCCACGCAATCCGCTTGAAAACGCACCATATCTACGCCTTTTTCCAGCTCAATTACCCCGATGGCACCCAAAATGCGCACATCTTTCACGCCGCGAATGTCCCATGCAGCTTTCAGACGGCCTTTTAAGATACTTTCAATGCGCCAGATATTTGCCTGCCAATCCTGAGACAAAAGCAGTTTGACCGAAGCGCAGGCAACGGCACATGCCAGCGGGTTTGCCATAAATGTCGGTCCGTGCATAAACACGCCCGCTTCGCCGCGCGAAATCGTTTCGGTGACTTTTTGCGAAGTGATTGCCGCCGCCAACGTCATATAGCCGCCGCTCAAGCCCTTGCCGATACACATAATATCCGGCACGACGTCCGCGTGTTCGCAGGCAAACATCTTACCCGTACGCCCGAATCCGGTGGCGATTTCGTCAAAAATCAACACGATATCAAATTCGTCGCACAAATCGCGCAAACCGCGAAGATACTGTGGATGATAAAAATACATACCGCCCGCGCCCTGCACGACCGGTTCCAAAATAAAGGCGGCGATATCCGCATGATGCGCTTCAAACAAGGCACGGACAGGCTGCAAATCGGCCTCGTCCCATTCATCGTCGAAACGGCTTTTCGGATTATCGACAAAATAACGCTGCGGCAACGCGCTGCCGAAAATATGGTGCATCCCCGTTTCCGGATCGCAGACGGACATCGCGTTCCAAGTATCGCCGTGATACCCGCGTCGTACCGTCGCAATATTCTGCTTCGCGGTCAAACCCCGCGCCTGCTGGTATTGCACCGCCATCTTCAGCGCAACTTCCACCGAAACCGAACCTGAATCCGCATAAAAAATACGGTCCAGCCCCTGTGGCAAAATCCCGACCAACAACTTGCCCAGCGCCACCGCAGGCTCATGCGTCAAACCACCAAACATCACATGCGACATTTGTTTAATCTGCGCCTCAACCGCCTGATTCAAAACGGGATGATTGTAGCCGTGTATTGCACACCACCAAGACGACATCCCATCAATCAGCCGCGTACCATCCGCCAATTCGATGTGTACACCCTCCGCTCGGTGCACCGGATAAACAGGCAACGGATCGGTCATGGAAGTATAGGGATGGAGCAGGTGGGCGCGGTCGAAATCGAGCAGGGAGGAATGTTCAGACATGTTTAAAACAATGGTTTGATCAGTTTCATTATTATATAACATATTTCCTATTTCAGACGGCACGTCTTCCGTACTGCATTAACGCCAATCCGCCCACCGCCGCCAAACAGCCGGCAACTAAGGAAACATGTAATGCCTCACCCAAAAACCAAGCGGAACACAAAATACCGAATACTGGCACCAAAGTAATGTACGCCGCCGCGCTGCCTGCGCCCAAAGTCTTTACACCTTCAAAATACCACGCATAGCTCAAGACCGTTGCGCCGACAGACAGGCCAATCAAAGCGAACCAACCCCTGCCGTCCATTTCGGCAAGCATACCAAACGGCAGGCCGTCTGAAATCAGCGCAGGCGGCAGCAACATCATTGCACCCAGCCAAGCGGTGGCCACGGTGACCGTCAGCGCATCAATCCCCCGCAACACCGCCCTGCCTATCATCGTATAAGTGACCAAGCAGCAAAGGCTGCAAAACACCAGCACTTCGCCCCACCCTATGCCGCCGCCCGACAAAAATGCCGCAATCTCGCCATGCGTGACCGCCCATATCGAGCCTGCCACTGCCAACAACATGCCCGACACAATCTTGCCATTGAGTTTTTCACCAAACAGCAAAGCCGCAAAAAACATCGTCAGCACTGGATTGAACGTAACCAACACCGTCGCCCTTGAAGCAGGAAGCCGCTGCAAACCCAGCATAGACAATACGGTAAAACCAAATACGCCGAATGCCGCCGCCAGTGCCAATCCAAGCCATTGTTTACGCGACAAAACCGCCAAAGTACGCAATCGATACCGTGCAAACAGCCAGCCCAAAAGCAAAATTGCCGCCGTCAAAAAGCGCAGCATACCGCCCGTTAAAGGCGGCAACGCCTGTCCCAGCATCCGCCCCATCGGCCAAGATGCGCCCCAAAACGCCGCCATGCCCAATAGTTTTAGATGGATTGCAAAATGTTTCATGGTGATGGATAACTTGAATAATTGGTTTAGAAAGCGTACAAGATCGGTTTGGAAGGATAAATTTCCTTAGCCGCCGATACTTGATGGAGTTTGCGCGGATAAAATACTACGCTGATCATTATGGAAACAAAGGCCGTCTGAAAGACTGAAATCCAGCTTTTTCAGACGGCCTTTACTGCTCAATCAATAAGGCTTACAACTCAATGCCTTTGAGTTTCGCCACGGTATTGATGTCTTTATCGCCGCGACCGGAGAGGTTAACCAAAATCACTTGGTCTTTGCTCATTTTCGGTGCGTTTTTCACCGCCCAAGCAACGGCATGGCTGGATTCCAGGGCAGGAATAATACCCTCAAAACGGCAGAGCAAGTCAAAGGCTTCAAGTGCTTCGTCATCTTTGGCAACGGTGTATTCAACGCGGTTAATGTCGTTCAAATGGCTGTGTTCCGGGCCGATGCCTGGGTAATCCAAGCCTGCGGAAACAGAGTGCGTACCCAAGACCTGACCGTTTTCGTCCTGCATCAAATAGCTGCGGAAACCGTGCAATACGCCGATAGGGGCTTTGCTGGTAATCGGTGCGGCGTGATCAGGCGTATCCACACCCAAACCGCCGGCTTCTACGCCGACCAAACGTACGTTTTCTTCTTCAATATAGGGATAGAACAAACCGATGGCGTTGGAGCCGCCACCCACGCAGGCAACGGCAACATCAGGTTGGCGGCCGATGGCTTCCAACATTTGTTCTTTGGCTTCATTGCCGATCACGCATTGGAAGTCGCGCACCATTTCGGGATACGGCGCGGGACCGGCGGCGGTGCCGATGATGTAGAACGTGTCGTCCACGCGGGCCACCCATTCGCGCATGGCTTCGTTCATCGCGTCTTTCAAAGTGCGGCTGCCGCTGTCGACGCTGACCACGTTTGCACCCAATAATTTCATGCGGAACACATTCGGCATTTGACGTTGGATATCGTCTGCGCCCATGTACACGTCGCAAGTCATGCCGAAGCGTGCGGCAACAGTTGCCGAAGCCACGCCGTGCTGACCCGCGCCGGTTTCGGCAATCACTCGTTTTTTGCCCATGCGGCGGGCGAGCAATGCCTGACCGATGGTGTTGTTGACTTTGTGTGCGCCGGTGTGGTTCAAATCTTCACGCTTCAGCCAGATTTGTGCGCCGCCCAAATGCTCGGACAATCTCGCGGCATGGTAAACAGGGCTGGGACGGCCGACATAATGTTTCAAATCATGGCGGAACTCTTCCCAAAATGAAGGATCTTCTTTCGCTGCTTTATAGGCTTCTGCCAATTCTTGCAAAGCAGGAATCAGGGTTTCGGAAACGTACAGGCCGCCGTGTTCGCCGAAAAAGCCGTTCTCGTCGGGAGCGTGATAATTTTTCATGGGATTTTTCCTTGTTCGTTTTATGGTTTCAGACGGCCTGATTCAGTACAAGGCCGTCTGAAAGTAAAATTGTCAGCAATTATAGCCGTTTTCCATTCATCTTGTCGGCAACTAATTGAATAATAATATCAGCAGACAAAATAGGAATAACAGCGTACAGCTCGATGTTGCAACTAATGCCGTACCCAACGGAGGCGCGATATATTGTTCTTCGTTTTTACTTCTCAGGCATAGTTTTAATACCAACATCCCCAACCACAGTGCCAGCAACCACCAACCCAAAAAGTTAAGCACAAGCAAAGCAATAATCAACTCATTGGTATTTATAGTGCTTACGTTCAAAAATATCCAATTAAGGCCGTTAACAGACATAATGACTGCAGATATTTGTATCACATACAAAAGCGTTCCGCCCAACAATACCCTAATGTGCCATTTTTTGGCCTTCAGCCACACTGAAACGACATTAACAAGCCACCACAAAGCCATAAACGCCATTAAAGAAATTTCATAACGGTCCATCGCCTTACTCCTGAAAAACAGTCAATCCAGCCATTTCAAAAAAAGCCCGATACGCCGCTGCTTTTTTCGCCAAACTCAAAGGATAGGCACGCGAAGTCGAAGGCAGGCGCGTCAGGGTCAACTCACGTCCAGCATAGGGAAACGGCACTGTTTCTCCGGTCTTCGGCATTTTCATGCCGTAGCCCTGAATCTCCAATAAAACTTCGGTTGCCTTGCCGCCGGTGGTGCAAAGATGGCGGCACTCGGGAATTTGCGCCAATACTGCTGCCAAATCGACGGTTTCTATCACTTTTAAAAACTTATCCGAAGCATTGCCATGTTCGCGTATTGCCTTTAATACGGTCGGACAGGATGCAATCCCCTTCTCACTCAAAAACGCTTTGATTTTATCTGCATCAAACGCTTTTTCGCCTTGCTTTTGAAAATGCGCCGCATCGCCGAAAAACACCAGCCCGTACACACGCCACATATCGTTTTGAAAATTCGGATAATGAAACTGCATCGCGTGTTTTTCTTCTTTAGGCGGAAACGTCCCCATCATCATGACCGTTGCCTGCGGCGGCAACAAGGCTGCGAAGGGGTGGGATTCAACGATTGGCTCTTGCATATATGTATTCCGGTTGCTTTGAATTCAAACAAAATTTCAGACGGCCTTTACTGCCTGAATAAACGCCGCCATTTTCTCCCTGCTCTTAATTCCGCCGGAGATTTCCACGCCACCGGACACATCCACCGCCGCAGCGCCACTGATTTTTACCGCTTCGGCAACGTTTTCCGCGGTCAATCCGCCGGCAAGTATCCACGGTTTGCCGATATTGCCATGCAACATGGTCCAGTCGAAACTTTGTCCCGTACCGCCGTATTCGGTCGGATGATAGGCATCAAACAGCAAGGCGCGGGCATTCGGAAATTTGGCACAGGCCGTCTGAATATCGGCAGCGGACTGCACACGCACGGCCTTCAAATACGGGCGGTCAAACCGACGGCAAAAATCATCGTCTTCATCGCCGTGAAACTGAATCACATCTATCGGCACCTGACGCAAAATCTCGCGGATGGTTTGCTCGTTTTCATTCACAAACAAGGCCACCACCGATACAAACGGCGGCAGATTTTTCACAATCGCCTGCGCCTGCTCAATACTCACTGCCCGTTTACTCTTGACGTAAAACACCAGCCCAATGGCATCCGCGCCCAATTCGGCCGCGGCCAGCGCGTCTTCAGGTCGGGTAATGCCGCAAATTTTGGTGCGTATGGTATTCATGGGGATTGCCTTTTTAAACAGATGGGTCGGATATTATATAAGTTTAAGGCCGTCTGAACATGAAATATCAGGTTCAGACGGCCTTAAACTTTAAAACAACCATCAGCCGATATTACTAATAACTTTGTAATTATTACCCTATTTTTAAACTGCCTATTTTTTCATCACAATTAATTTATTCTTTATTATCAAATATCAAACCAAACTATCCACAATTGGATTCACACAAAATTTGGATAATGCCCGTCAATGAAAAATATTAAGGCCGTCTGAAAAGTCTTTCAGACGGCCTTTTAGCTTTTTTACTCAAACGGTTTCTTCTGCCAATAAAACTTATCCTTTTTCAGACGGCCTTGAAATATATCGCCCTGTCCCAAAGCAAACACCAACGCGCCTGACAAATCCGTTCTCAACAAAGTAATGCCGTGCGCACGGACACGATTTTGTACGGCAACAGTCGGATGTTTGTAGGCATTGGCATAGCCGCTGGATGCCACGGCATATTGCGGCGAAACCGTATGCAAAAAGCTGCCCGACGAAGCCGTGCTGCTGCCGTGATGTCCCAATACCAACACTTGACTATACAGCGCATTGCCGTATTTCTCAATCAAACCGGCCTCGCCCTTCACGCTCAAATCGCCGGTTACCAACAAGGCTTTGCCGTTTGCCACGACACGCAATACGCAGCTTTGGTCATTATCTTCCTTGCCGGAATTTTCAGACGGCCTGAGCAACTCGAAATCTACGCCGTCCCATTGCCATTTGTCTTCTTGGCAAAACTCTGCATTCGGATAAAACTCAGGTTGTCCGGCAAGCAATTTATCGGTACCGACAGCCGCTACACTTTGAAAACCGCCGTCATGGTCAATATCATGGTGCGACAAAATCAGGCTGTCCAAACGGCGCACACCCATCGCATTCAAACTCGGCACAATACCTGTTTGCGCCACTTGCTCCGTTCCCGTATCAAACAAAAGATTGCGGTTGCGCGTTTGTATCAACACCGACAAACCTTGCCCTGCATCCATCACTGTAACTCTTGCCACTCCCTCCTCCAGCTTGGCAGGACGGTAAAACACAAAACCCAATAAAGCCAGACATGCCCAAGGTTTTAAGCCCATTCCTTTAGGTAGCAATAACAGCAAAGCTGCCATCATCGCCAACACCAGCAAAGGCACGGGCGCCGCTGCAACGGCAAATTCAGGCGATACCGTAGCCAGCCATAGCAAACCGCGTAAAGTATATTCCGCCAAAAATGCCGCTACCAACTGGACAAGTTCAAACGGGAAAACCGAACCCAGCAAAGCCAACGGCGTCAACACCCAAGAAAACCAAGGAATAGCCAGCGCATTAACCAACGGACTGAGCAAAGGTAACGAAGCAAACAAATAGCCCAGCAATACCACCGACAACACCGTTGCCGCCCATTGTCCCCGTACAGCCAACCGCCAGCCCGACTCTTTCAGACGGCCTGATGAAGTCCAAATCAAAGCAGCAACCAAACCGAAAGACAGCCAAGTTCCCACGCCCAATACTGCCAACGGGTCCAACAGCAAAACAACGGCCAAAGCCTGCCACCACGCCGTCCAGCCCGAGCCGCTACTGCCGCGCCACCATGCCCACGCAAACGCAGCCAACATCAACACACTGCGTTGCGTCGGTACAGAAAAACCTGCCAAAAGCGCATAAAACAAAGCACCGGCAACACCGCCGGCCAATATCCACACACGCGGTTTCGCCGGAATCCACGGCAAATAACGGAAAATTCGCTTAATCAGCCAGGCAAACAATACCGCCACCATCGTCACATGCAAGCCCGAAATACTGACCAAGTGTGTCAGCCCCAAAGGGCGGAATGCCTGCCACAAAGGCGGCCTCAACGCCGATTGCTCGCCAATACTCAAAGCACGCATCAGCCCTATGCCGTCTGAAAACTCAGGATATTTGTCCCCTGTTCTCTGCCAACTCCGGCTTACCGCATCACGCATATTAGCCAAACCGAAACCGCCGCCTTGCCGCACGAGTTTCCTGTCGCGCCCCAAAGTACCCATGCCGTCGATACCATTGGCCAAAGCCCATGTTTCACGATTCAACCCGCGCACATTTACTTCACCGATCACCGGCTTTACCCGCGCCGATACAGACCACCGACTGCCTACCGCCCAATCACGCCGCTGATAATCCGACAACATCAAATCAAAAGCCTGCCCACGATCATCCCAAGCCCTTGCCGTAAACTGCACACGCCGTCCATCATCACGCGGCATATCTGCCACTTCAACCGTCAAAACTTTAGCCGATACCTCCCCCACAGGCCATTGCTTAGACAAAGCCAGTTGAGTTTTCCACACGCCAAACGCCATGCCCACACAAACGGCCAGCACCAACCAAGCCACAGCAAATCTTCGACACAACGCAAGCGCGCCAATAATTACAGCCAACCAAACCCACCATGGCGGCAAAAACGGCAACGCAAATGAAAGCACTACACCCACCACCCAAGCAGGCAACACAAACCGCCACGCCATGACCGTTTTCCCTTAAATTATGATTATTAGATATATAATAATAAATGCTTTTAGTAGATTATGACAAATGCCAACCAGCATTAGCAGATAAAAAAAGAGGTTCAAATCATTTCAAAACCGATAAACGCAAAAAAGCGCAATCTGAAACAGATTGCGCTTTTTTATAAACTGGCACGCCCACGGGGAATCGAACCCCGGTTACCGCCGTGAAAGGGCGATGTCCTAACCGCTAGACGATGGGCGCAGATAAATCTTGTGGCGCACCCGGAGCGATTCGAACGCCCGACCCTCTGGTTCGTAGCCAGATACTCTATCCAACTGAGCTACGGGTGCATCAAGAAAGATTTGGATTATAAAGAGAGGGCTATTTACTGTCAAGCGTTTTATTTGGAAAACTTGCAGACAGCGTGTAAAATGCGCATTTGCTATTGAATTTACAGAGAATAAAATGTCAGATTTCGCACGCTGGCCGCTCTTATCCGAAGCATTTTCCCGTTTGGGACGGCCTGTGGTCGTGGTGGATTTGGAGACGACCGGTGGAAATTTCTATCAAGACAGGATAACGGAAGTCGCCCTTGTTCGTTTTGATCAAGGACGCGCCACACATTACGAGCAATTGGTTAATCCTTGCCGCAGCATTCCCGAATTTGTTGCCAGGCTGACCGGAATTCATGATGAAACGGTGAAAAACGCGCCTGTCTTTACCGATATTGCAGCCGATTTGTTGCCGCTATTGCAAGGTGCAGTGGTTGTTGCCCACAACAGCCGCTTTGACTACACCTTCCTACGCCACGAGTTTGCCCGTATCCATACTGACTTTGCCGCACCCTCGCTCTGTACGGTTCAACTGTCTCGTCGCCTGTATCCTGAGTTTTACAAACACAGCCTCGACAGCATTATCGAACGCACCGGCATTCAGACGGCCAACCGCCACCGCGCCATGACCGATGTTGCCGCATTATGTGATTATCTCGAATTAAGTCTGGCAGAAAAAAATCATCAACAATGGGACGAACACGTCCGTGTATTGATGAATCCGAAAATGTTGCCCACTTGGCTGCCTGATTCGCTTGCCCAACAGCTCTATGCCCTGCCCGACAGTTACGGCGTATTGGTTTGGTTTGACCATTTCGGCAAAGCCCAAGCCATTGAAGCACATGAACGCACATACAGTGAAACCGCTACCCTGCTGCACAGCAAAAAACTGCCGCCGCACATCAAAGCCGCAGCCTTCATCCGTTTTATTCCGGCAGTCGGGCAGCTCCATACATTATGGCTCAAAGCCCAAACCATGCAGGAATACCAACTGATGCCGTCTGAAAAGTCCACATCGTTTTCCACCGTCCGCTTTATTGCTGACGAACACGGCAGCCTTCAAGCACGCATTGTCTTGTTAAACAGCGGCACCAGAAATTGGCGTCCATACGGTTTGTTTGCCCACAAAAAAGCAGCCAAACGCGCCTTGACGCAATGGTCGCAAGAACACAGGCTCTGCCCGGATTCGCTCAACATTTTGCCGACCAGCTACGCAAAGGGCGAACCCTGCCCAGTTGAGGCCGTCGGAAAATGCAACGGCAACTGTCGCCAGCCAAATGGTATCAAACATCAAAACCAACGCATTACCGAGCTGGCCGCCCTACTCCCTGTAACCGATTGGGGTAAAGCGCACGAAATTGAAATTACCGAAACCGACCCCCTGACCGGAAACAGCATTACCCTGCTCTGCGCCGGCGGCGCGTTGGCATTGCCTGATGGAAGCTGGTATTTCGACAGCAGTCTGCCTCTCGTGATTAAAAACAAATTCAGGCAAGACAAAGAAAATATCCGTTTGATTGCTTAAAACAAGGCCGTCTGAAAACCAAATTTTCAGACGACCTATTGTGAATAACTTTCCGCTTTATTCTCAAAATAAAACTCTGCCTAAATTTTAATCAGAACTTATTTTTATAATAGCAATCAAATACTAAACCGATTTATACACAAGCTGTTCACACAATTTTCAATGAAAGCTGTGTATACCCAGCCCAACGAGTAAACCATGAACAACCCTGAAATCATCTTCTTTGACATCGACGACACCCTCTACCGCAAATACACGGATACCCTGCGTCCCTCAGTTGCCCAAGCCATGCGCGCATTAAAAGCCAAAGGCATTTTGACTGCCATTGCCACCGGCCGTCCAGAAGCCGCCATTCCCGCCAAAGTCAAAGCCTTGATTCAAGAATGCGGTATCGACATGCTCGTTACCATCAACGGCCAATATATTTCCTTTCGCGGCAAACCCCTGCAAAGTTACCCCTTGGATATTGCCGACATCGAAACCGCCATCAACCTGCTTGAACAACACAAAATAGACTACGCCTTTGTCAACAACCAAGAAATTGCCGTTTCCTCCCATTCGCCGCGCGTTGTCGAAGGCTTATCGCATATCCTGCCCAACTTTTTAACCGACAAAGAATATTTCCGCAAACAACCTGTCTATCAAATGTTGGTCTTTGTGGATAAGGAAGAAGAAAAAATCCTGCACCCACTAACCCAGCAACAAGGCTTCAAATCCGTTCGCTGGCATGAATATGCTGTGGATCTGCTGCGCAAAGAAGGTTCAAAAGCACGCGGCATCGCCCACGCAGTGGAAAAACTGGGCATTGATATGAGCAAAGTAATGGCATTCGGTGACAGCTTCAACGACTTGGAAATGCTGTCAACCGTCGGCTTTGGTGTTGCCATGGGCAATGGCGAAGAAGCTGCCAAAGCGGCCGCACAATTCGTCTGCCCAAGTGTCGATGAAGACGGCGTATTGCGCGGCTTGCAAGAATTGGGCATCATTTAAAACATCAAATCAAAAGGCCGTCTGAACATTTTCAGACGGCCTTGTTCTACCTATAAACTTCTTGCCTACTTCGGCAATACCAAAAAGCTAATCAGCAACTCTTTAAATACGAATCCAAACACACCCAAGCCCAAAACCAAGAAGAGCATGGCGATGCCGAATTTGCCGGCTTTGGATTCTTTACCCAAGTTCCAAACAATAAAGCCCAAAAAGATAATCAGGCCGCTCAGTAGGATTTTCATTGCCCATGAGGCGAATTCTGCTTCAGTCATATTCTTTCCTTGTATGGTTCAGATGTGTGTCCGTAAATTTCAGACGGCCTTACCGCAACAGGCCGTCTGAAATATCTTTTTTGAACTTATTTGTTCAAGACTTGTTTCAAATCTTCAATCAAATCGTCAACGTATTCCAAGCCGACAGACAGACGCACCAAGCCCGGGCGGATATTGGCGGCAAGTTTTTCTTCAGGCTGCATACGGCCGTGGGTCGTTGTCCACGGATGAGTGATGGTTGAGCGCACGTCGCCGAGGTTGGCAGTACGGGAGAAAAGCTCGACGCCATCCACGATTTTCCATGCTTCTTCTTGGTCTGCAACTTCAAAACCTACCACAATACCGCCGCCATTTTGCTGTTTGCGGATCAGTTCGGCTTGCGGATGGTCGGGCAAACCGGTGTAGTACACAGCTTGGACTTGCGGCTGCTCTTTCAACCATTGTGCAATTTTCAGCGCATTGTCGTATTGTTTTTCCATACGCAGCGACAGAGTTTCCACACCGCTCAACAGCTGCCATGCGTTAAACGGAGACATCGCCAAACCGCAAGAGTTGCAATACATGGCAACTTGTGTCATCAATTCTTCCGAACCGGCCAACACGCCGCCCATCACGCGGCCGTGACCGTCAATCGCTTTGGTTGCGGAAGAAACAGAAATATCCGCACCGTGTTTCAAAGGCTGCGAACCGGCTGGCGACAAGAGGCTATTGTCCACCACCAAAAGCGCGCCGATGCTGTGCGCCAGTTCAGCCAGCGCTTCCAAATCGGCAACTTCGCCCAAAGGGTTGGACGGAGTTTCCAAGAAAAACAGTTTGGTATTGGGCTTGATTGCCGCTTTCCATTCATCTACATCAACCGGCGATACATGGCTGACTTCGATGCCGAACTTGGTAACGATGTTGTTGATGAAACCGACGGTCGTGCCGAACAGGCTGCGGCTGGAAACAACGTGGTCGCCTGCTTGCAAGAAGGTAAAAAACGCCGCCTGAATTGCAGACATACCGGTCGAAGTGGCTACCGCGCGCTCTGCGCCTTCCAATGCGGCAATGCGTTTTTCAAAAGCGGCAGTAGTCGGATTGGCTGTACGGGTATAGGTAAAGCCTTTAATTTTTTTGGAAAACAAATCTGCCGCATGTTGCGCGCTTTCCCACATGAAGCTGCTGGTCAAAAACAGCGCCTGATTGTGTTCGCGATATTCGGTCTGCTCTTTGCCGCCCCGGATGGCCAGCGTTTGCGGATGAAGTTTTTTGTTCATTTATTCTCCAATCTACTGTGTATTCCAATGGACGGAACAATATTTTCCGTCTGTTTAACTTGTTAACATTTTGCGCCGATTTCTACCATCTTTCAAGCCGAAGGCCGTGTTTCGGGCCGTCTGAAAAAACAGGAAAACCGTTTTTACTGATAAAGGCGGCCATCGTGTTTCAACCAGCCGTCAGTATGCCGGCCTGACGGGTCATGGTGCGTCCAATGGATAACGCCGCCCTGCTCTGACCATTCGTATTCGCCGTAAAATGCTACTTTATCGCCTTTTTCCAACCCCTTAATCTTATCGGCAAGGTCGATATTGTGTGCCACCAAAAGCGTCTGGCCGCTGGAGAGCTTCAAGATAAAGCGTTGGTGGCGCGTGCCTTTGTTATCATCCGGCAGGGTTTTCCATACCGTGCCCTCGCCCTCAACCTGAATATCGCTTTGTTCGTTTTCAAACGCCTGTTTCAAAACCGCTTCGGCTGATTCCTTGTCCGAACCGATTTGCTGCTGAGCCGTATCGGCGTTTTTTCTACCCGAATTATTTTGTTTTTGAACGGCTTCTATTTTCTGCCGATCCTGCGATTGTAGCGGCTGCTTGTTTTGCATTTTTTGATAGGCAAATACGGCAACCAGAGCAATCAGCAATACAATGATTTTGTTTTTATTCATAACAATCTCAAAAAAAATGCCCGATTCTGCATCGGGCATATCAACTATTTAGAAAGGATATTTATCACGAAAACGTGAGCCGCTATTATACACGCTTCGTAAAATTTTAAGGGAAATTTACGCCGAAGGCCGTCTGAAACTTTTCAGACGGCCTGGATACTCAACGGCGGTATTTCATTTCAGTCTTCATATCGTCCAAAATACGTTTGACGTTATGTTCCAATACATCTTCCACCAAGCCCGGCGCCTGCTCGTTCAGCATTTGCTGCAACTGGTAAGTGAACAAGGCCATTTGTTTTTGTACGGCAATCCGAATCATGCCGTTGACCGCATCAGCCACATGGGGACGCAAACGCTTAATCAGACGCTCGGTCAAATCTTTTTCAGAAACGCAGAATACTTGCCGACGGCCGATCGCTTGCGGGTTCAATACATTGATATGGACATTGATGGCCGGTTCTTGTTCAAGGCCGTCTGAAACCGCCTCTTCAGCCGCTTCCGCATCATCATTTTCCGGTTTTTCAGTTTCTTCCACTTCAGGCACATCAAAATCTACGGCACCTGATTTCGGATTCAGTCTGACGGTACGCGTTGATTCAATGTGACGCTCTGAAGCCGCGGCCTGCAATGCCGATTGCGCGCTCAACCAGTTGTCCTGCAAAACCACCATCGCATCGGTTTCCACTGCTTCGCCCTCGTCGGCAAGGGCAGTATTGTGTTCCAACTGCCAGCGGTACAAATACTCTTCCAATACTTTTTCACGATTGTCGGCATCCAATTTATATTCTTTTTTAGACACGGTTTTGGGCGCAGCATCGACAGCTTCGTCCGATTTTTTGACCAATGGCGCATGAGTCGGCGCGGTATTGAATTGTCGTGCCTGACGCAATCTTTCCAGGCGTTTTTCCCAATTCAGGTCTTCTTCCTCGAGGACTGCGGGGTCAAGACGGTTGTTTTCCATAATAATCTCGTTTTTTCATTTTTATTGTGAACCGCATTCAAACCTAAAATCACTTGAAATACGGCCGATGGTTGGACATATCCGGCAAGCCGGCGCAAGCGTCACATTTTAATATTAATTCGCTATATAATCACTATTTTATTTAATACTCAAGGATACATCATGAGCAGCATCGAACAACGCCTCGAATATCTGGAAGAGGCCAACGACGCTTTGCGTATGCAAAACCACGTCCTCGCCACCGCACTCAAAGGCCTTATCCGCTCCCTGCCCCCCGACATGGCTAACGATGCCGTAGAATCCATCCAGCTTGCCTTTGAAGACGCGTTGGCGGAATTGAGCTATGAAGACAGCCCGCACACCGACCTCTTCCATGACGTAACCTACGCATTTTTCCGAGAAAAAGACCACTGATTTCGGCTAGTTTGTTCACAAAATTATGCTAAACTAAGATTTTATCCGTTAACATTTTATTAAGAAAGCACATATCATGAACATAAAAAAATGGCTGGCCACCGCCCTCGCTTGTTCCGCCCTTGCCCTGACTGCCTGCGGCGGTCAAAGCAACAATGCCTCTGCTCCTGCCGATAAAGTGTACCGTGTCGGCTCCAACGCCGAGTTTGCCCCATTCGAATCTTTGGATTCTGCCGGCAAAGTAGAAGGTTTTGACGTAGATTTGATGAATGCCATGGCTAAAGCCGGCAACTTCAAAGTCGAATTCAAACACCAGCCATGGGAAAGCCTCTTCCCTTCTCTGAACAACGGCGACGTGGACATCGTAATGTCCGGCGTAACCATCACTGACGACCGCAAACAAAGCATGCTCTTCAGCGATCCATACTTTGAAATCACCCAAGTTGTCCTCGTTCCAAAAGGCAAAAAAGTGGCTTCTTCCGAAGACCTGAAAAACATGGCCAAAGTCGGCGTGGTAACCGGCTACACCGGCGACTTCTCCGTTTCCAAACTCTTGGGCAACGACAATCCGAAAATCGCCCGCTTTGAAAGCGTTCCCCTGATTATCAAAGAATTGGAAAACGGCGGTCTGGATTCAGTAGTCAGCGACAGCGCGGTTATTGCCAACTATGTGAAAAACAACCCAACCAAAGGCTTGGATTTCATTTCCCTGCCCGACTTCACCATCGAAAACTACGGTATCGCTGCACGCAAAGGCGACGAAGCAACCATCAAAATGTTGAACGATGCGCTGAAAAAAGTACGCGAAAGTGGCGAATACGACAAAATTTACGCCAAATACTTTGCTAAAGAAGGCGAAAAAACCGAAGCAGCCAAATAATCCGGTTTGACTTCCTAAACTCAAGGCCGTCTGAAAATTTTTCAGACGGCCTTTAATCTGGTTAACGCCATTAAACGCAATCATCCCTTATAATCCGCTTGTTTTTATATTTCAAATAAAAGACACGCCACGATCAAACCTATCATCCTCAGCCTCGCTGCCGCAACTGCTTTGGCCGCCTGTTCCACTTATGAAAAACAAGAATCTCCTAAGGTCGGAGCAGCCAATCCGGCTTCTGAATTCTGCATCAAACAAGGCGGAAAATCCGAAATCAAAAAAGATAAAGACGGTGGCGAATACAGCGTGTGCCACTTGCCTGACGGTACCGTTGTCGAAGAATGGGAACATTTCCGTCAACATAACAAATAATTACTCAATCATAGAAAAGGCCGTCTGAACCCTAGTTTCAGACGGCCTTTTCTTTTAAACAGCGATTATTTTACTTCCAATTTGGTCACGCCACCCATATACGGTTGCAACGCAGCAGGAACATTAATGCTGCCGTCGGCATTTTGATGGTTTTCCAAAACGGCCACCAAAGTACGGCCGACTGCCAAGCCTGAGCCGTTCAAAGTATGCACCAAACGGTTTTTACCGTTTTCATCTTTGAAACGCGCCTTCATGCGGCGAGCTTGGAAATCTTCGCAGTTGGAGCAGCTGGAAATTTCACGGTAGGTATTTTGCGCTGGAACCCAAACTTCCAAGTCGTAGGTTTTGGTTGCGCCGAAGCCCATGTCGCCGGTACACAAAGTGATCACGCGGTATGGCAGTTCCAACGCTTTCAAAATATTTTCAGCGTGGCCGACCATTTCTTCCAGCGCTTCGTATGATTTTTCCGGATGAACGATTTGCACCATTTCCACTTTGTCGAATTGGTGCTGGCGAATCAAACCGCGCACGTCTTTACCGTATGCGCCCGCTTCGGAGCGGAAACATGGGGAATGCGCAGTCAATTTCAACGGCAAATCACTGCCGGCCACGATGCTGTCGGCAACAGTATTAGTCAGCGTTACTTCGGCGGTCGGAATCAGATATTGCGTTTTCTTACTCTCATCACCGCCGCGGGTAACGTGGAACAAATCTTCTGCAAATTTAGGCAGTTGGCCTGTGCCCTGCAGGGTCAGATCATCTACAATGTAAGGCGTGTAATGTTCGGTATAGCCGTGTTTCAGCGTGTGCGTATCAAGCATGAATTGTGCCAGTGCGCGGTGCAGGCGGGCGATTTGACCTTTCATGACGGTAAAGCGCGCGCCGGAAAGTTTCGCACCGCCTTCGAAATCCAAGCCCAAAGGCTCGCCCAAATCAACATGGTCTTTGATTTCAAAGTCAAATTCGCGCGGCGTGCCAACTTTGCGGACCTCAACGTTTTCAGTTTCGTCTTTACCGACAGGCACACTTTCGTGCGGCAGGTTCGGAATGCTCAGCAGCCAAGCATCCAATTCTTTCTGAACGGCATCCAAATCAGCGGCAGCCTGCTCCAAATCCACTTTGATTTGGGCAACCTGATCCATCGCAGCTTGAGCCTCTTCGTGTTTGCCTTGACCTTTCAACGCACCGATTTGTTTGGAAATACTGTTGCGCGAAGCCTGCAACTCTTCTGTTTTCACTTGAACGGCTTTGCGTTGCTCTTCCAAAGCGTTGAAACGCGCGGTATCAAACTCATAACCGCGGGCGGCCAAACGTTCGGCGACTGCGGCGGTATTGCTGCGGAGCAATTGGATGTCTAACATTGTTTTCTCTCGTTAAGATTCAGAATGGCATTATTGTAAACCAATTTAAAGATATTTTCACAGCGACAGGCCGTCTGAAAACAAAAAACGCCCCTGCAAAAAGCAGGAGCGTTTTTTTAAGAATTCTGGCACGCCCACGGGGATTCGAACCCCGGTTGCCGCCGTGAAAGGGCAGTGTCCTAGGCCTCTAGACGATGGGCGCGTAACCGAAGCGCGAACTATACAGAAACCCTTTTCTTCTGTCAACGCCTTTACTACATTTTTAAAGATACTGCCGATTTCCGTATGTTATTTTCCCTGTATAATGCCGGTTTTAATAAAAAGGAAAACTCGCCATGTGGTTTAAGCAAATCAGTTTTTATCCGCTCAACAAAGACAAGTTGCCCGAATTGGAAGTCCTTGCCGACAAATTGGCGCAATCCGAATTTGCCCATTGTCAGGGTTTGGACTGGTTTAGCGAAGGCTTTGCCACGCCGGTTTCCTTTTCTCCCGAGCTGGTTTTCCCTGCCGATTACACTTGGCGCGTTGCTCTGAAAAAAGAAGAAAAAGTCCTGCCTGCCGGCGTGATCCGCGATATTTTGGATGAAAAGGTTTTGGAAATCCAAAACAACGAAGCGCGCAATGTCGGCCGCAAAGAAAAACAAGAGCTGAAAGAACAGATTACTGACGACCTGCTGCCCCGTGCCTTTACGCGCAGCAGACGCACACAGGCGATTTTCGACACGCGCCACGGGTATCTTTTGGTCAACAATGCCGCATCTGCCAAAGCGGAAAATATCCTGACCAAACTGCGCGAAGCCTTGGGCGGTTTGGAAGCAGCCCTGCCCAACACCAAACAATCGCCCTCCTCCCTGATGACCAGCTGGCTGCTGCAAGGCCATTGCGAAGGCGGTTTTGAATTAGACAGCGACTGCGAACTCAAAGGCGTAGGCGATGTTGTTCCGGTCGTCAAAGTTTCCAAACAAGACCTGACCGCCGATGAAGTGGTACAACACGTCAAAAATGGCAAAACCGTTACCCAGCTGGGCTTGGTATGGCGCGAACAAATCGCGTTCATCCTCACCCAAGACTTTACGCTCAAACGCATCCAGTATCTGGACGTTTTGCAAGAAGAAGCCGAAAGCAACGGCGACGATGCAGCCAGCCTCGCCTTTGCCTCACAAATCCTGATGACCGAAGCCATCAGCACCATGTTGGAAGAACTGGTTTCTTATTTAGGCGGCTGGCAAGAGTAATTTTTCAGACGGCCTTTCGATTGGGAATATCAAAGGCCGTCTGAAATATAAATAGAAGTATCAGAAAGGATGTCATGATGTTGGGCGCAGTCATTGGCGATATTGCCGGATCACGATTCGAGTTTGACAACTACCGTCACACCGATTTTGACATTTGCAGCCCCGACAGCAACTTTACCGATGACACGATTTGCACTGTTGCCATTGCCGACTGGGTTTTACAAGGCTGCAACGATCATTTGGCCTCTATTTTACAAGGCTGGTGCAGGGCATATCCCTGTCCAAAAGGCGCATATGGCGGCCGCTTCTCACAATGGATAGAATGGAAAGATCCAGAACCTTATAATAGCTGGGGCAACGGCTCGGCCATGCGTGTTTCTGCCGTTGGCTGGGCATTTGCCACATTGGAAGAAACCCTGCATTTTGCCGAACAATCCGCCGCCGTAACGCACAACCACCCGGAAGGCATTAAAGGTGCGCAAGCCGTAGCTGCCGCCATCTTTTGGGCGCGTACCGGTATGGGCAAAGCGCAAATCAAAGAAAACATTACGCAACAATTCGGCTATGATTTGAGCCAAAGTTGCGACCAAATCCGCCCGCATTATCATTTCAACGAAAGCTGTCAAGAAACCGTACCTCAAGCAGTTACCGCCTTTCTTGAAAGCGATGATTTTGAACACGCCATCCGACTAGCGGTTTCCCTAGGCGGCGACAGCGATACCTTGGCAGCCATTACCGGCAGTATTGCCGAAGCCTACCATGGTATCCCTGCATCCATGTGCGAACACGCTTTAGCCATATTGCCACGCCGTATTGCTGAAACCCTGCTGACTTTTGAATCCCAATATCAGGCCGTCTGAAACCGCCTGCAAAAAGGAATAAATGATGAAATACCTCGCCCTACTCCCTATCGCCTTAATGCTGGGTACGCCTGCCATTGCCGAAACCATCAATCCTTATCAGGAAAAAGGTTGCGCTTATGATGGCGATGTCGGCAAAGACGGCAAACCGTCCGGCAAAGGTACATGGAAATGCCAAGACGGCCGCAGCTATGTCGGCTCATTTAAAAACGGCAAATTTGACGGCAAAGGCGCATATACCGTTTCCGGGAACGGCGAAACCTTTATCGAACCTTTCTCCTCCAACAGCGCCAAATTACGCAATATGACGCTGGAGGGCGTGTTCAAAAAAGGCAGGGCGCACGGAAACTTTACCGCCTCCCAAAACGGCACACCCGTCTTCATCATGAAATGCGAAGACGGTATGATTAAAGAAGTCAAACTGGCTAAGAAATCTGCTTCCAAAACCAAATAAACAGACTTTCAGACGGCCTTATCCAGCTTTTAGGCCGTCTGAAACATCAATTAACAAGCCAGCCTAAAGGCTGTTGTATTGATTTCAAAGAATTTCCAAACAACCCTTACCCCAGGACAACCACCATGAGCATTAAATCCGACAAATGGATACGCCGCATGGCCGAAGAACACGGCATGATTGAGCCGTTCGAGCCCAATCAAATCAAAGAGGCCAACGGCCAACGCATCATTTCCTACGGCACATCCAGCTACGGCTACGACATCCGTTGTGCCAACGAATTTAAAATTTTTACCAATATCAACAGCACCATCGTCGACCCGAAAAACTTCGACCCGAAAAACTTCGTTACAGTCGAAGACGACTGCTGCATCATTCCGCCCAACTCCTTTGCACTGGCGCGCACAGTCGAATATTTCCGCATCCCGCGCAACGTCCTGACCGTCTGCCTGGGCAAATCCACCTACGCACGCTGCGGCATTATCGTCAACGTTACCCCATTCGAACCTGAGTGGGAAGGCTACGTTACGCTTGAGTTTTCCAACACCACCCCCCTGCCTGCCAAAATTTATGCAGGCGAAGGCGTGGCCCAAGTCTTGTTCTTTGAAAGCGATGAAGTCTGCGAAACTTCATACAAAGACCGCAACGGCAAATACATGGGACAAACCGGTGTTACCCTGCCTAAGACTTAATGTACAAAATAAAAAAAGGCCGTCTGAAGTTTCAGACGGCCTTTTATCATTTAATTTAGAAACGGCGTTTCAGCTTGCAAGCCTGCAAGATATGAACGGCGAGTTCTTCCACTGATTTATCCGTTGTATTGGTAAACGGTACTCCGTGGCGTTTGAACATATTTTGCGCATCGGCAATCTCGCTGCGGCAAGTATCGATTTTGGCATAGGTCGAGTTAGGACGGCGTTCATGACGGATAGCCTGCAGACGCTCAGGCTGAATGGTCAAGCCGAACAGCTTGTCTTTATAAGGCTTGACCATACGCGGCAAATCGGTCGATTCCAAATCATCGGGAATCAATGGATAGTTTGCGGCACGGATACCGTATTGCAGGGCCAGATAGAGACAGGTCGGCGTTTTGCCCGAACGGGACACGCCCATCAAAATCACATCCGCTTCCTGCAGGTTTTTATCGCTGACGCCGTCATCATGATTCAGTGAAAAATTGACCGCCTCCATACGCGCATCATAGCGTTGGGTATTGCCGATACTGTGGTGCCCCTGCTGGGCGGCAACCGCCTCCGTATTGAGTTCCTTTTCCAAAAGACCGAGAAAGGTTTCAAAGAAATTAATATGGAACGCATTGGCTTTCTTGATGATTTCACGGATTTCGTCATTGACCACACTGACAAAAGCAATCGGGCGCACGCCGAATTTTTCAGCTGACTGGTTGACTTTGTCTACAACAGCACGCGCTTTTTCAGGCGTATCGATAAACGGATAGGTATGGCGTTTGAACTCAACATTGCCAAATTGGTTCAGCAAGGCTTCACCGATATTTTCAGCGGTCAGGCCGGTTCGGTCGGAAATATAAAAGACTTGGCGTGGATCAGTCATAATGAATCCTCTTGAAGGTAACGTTTCAGACGGCAATCATAGCAGTTACAACCTTTGCAATAAAGCGATTCCCGACAAATTACACAGGATTACAACAAATTTGAACAATTTTTAAATTGGCACAAAATTTTATTTTTTTCTATTTTGTAGAATTTTATTCTAAAATTGTAAAATAAATCTTGTTTATCAAATTTATTAACTTATTTTGTTTTCCATATTTAACAAGAAGATAACACGTAAAAACATGAATCTGATATTCACATTTCAGAAGGCTACACGCCTGAAAAGCACAATATCACAGACGAATTTGTGATTTTTAAAAAGATAAAACACATGACAGCCATCAAACGAATGGCTACAATAAGCAGGCGGATTTGTTTCTTTTTTAACATTTTTTGGATTGGATTGGACACACAAATGGCCGAAAACTACGTTATTTGGTTTGAAAACCTGCGTATGACTGACGTTGAGCGAGTGGGCGGTAAAAATGCCTCTTTGGGCGAAATGATCAGCCAACTGACTGAAAAAGGCGTGCGCGTTCCCGGCGGTTTTGCAACCACAGCCGAAGCTTATCGTGCTTTCCTGGCTCACAATGGTCTGAGCGAGCGTATTTCCGAAGCCCTGAAACAACTGGATGTTGAAGACGTTGCCGAGTTGGCGCGCGTGGGTAAAGAAATCCGTCAATGGATTTTGAATACTCCGTTCCCTGACCAGCTGGATGCTGAAATCGAAACAGCTTGGAACAAAATGGTTGCCGATGCCGGCGGTGCGGACATTTCCGTTGCCGTACGTTCTTCCGCAACAGCAGAAGACCTGCCGGATGCTTCTTTCGCCGGCCAACAAGAAACCTTCCTGAATATCAACGGCTTGGATAACGTTAAAGAAGCAATGCACCATGTATTCGCTTCCCTGTACAACGACCGTGCCATTTCTTACCGTGTCCACAAAGGCTTCGAACACGACATCGTTGCCCTTTCTGCCGGCGTACAACGCATGGTGCGCTCTGACAGCGGTGCATCCGGTGTGATGTTTACCATCGATACCGAATCCGGTTATGACCAAGTCGTTTTCGTTACCTCTTCTTACGGCCTGGGCGAAAACGTCGTACAAGGCGCGGTAAACCCTGACGAATTCTATGTATTCAAACCTACTTTGAAAGCAGGCAAACCGGCTATCCTGCGCAAAACCATGGGTTCGAAACAAATCAAAATGATCTTTACCGACAAAGCCGAAGCCGGTAAATCTGTAACCAACGTTGATGTACCTGCAGAAGACCGTCAACGCTTCTCCATTACTGACGCCGAAGTAACCGAGTTGGCTCATTACGCGCTGACTATCGAAAAACACTACGGCCGCCCAATGGACATCGAATGGGGCCGCGACGGCTTGGATGGCAAACTCTACATCCTGCAAGCGCGTCCTGAAACCGTGAAATCTCAAGAAGACGGCAGCCGCAACCTGCGCCGCTTCTCTATCAACGGCGAAAAAGTTGTCTTGTGCGAAGGCCGAGCCATCGGTCAAAAAGTGGGCCAAGGTAAAGTTCGCTTGGTGAAAGATGCTTCCGAGATGGATTCCGTTGAAGCAGGCGACGTACTCGTTACCGACATGACCGACCCTGATTGGGAACCGGTAATGAAACGTGCTTCTGCCATCGTGACCAACCGTGGCGGCCGTACTTGCCACGCAGCGATTATCGCGCGTGAATTAGGTATTCCGGCTGTTGTAGGCTGCGGCGACGCAACCGATCTGCTTTCAGACGGCCAAGAAGTTACCGTATCTTGTGCCGAAGGCGATACCGGCTTCATCTACTCCGGCCTGTTGGACGTACAAATTACCGATGTTGCTTTGGACAACATGCCTAAAGCCCCTGTCAAAGTGATGATGAACGTTGGTAACCCTGAATTGGCATTCAGCTTCGCCAACCTGCCTAGCGAAGGCATCGGCTTGGCACGTATGGAATTCATCATCAACCGCCAAATCGGTATCCATCCTAAAGCCTTGTTGGAATTTGACAAACAAGACGACGAATTGAAAGCGGAAATTACCCGCCGCATCGCCGGCTATGCCTCCCCTGTCGACTTCTATGTCGATAAAATCGCAGAAGGCGTGGCAACTTTGGCTGCTTCGGTTTACCCACGCAAAACCATCGTCCGTATGTCTGACTTCAAATCCAACGAGTACGCCAACTTGGTGGGTGGCAGCATCTACGAACCGCACGAAGAAAACCCAATGTTGGGCTTCCGCGGCGCGGCGCGTTATGTCGCTGACAGCTTCAAAGACTGCTTCGCACTCGAGTGCAAAGCCTTGAAACGCGTCCGTGACGAAATGGGTCTGACCAACGTCGAAATCATGATTCCATTCGTCCGCACTTTGGGTGAAGCCGAAGCTGTTGTCAAAGCCCTGAAAGAAAACGGTTTGGAACGCGGCAAAAACGGCCTGCGCCTGATCATGATGTGCGAGTTGCCAAGCAACGCTGTATTGGCAGAACAATTCCTGCAATACTTCGACGGCTTCTCCATCGGCTCTAACGACATGACCCAGCTGACCCTCGGCCTCGACCGTGACAGTGGCTTGGTATCCGACTCCTTTGACGAACGCAATCCTGCCGTTAAAGTGATGTTGCACTTGGCAATCTCTGCCTGCCGCAAACAAAACAAATACGTCGGTATTTGCGGTCAAGGCCCGTCAGACCATCCGGACTTTGCCAAATGGCTGGTTCAAGAAGGTATCGAAAGCGTATCGCTCAACCCTGATACCGTGATTGAAACTTGGCTGTATCTGGCTAACGAATTGAACAAATAAGTTCGATGAGACAAAAATCCCCTGCCCGTTTATCTCGGCAGGGGATTTTTATTGCCTTATTCAATGCCGTCTGAAAGAACTTTCACGTTCTTTTACCTTTTCAAAAAAGTCCCTTTTCATCAAAAAGATATAAAAATATTCAACCATATCTACAAATTCTCAATGGTACTATATTGCCTTTCCGCATTTTATCCCATGCCTTTTGAGTGAACCTTTTTTCACTCTTCCTATCTATCATATACAGTATAACGATACATTTAGAAACAACCCATGAATACAACCTTTATTTCCACCTTTCAGACGGCCTTGAAACGTCTGGCACTCATCAGCACCATTGCCGTCTTAGCAGCCTGCGCCGGCAACAATACCTCTTCCAACCGCGCCGTACCCGACGGCTACTACAAAGTCCGCCCCGGCGATACCCTGACCCAAATCGCCAAACGCTACGGACAAAACGTCAATACACTGGTTGCATGGAACAATCTTCCCAACGCCTCACAAATCGAAGTCGGTCAAGTATTGCGCGTCCGCCGTCATGTTGCCTCCCGCAATACTGCTACGCAGCAACGCCAAGCAACCGCCGTTACCCCGATCAATCGGTTAAGCTTGCAATGGCCAACCGATAACGCCTCATCCTCCATTATCCAACGCTACAACGGCACAACCAGCAAAGGCATAGATATTGCAGGCACACAAGGCCAACAAATCCGTTCTGCCGCAGCCGGTACCGTTATCTACGTTGGCGAAGAAGTTCGCGGCTACGGCAAGCTGATTTTAATCAGCCACAACGACTACACCATTACCGCCTATGCCCACAACGACACGCTTTTGGTACAAAAAGATCAAAAAGTCCAAGCAGGCCAAGTTATCGCCACCATGGGTAGCAGCGATACAGACAGCGTCAAGCTTCATTTTGAAGTTCGTCTAAACGGCAAAGCAGTCGATCCTCTGCCTTATTTGACCAGAACAAATTAATGCCCAATCAAAAGGCCGTCTGAAATAACAGTATTTCAGACGGCCTTTTGATTATCTTGCTATAACAGCTATTTCAACAAAATCTTTTCCTATTTAACTTATGTTGATTGAGTGTAAACGCCGTTATACAATAACAACTCTTTTTAACATTCCATTTCAGGTACCCTACTATGTCTCCTAACCGTATCCTTGCAACCGCATTCTTGTTTGCATCTGCATTTGCCAGCGCGGATGTCCATATTGATGAAAGCATTCCTTACCGCGACAAAGAAGAAATCGATACCCGTATTGTTTCCGAGTGTTTAGAAGTGGGCAGCATCATGTCCAAATCTTTGCAAGAAACTGCAGCCAAAAGCGATGTAACGGTTGTCCGTGACGGTAAAAAACAAGGCACATACGCAGATATCGCCATTACTTCGGCCATGAGTGCAGGCAATGCCTTTATCGGTCACGCCAAAGGTATGGCTGTTTCAGCCACTTTGTATGTTGACGGTAAACAAGTTGGCAAAAAAACCTTTACCCGCAATTCTTCCGGCGGTATGTTTGGCGCTTATAAAAGCTCTTGTGCCGTCTTGAACCGTACTTCCAAAGTATTGGGTTCTGACATTGCCCAATGGGTTGTCCGCGAACAAAAAAACGCTCAAGATAAATAATTTATCGAACTAAAAAGGCCGTCTGAAAGTATTTTCAGACGGCCTTTTTTCATGCCTTCATTAACAACAGCGTCCGCCGTTGCTACCGCAACGGCGTTTGCGGCAGTAGTCTTGGAATTGCAGCTCGGTCATGACCGGCGCATTGGGATTATGTTTGCGCTGGCGGGCAACGTAGTTTTCATAATCTGGGACACCGGCCATCAAGTTTGCTGTCAACTTGATGGTTTTCCACCAAGATGCGAGCTTATGCTTCATGCTGAGCCTCCGGCTGTTTACCGTCGCGGTACACTGCTGGAATTTCTTTAGCAGTTGGCCAGCCGACTTTGCGGGCTTTCATGGCGGTACGGAAACCGTACACGGCTACAATCACGACAACTGCCAGGAACAAAGCGGTCAGACCGGCATTGATTTGGTCGTTGAAGATGATTTGTGACATTTCGCCAATGTCTTTAGCAGGAGCAAGGACTTCGCCTGAAGCCAAGGCATCGCGGTATTTGCCTGCGTGAGCCAAGAAGCTGACGCGCGGATCGCTGTGGAACAGTTTTTGCAAACCGGCATAGCAGGTTACAAACAATACGCCGAAAGCAGGAACCAAAGTTACCCAAACATAGCGGTCGCGTTTCATTTTCACCAATACAACGGTACACATAATCAACGCTACACCTGCAAGCATTTGGTTGGCGATACCGAACAACGGCCAGAGCGAGTTGATACCACCCAGAGGGTCGGTTACGCCGGTATAGAGGAAGTAACCCCACAATGCCACGGCAAAGAATGTTGCAACCAAGTTGGCAGGGATAGAGTCGGTATTACCGAATGGTTTGTAGAAGATACTGCCCAAGTCTTGAATCATGAAACGGGCAACGCGTGTACCTGCGTCAACCGCGGTCAAGATGAACAAGGCTTCAAACAGCAAGGCAAAGTGATACCAGAACGCCATCATGGCTTCGCCCGGAATCAGACGGCTCATGATGTGTGCCATACCGACTGCAAGGGTTGGTGCGCCACCTGCACGGGACAGAATGGTGTTTTCGCCCACTTCTTTAGCAGTATGTAACAGAGTTGCGGCATCAACAGAGAAATTCAGTTTAGTGGTGATGACTTCGGCAGCTGTGTTGGCATCTGTACCAATCAGCGCGGCCGGGCTGTTCATCGCGAAGTACACGCCTGGATCAAGCGAAGCGGCAGCAGCCAGAGCCATAATGGCCACAAAGCTTTCCATAATCATGCCACCGTAACCGATCATGCGGACGTGGGTTTCGTTTTCCACCATTTTTGGCGTAGTACCTGAAGAAATCAGCGCATGGAAGCCTGAAACCGCACCACAAGCGATGGTAATGAACAAGAATGGGAACAATGCACCAGAGAATACTGGGCCTGAACCGTCAATAAAGTGGGTAACTGCAGGCATTTGCAGAGTCGGGTTAACAATAACGATACCCAAAGCCAAAGCTGCAATCGTACCGATTTTCAGGAAGGTAGACAGATAGTCGCGCGGAGTCAGCAAGAGCCAAACCGGCAATACGGAAGCCACGAAACCGTAAATCATAATCGCCCAAGTCAGCTGAATGCCATCAAGGTCGAACCAATGGCCGAAGGAGCTGTGGGCAACATCTTCACCGTAAATCACAGCCAACATCAGCAAAATAAAGCCGACGATGGAAATCTCGCCAATTTTGCCCGGACGGATGTAACGGGTGTAGATACCCATAAACAGGGCAATCGGCATAGTCGCTGCGATGGTGAACGTACCCCAAGGGCTGTGAACCAATGCTTTCACAACGATCAGCGCCAACACCGCCATAATGATGACCATAATCATCAAAATACCGATGGATGCAATCACGCCTGGGACGGTACCGAGTTCTTGTTTCACGATATCGCCCAAAGATTTACCATCACGGCGCATAGAAACAAACAGTACCATCATATCCTGTACGGCACCGGCAAATACCACGCCGAAGATAATCCACAAAGTACCGGGCAGATAACCCATTTGAGCTGCCAATACAGGACCAACCAAAGGGCCTGCGCCGGCAATAGCGGCAAAGTGGTGGCCGAACAGTACGCCTTTATGTGTGGGAACATAGTCCAAGCCGTCATTGTGGCGTTCTGCCGGAGTCAGACGGTTAGGATCAAGCTGCATCACACGGTTGGCAATGTAAAGACTGTAGAAACGGTAGGCAATGCAGTATACCGAAATGGCGGCCGTAACCATCCAAATCGCACTGACTTGCTCGCCACGGCTGAGAGCTAAAGTAGTAAAGGAGGCCAAGCCTACCAAAACCACAATGCCCCAGATCAAAAATGATTTGAGCGATTTCATTGATTTATCCTTAAAACGTGATGCACTAAGGCTTGCTTTAGCGACAAACTGCCTTAATGCGCTTCAGAAAGACCAGTCATTATAGTCTTCATGATTTCATGAGTGAAATGTCATTTCAACCCCAATTCGACTGAAAACAAAATGATTAGTTCGTTCGTAAGGTTAACACAAACAGACAATATACCCTTCATTTTTTACTTCAAAACCAAATATTCCTTAACATATAGCAAACGAAAGGCCGTCTGAAAATCCAAATATTCAGTTTTCAGACGGCCTGACAAACGGTCAATGCTATAATCCGATATTCCCATTTCTCTATATTGCCATACCATGCAAAACAACGATTCCGAAACCATGCGCCTCTCCAAACGCATGGCGCAATTAGGCTTATGCTCGCGCCGCGAGGCAGACAGCTACATTGAGCAAGGCTGGGTCAAAGTAAACGGCCAAACCGCCGTACTCGGTCAAAAAGTAACCGAGCGCGACCGTATCGACCTCAACAAACAAGCCCATGAAAAACAAGCCGCGCGCGTAACCATCCTTCTGAACAAACCCGTCGGCTACGTCAGCGCGCAGGCAGAAAAAGGCTATAAATCCGCCGCCGAACTCATTACCGCCGAAAACCACTGGGAAGGCGACGACAGTCGTATCCCTTTCAGCGAAAAACACAAATTCGGCTTAGCCCCTGCCGGCCGCCTGGATATCGACTCCGTCGGATTGTTGGTACTCACTCAGGACGGCCGCATTGCCAAACAACTGATTGGCGAAAACAGCAGCAGCGAAAAAGAATACCTCGTCCGCGTCCGCGGCAAACTGGACGACAAAGGCCTTGCCCTGCTCAACCACGGCTTGAGTTTGGACGGAGAAAAATTGCGTCCCGCCAAAGTCGAATGGCAAAACGAAGACCAGTTGCGCTTTATTTTGCGACAAGGCAAAAAACGACAAATCCGCCGCATGTGCGAACTGGTCGGCCTGCGCGTCGTCGGTTTGAAACGCATCCGCATGGGCAAAGTCAAACTCGGCAGACTGCCACCGGGCAAATGGCGTTATTTACGCGCTGACGAATCGTTTTAATTGCAGATAACAAAAAGGCCGTCTGAAAACACATTTCAGACGGCCTGATCTTTTACTGCTTACTCGATATAAGTAAACTTCGCACGTTTGATATTGCAGAGGATTTCGTACGGAATCATACCGGCAACTTCGGAAACTTCATTGATATTAATCACATCACCCCAAAGCTCGACTTCCGCGCCCAAGCCCTCTTTCGAGGCTTCCAGTTCAACCGTAATCATATCCATAGATACCCTGCCGATAATACGGCTGCGTTTGCCATCCACCGCTACAGGAGAATTAGTAGAAGCGCGACGCGGATAACCGTCGGCATAGCCGCAGGCAATCAAACCGACACGGGTAGATTTGCTGGTGTAGAACGTTGCGCCGTAACCAATCGGAGAATGCGGCTGCAACACGCGCTCGCCGAAAACGCGGGAAGTCAGGCGCATAACTGGTTTCAAACGCTCATCCACGCCGCCGAAAGGCGAAATACCATATAAGGCCAGACCGGCACGTCCCCAATCGCGGTGCGCTTCAGGCACGTTCAAAATCGCGGCGGAATTGGCTAAGCTCTCTTCGCCTTCCAAGCCTTCACACGCCAAGTCAAACGCTTCAATCTGCATTTCGGTCATGCCGTTTTCCGGCTCGTCCGCGCAGGCAAAATGGCTGAATTTCACAATATTTTCAACCGATTCGGATTGTTTCAATGCAGTATAGGCCGCGGCATAGTTATGCGGAAAGAAACCGGCACGGTGCATACCTGAGTCCATTTTCAGCCATACAGTTGTCGGATGTTGCCACTCATGATGCACAAACGCCTCCAGCTGCCATTGACTGCCGATTGCCGGCCACAAATCATAACGGTCAACATCCGCATACTCCGCAGCATCAAATACGCCTTCCAACAAAACAATCGGATTTTTAATGCCGTTTTGACGCAGTTCCACGCCTTCATCTACCGTTGCTACCGCAAAGCCGTCGGCAATATCTGCCAACGCGTGTGCACATCTGACCGCGCCATGCCCGTAAGCATCGGCCTTAATCACAGCCAACAATTTATTGCCGTGCAACTCTTTGAGAAAACGATAATTTTGACGTAAATTATCCAAACGGATTTGCGCATTGAGCGGACGCATAATGTATTCCTCTTATCGGCATTCCGTTTCAGACGGCCTGCCCCATTACTTTGAAGTAAATATTATAGGTCAAAAACTACACAGGATTCCATGAAATCCACAAGAATAATCTATTCATAATTTAGACCTCATGCGCGCCTTTAGGCATTTATGCTTCTTCTCAGCCTGTTTTAAGGTTATGATTCAATCCAAATGAAAACGACAGACATCAAGGCCATGAAAGAACTCGACAAAACCGACTTAAAAATTCTCAAGCTCCTACAACAAAACGCACGTATCCCCATGACCGAATTGGCTGAAAAAGTCGGCCTCTCCACCACGCCGGTAACCGAACGCGTCCGCCGCTTGGAACGCGACAACCTCATTACCGGCTATCACGCCCATCTGAATCCTCATGCTTTAGGTCAAAGCCTCTTGGTCTTTGTCGAGCTGAAACTGCGCTCCAAATCCGGCAATATTTTTGAAGACTTCAAACGCGAAGTGCTAAAAATTCCGCAAATTTTGGAATGCCACTTGGTCTCCGGCGAATACGACTACCTTATCAAAGTCCGCCTGCCCAATATGTCCGCCTATCGCGATATGCTCGGCAATATCCTGCTGCAACTGCCGGCTGCGTCCGAAAGCCGCAGCTATGTTGTCATGGAAGAAGTCAAAGAAGAAGTAGTATTAGACATCTAATTCTATTCAACCAATAAAGGCCTCCTGAAAGATTACAACATTCAGACGGCCTTTATTTTAAATAGGCAAAAAAAAATGCACACATTCGACAGAATGCGTGCCAAGTCTACAAAGGAGAAATAGAGGAGAAACTATTAACTGACTACTCGAACCAGCTAACGAAACGAATTATGCAACAAGAGATTCAACCGCGCAAGTATTTTTCTTGTAAAGTTTCTTAATTATTCAATTTACAAATTTTAAATGTAATCATGTTTCAATATAGATAAAAAAATGCGCATACCGTCTCGATATGCGCCAAGTCTACAAAGGAGAAATAGAGGAGAAAAATCAAGCTGCATCAAGCAACTCAACGGCGCGAATTATCCTAGCCTTCTACCCTCCTGTCAACTGTTTTCCCATCTATTTTCAAGTATTTTGCTAAAAAACAACAAATCCGCTATTCCCCTCTTTTTCTTGCTATTTTCGCCCATATATAAAGAGAATTTAGGGCCGTCTGAAACATATATTGCCACTAAAGATAAACGGCTCCATACTCACACATTCATCGTCCATATCAACCCAACCCAAAGACCATGACCACCCCACTCTCCCTTGCCGTTGTCGGCCATACCAACACAGGCAAAACCTCGCTCTTACGTACGCTTTTGCGCGACAGCACCTTCGGCGAAGTGAAAAACGCGCCATCCACCACGCGCCATGTCGAAGAAGCCCTTATCAACGACAGCGACGACAGCTTGGTTTACCTCTACGACACCCCTGGCCTTGAAGATGCAGGTGGCGTGTTGGACTGGCTGGAAATCCACACATCCGCACGCGATGACGGTATTGAACGCATCCAGCAATTCCTCAGCAATCATGAAGCACATCACGAATTCAACCAAGAGGCCAAAGTGCTGCGCCAAGTCATGCAAAGCGATATGGCCATGTACGTCATCGATGCGCGGGAACCCGTCCTTGACAAATACAAAGACGAGCTGACCATTTTGTCTTGGTGCGCCAAGCCCATCATGCCCGTGTTCAACTTTACCCAAAATCAAGACCTGACCGCTTGGACCAATATGCTCGCCCGCAGAAACCTGCATGTTTACGCCGGTTTCGATACCGTTGCCTTCGACTTTGAAGGCGAAATCCGATTGTGGGACAACCTCGCCACCATGTTACCTAAGCGCGACATCCTCGACCGTCTCATCAATATGCGCCGGCGCGAGTGGCAACGGCTGGATACGGAAGCGCGCCGTGAAATTGCCGATTTTCTGCTGGATGCCGCCGCATTTACCCAAGAAATTGCCGAAAACGACGACCCTGCCCCGACTTTGGAAGTCATGCAATCGGAAATCCGCCAACTTGAGCGGCAAATGCAACAACGCCTGTTCACACTTTACCGCTTCTATCACGACGAGGTCAGCAGCGACAGTACATGGATGCCCAAAGCCTTCAAACAAGATCCGTTTGACAGCGAATTGCTCAAACATTACGGCATTCGTACCGGTACCGGCGCAACCGCAGGCGCACTCATCGGCCTAGGCTTGGACATTGCCACGCTTGGCGGCTCGCTTGGTTTGGGTACCGCCATCGGCGGACTGTTGGGCGGCATTTTGCCCAATGCCCAAGACATCACCGACAAAATCAACGGCCGACAAACCCTGCATACCGATCCGGAAACCCTTACCCTGCTCGCCGCACGCGCACTGGATTTGTTGCACGTCTTGCAAACGCGCGGCCATGCGGCTCAATCTCATATCGAGCTAAAAGAACGCAAAGCGCCATGGAATGCTGCTAAATTGCCAAGCGAACTCAACAAAGCGCGCAGCAACCGCAAATGGTCTTCACTCAACACACACCAGCCCGAAGCCAGCCGTAACGAACGCGCAGCCCATGTCGCCACTTTAAGCGAGAAATTAAAAGCTTAGAATTGCCGCATAACAAAAAGGCCGTCTGAAACCCAAATGTTTCAGACGGCCTTTTAATCTTAGCAAATACTTATTCAGCAGCTTTAGTCTCACGTTTCAAACCGCCGCCAAGTGCTTTATACAAGTCGGCAAGGTTTTCCAGACGGGTCAGCTGATTGGCTAAAAGAGCAGTATCCGCGCTATAACTGCTGCGTTCGGCGTCCAGCAAATCCAATGCGCTAGATACGCCATGTTTGTAGCGCAGGCTGATGAGGCGCAGGCTGTCGTTGTAGGCGCGACTTTGTTTGCTCAAAGCGGCATAGCTTTTATCCAGCTGTTCGCGTGCAACCAACGCATTGGAAACGTCTTTGAATGCGGATTGAACAGCAGCTTCATAAGCAACGATTTGTGCCTGTTGGCGCAGTTTGGCTACGTCAAGATTGGCTTTGTTTGTGCCCCAGTCAAAGATAGGCAGAGTGATGGACGGTGCAAAAGCCCAAATACCCGTGCCGCTCTTAAACAGGCCGCTCAACTCGCCGGAAGCCGTACCAACCGAACCGGTCAGGCTGATGCGTGGGAAAAACGCTGCACGAGCCGCACCGATATTGGCATTGGCTTGTTTGAGCGCGTGTTCGGCCGCACGGATATCCGGACGGTTGAGCAACACGTCCGAACTCAAACCAGCAGGCAGTTTGGTCAATTTGAACTGCTTGCTCAAAGGCAAACCGGCGGGCAAGTCTTCGGGCAAAGGTTGATTAATCAGCATAGCCAAGGAATTGCGCGCTTGCTCGCGGTTTTTCACTGCGGATGCGTAATCGGCTTTGGCCGATTCGATCAGGGCTTCCTGTTGGCGCAAATCAACGGCGGAAATCACACCGGCCTTATGACGCAATTGCGAGAGCTTGTAAGTCGCTTCACGGGTTTGCAATACGCGTTGTGCCAATGCCATGGTTTCTTCAGCGTAGCGTTCGTTAAAGTAGGCTTTGGCAACGGTAGAAATCAAGGTCAGATGCGCGGCATCGCGGTTGGCGGCCACATTGAAATAACCTTGCAACGCGGCTTCGCTGGTACTGCGGACACGGCCGAAAAGGTCAAGCTCATAAGAAGCCGCGCCCAAACCCACGCTGTATTGGCTGCTGACGCTGCCGCCGCTCAAGCTGCCTTGACGCGAACCTGTACCGCTGGCATTGACGGTTGGCAACAAATTATTACGCGCAATCATATATTGCTTGCGGTAGATTTCCGCATTCAGCGCGGCTGTACGCAAATCGGTATTGCGTTCCAATGCGATGTCGATCAGGCGGTGAAGGCGCGGATCGGCAAAGTAATCTTGCCAACCCAATTCAGCGGCACGGATACCGTCGTCAACGGTGTCGTATTTAAACGTATCGGCAACGGCAACTTGAGGCTGCTCATATTTGGGCATCATGGTACAGGCCGATAAAGCCACGGCGGCGGCAACGGCGGTCAGTACAGGTTTGAATGTAATCTTCTTCATTTTAGAATCCTTTAGCATTTTGAGGCCGTCTGAAAAGTTTTCAGACGGCCTTTGCTTTAGTGCTTGTCTGAATCGTGTTTACCGTCTTCAATCATGCCGGCTTCAGCGGCGTGTTTGGCGACCATCTCATGCTCGTGTGCAGTTTCTTTAAAGAATTTGCGCACAACCACATAGAACAAAGGCACAAGGAACACAGACAGAATCGTACCGATCAACATACCCCAGAACACGGTCGTACCAATCGCACGTTGGCTGGCGGAGCTGGCACCGCTGGCAACATAGAGTGGTACCACGCCCAAGATGAAGGCGAACGAGGTCATGATAATCGGACGGAAACGCAGGTGTGCGGCGGCAAGCGCAGCTTCAAGCGCGCTCTTGCCTTGCGCTTGCAGGTCTTTGGCAAATTCGATAATCAAAATCGCGTTTTTCGCACTCAAACCCATCACCGTAACGAAACCGACTTGGAAGTAGATATCGTTGGCATATGCCGGAATACTGCCCAGCAGTGCTTCAAACATGTTACGGCCGGTTACGCCTAATGCCGCGCCAATCAAGCCCAACGGAATCACAAGGATAACCGCCAACGGGATAGACCAGCTTTCGTACAAAGCAGCCAATACCAAGAATACAGCGGCAGCGGCCAATGCGTACAACACGACAGTTTGCGAGCCGCCTTTAGCCTCTTCACGAGACTGACCGCCCCATTCCAAACTGTAACCGCCACCCATTTCATCAACCATTTGCTGTACCGCAGCCATGGCCTGACCGGAAGATACGCCATTAACAGGCGAGCCGGAAAGCTCCATTGCCGGATAACCATTGAAGCGGACGCTTTGTTCCATACCGTTTTCCCAAGAAACAGTAGCAATGGTAGAAAGCGGTACGGCAACGCCGGATTTGTTCGGCACGGTCAGGTTCAGAATATCGGCAGGCTGCATACGGGCACTCGCATCAGCTTGTACCATTACGCGTTGCAGACGGCCTTGATTCGGGAAGTCGTTTACATAAGACGAACCCAAAGCAGAAGCCAAAGCAGTACGGATATCAGAGAACGAAATACCTTGTGCGGCTGCTGCGGCACGATTGATGTCGATTTTCAACTGCGGCGCATCTTCCAAACCGCTCGCACGAACGGTACTTGGGTTAAACAAACCGCTTTTGCGCATTTTGTCAATCAACTCATTGCGCTTGGCCAACAATGCAGCATGGCCGCTGTTGTTACGGTCTTGCAGGTAAATCGTCAAGCCGGAGCCTGTACCCAATTCCATAATGGCAGGAGGCACAATCGCCAAACCGAAACCGTCTTTCAGCGTAGCCATCATCATACCGGTCAACTTACCGGAAATAGAAGTCGCATCGCTGCCCGGAGCAGTACGTTCGCTCCAGTCTTTCAGAATGACAAAGCCCAAAGCCATGTTTTGACCGGAGCCTGAAAAACTGAAGCCGGAAACGGTAATGATGTTCTCAATCTCAGGTATAGATTTTGCCAGCTGAGTGATTTGAGCCAAAGTTGCATCGGTACGCTCTTTGGTCGCACCGGCAGGCAGCTGCACGCTCAACATCAAGTTACCTTGGTCTTCAGACGGCAAGAAGGAAGTCGGCAGACGCATAAATAGGAATACGCCCACAACAGTCAAACCAATATAGACAACCATCATGCGCAAAGTCTTACGCAAGACTTTGGCAACCCAACCTTCGTAGCCGTGTGTCCAGTTGTCGAATTTCTTGTTAAACCAACCGAAGAAACCTTTTTTCTCTTCGTGATGACCATTCTGAATCGGCTTGAGCATGATGGCACACAATGCCGGAGTCAGCGTCAAAGCAAGGAATGCGGAGAAGCCGATCGATGCCGCCATGGTCAGGGCAAACTGTTTGTAAATGTTACCGGTTGCACCGCTAAACATTGCCAGCGGCACAAATACGGACATCAACACGGCAGTAATACCGATCACCGCGCCGGAAATCTGACTCATCGCTTTTTTGGTTGCAGCCTTAGGCGGCAGACCTTCGTTCGCCATAATACGCTCAACGTTTTCAACAACCACAATCGCGTCATCGACCACAATACCGATCACCAATACCATCGCAAACATGGTCAATACGTTAATCGACATACCCATGTATGAGATGAAGGCAAAACCGCCCAACAGGGAAATCGGCACAACAATGGTCGGAATCAATGTATAGCGGATGTTTTGCAGGAAGAGATACATCACCAAGAATACCAATACGATGGCTTCCAAAAGCGTATGGATCACTTTCTCAATCGAAATTTCCACAAATTTGGAAGTATCGTAAGGAACTTTCCAGCTCATGCCGTCTGGAAAATACTTCTGCAAAACCGCCATTTTTTCTTTTACGGCAGTCGCCGTTGCCAAAGCGTTACCGCTGTTGGACAACATCACTGCCATACCGGTGGTATTCACACCGTTCAGACGAGTAGAGGAAGAATAGTCCTGCATACCCAAGCTGACTTTGGCAACGTCTTTCAGATAGACGTTCGAGCCGTCGGTATTGGATACCAAAATGATGTTGCCGAACTCTTCAGCAGTGCTCAGCTGACCTTGCGCTGTAACGGTTGCCGAAATGGTCTGTCCCGGCACAGCAGGCAGAGAACCGATAGAGCCTGCAGAAATTTGAATATTTTGTGTCGCAAGCGCATTGGTTACCGTTGCAAAAGACAGGTTGTAGTTTTGCAGTTTTTTCGGGTCAACCCAAATACGCATGGCGCGTTGCGCACCAAACAATTGTACCTGCCCTACCCCGTCGATACGCTGCAGTTCAGGAATGATATTGCGCTGGGCGTAATCGTTCATTTCCTCAATGGATTGCTTTTCAGAAGAAAGCATGACCACTTGCAAGAAGTTGGAACGCGCTTTAGATACGGTTACACCATATTGCTGTACGGTAGACGGCAATGTGGACAACACTTCCGACAATTTGTTCTGCACGTCTACCTGCGCCAAATCTTCATTGGTTTCCGGTGTAAACGTCAGACTGACGCTGCCGCTGCCGCTGGAATTGGCAGAAGTCGTCATATAGTCCAAACCTTCCACACCGTACATATTACGTTCGATAACGGCCAGTACGCTGTCTTCCATTACCTGAGCAGAAGCGCCCGGATAAGTAGCGCGCAAAGTAATGGTCGGTGCAGCAACGGACGGATATTGGGAAATCGGCAGTTTTTGAATGCCGAAAATACCCGCTGCGATGATAAAAATCGCAATAACCCATGCAAAAATGGGGCGGTCAATAAAAAACTTAGACATTCATGCGTTCCTTATTTGGCTTCAGATGCAGCTTTAGCTTCAGGCTTGGCCTCGGATGCAGCCTGGCCGTCTGAAACTGCCGGTGTTGCTGCCGCAGCGCTTGCCGGCGGCGTCCATTCTTTCGGCGTTACCTGTTTAGCACCCGACATAGCGGCAATGCTGATGCCTTCAACAATCACTTTGTCGCCGTCTTTCAGGCCGTCTGTAATAACCCAATTGGTACCTTGCTGTTGGGCAATGGTCACGACACGCGCTTCCATTTCGCTCTTGTCATTCACTACCATCACAGTATCTTGCGAACCGCGGGTAACTGCTTGTTGCGGCACTACAAATGCATTATCCACAGCCACTTGTTCCATCAATACGCGCACATACAAGCCCGGCATCAAGATATTTCTGTCGTTAGGAATGGCGGCGCGCAAGGTAATTTGACCAGTCGTTTCGTTGACAGTCGGATCTGCAAACAGCAGACGGCCTTTTTCAGGGTAAACCGTACCATCGTCAAATTTGATGTCCACTGCAATCGCGCCGTTTGCCGCCAACAATTTGCCTTCGGCAACCTGTTGACGCAGTTTCATGACCTCACTCGCAGACTGGGTAACATTGACATACATCGGATTGGTTTGTTGGATGGTGGCCAAAACAGTGGTATCGCCGGAATTCAGCAGCGTACCTTCAGAAACTTTAGATTGACCGATAAAGCCGGAAATCGGCGCAGTAATGCGGGAGCGGTTCAGGCTGATACCGGCAGATTTGATGGCTGCTTGTGCAGATTTGACGCCTGCCTCTGCTGAACGCTTGGCCGTTACGGCCGCATCATATTCTTGTTGGCTGATGGCATCGGCGGCAACCAGCGGTTTATAGCGGGCTAAGTCGGCATTCGCTTTAGCCAAAGTAGCTTGCGCACTTGCCAACTGGGCGCGTGCGCTTTCTAAATTTGCTTCATAAGTTGAGCTGTCGATTTGGTACAAAGGCTGACCGGCTTGAACATAGCTGCCCTCTTGGAACAGTCGTTTTTGCAAAATACCGCCGACTTGGGCGCGAACTTCGGCAGTACGCAATGATTCCAGACGGCCCGGCAACTCGGTTGTCAATGCAACGGTTTCCGGATGCACAGTAACCACACGGACTTCAGGCGCAGGTTGTTTTTGCTGTTGCTGACTGCCTTGCGCCTGTTGGCCGGCTGCTTTTTCATTGCCTTTACCGCAAGCGGAAAGCGCCAACGCAGTAGCTGCTGCAATTGCCGCGACACGCATCATTTTAGAAGCATAAAGAGCCATAATTTTCCTATCTCTATGATAAATAAGGGTTTGACTAATTAAAAATTGATTACTTTAATCTCATATTTCACAAACAGAAATTGCCTGCTTTTATGAAAAACAGGCTGATTATATAGTGTTGAGAAAAACTATCAAGTATTGAATTAAATTATACATACATTCTTGAATGTTCAGAAGTAATTTTTTATAATCCAAACCATAAATTTACATTTCCTACAAAACAACTATGAGAAGAACCAAAACCGAAGCCTTAAAAACCAAAGAATATCTCATGCTTGCCGCATTGGATACGTTTTATCAGAAAGGCATTGCCCGCACCTCGCTCAACGAAATCGCCCAAGCCGCAGGCGTAACGCGCGGCGCGCTGTATTGGCATTTCAAAAACAAAGAAGATTTGTTTGACGCCTTGTTCCAACGGATTTGCGACGACATCGAAAGCTGCATAAAAGAAGACTCGAACAATAATAACGAACAGGCTTGGTCAAGCTTCCGACTGACCCTGACCCGTTTTTTCGAGCGCCTGCAACACAACGAGCTTCACTATAAATTCCACAGCATTTTGTTTTTAAAATGCGAACACACCGAGCAAAACGAGGCGGTTATTGTCATCGCTAAAAAACACCAATCGCTATGGCGTGAAAAAATCGTTGCTGTCCTGACTGATGCGGTACAACAAAAAGCGTTGGCGGATAATTTAGATATCGATATGGCAGTCATCTTCATCAAGTCTTCATTAGACGGCTTGATTTGGCGCTGGCTTTCTTCAGGTCAAGGCTTCGATTTGGCGCAAACTGCCCCACGCATGATTGAAATCATCATTGATACATTGGAAAACCATCCGCAATTAAGAAAACAATCATAAACATCAAAAATAAAAGGCCGTCTGAAACATTAAAAGTTTCAGACGGCCTTTTGGTTCAAACCTAATTAACGCGTTACCGGTTTATAACGGATACGTTTCGGTTTCGCACCCTCTTCGCCCAAACGGCGTTTCTTGTCGACTTCGTATTCCTGATAGTTGCCGTCAAAAAACACCCATTTAGAGTCGCCTTCACAAGCCAGAATATGCGTAGCGATGCGGTCGAGGAACCAGCGGTCGTGCGAAATCACCATCACGCTGCCGGCAAATTCCAACAATGCGTCTTCCAACGCGCGCAGAGTTTCCACATCGAGATCGTTGGACGGTTCGTCCAACAGCAACACATTGCCGCCGCTCAACAAAGTTTTTGCCAAGTGCAGACGGCCGCGTTCGCCGCCCGACAATTGACCTGCAATTTTGCTTTGGTCGCTGCCTTTGAAGTTGAAGCGTCCCAAATATTGGCGGGCGGGAATTTCAAACTGACCAACCTGCAAAATGTCGCGGCCTTCGGCGATGTTGTCGAACACAGTTTTGTCGTTTTGCAAACCTTCGCGGCTTTGGTCAATCAGACTCATTTTCACGGTTTGCCCGATTTTCACTTCGCCAGAATCAGGCTGCTCTTTGCCTGAAATCATTTTGAACAGCGTCGATTTACCCGCGCCGTTCGGACCAATGATGCCGACAATCGCGCCCGCAGGCACTTTGAAGCTCAAATCGTCAATCAGCATTTTATCGCCGAACGATTTGGAAACGTTTACAAATTCAATCACTTCATTACCCAAACGCTCGGCGACGGGAATGAAGATTTCCTGCGTTTCATTGCGTTTTTGGTATTCGTAGTTGCTCATTTCCTCAAAACGCGCCAAACGCGCTTTAGACTTGGCTTGGCGGCCTTTAGCATTTTGGCGCACCCATTCCAATTCCTGCTTCATCGCTTTCACGCGCGCAGCTTCGGATTTCGCCTCGTTTTCCAAACGTTTTTCTTTCTGCTCCAGCCAAGACGAGTAATTGCCTTTCCACGGAATACCGTGCCCTCGGTCGAGTTCCAAAATCCATTCAGCGGCGTTGTCGAGGAAGTAGCGGTCGTGCGTTACCGCAACCACCGTGCCCGGGAAGCGCACCAAGAATTGCTCCAGCCATTCCACCGATTCCGCGTCCAAGTGGTTGGTCGGCTCGTCCAGCAACAGCATATCGGGCTTGCTCAATAAAAGTTTGCACAAAGCCACACGGCGTTTTTCACCACCGGACAGATTGCCGATTTTGGCATCCCAATCAGGCAGGCGCAGCGCGTCGGCAGCGATTTCCAATTCGTGTTCCGCACCGCCGCCGGTAGATGAACCAGCCGCAATAATCGCTTCCAAGCGACCTTGTTCTTCCGCCAACGCGTCAAAATCCGCATCAGGATTGGCATACTCGGCATACACTTCTTCCAAGCGTTTCTGCGCGGCAGCCACTTCGCCCAAACCGCTTTCTACTTCCTCGCGCACAGTTTTCTCAGGATCAAGCTCAGGCTCTTGCGGCAGGTAGCCGATTTTAATGCCGCCCATTGGCACGGCTTCGCCCTCAAATTCTTTATCCACGCCCGCCATAATCCGCAGTACAGTAGATTTACCCGCACCGTTCAAACCGAGCAAACCGATTTTTGCACCGGGGAAAAATGAAAGGGAAATGTCTTTAATAATGGTTTTTTGCGGCGGCACAACCTTGCTCACGCGCAGCATAGAATAGACGTATTGTTGGGACATAGTTTTCTCGTTTCCGTCAAACAAATTTCAGACGGCCCATTTTAACCTATTGCCCCAATACTTGCTTGTTCAAATGCCGTCTGAAAATAGAAATAAGCATCAAAATATACACCGCGCCGAACCGATACCCTCATTGCCCGACGGTATCAATGCCAAACCGCAAAAAATTTGATTTAAGCCAGTTTATCCTTGAACTGGCATTGCCAATATCCGGCGCGCTTCATAAAATGCACCTATATCCTTGAAAGTACGCACACAAACAATAACAACAGAGAACACCACACCAAGGAACCTTTCAGATTTCTCAATAAAAATACTTTTCAAAAAAAGGATTTACCTCATGTCGGAAAATACGCAAAAAACAGCAAAACAAGGTTTGCCATCACTGGCAAAAAGTACGATTTGGATGCTGAGCTTCGGCTATCTCGGCGTTCAGACGGCCTTTACCCTGCAAAGCTCACAAATGAGCCGAATTTTTCAAACTTTAGGCGCTGACCCGCATAATTTGGGCTGGTTTTTCATTTTGCCCCCATTGGCCGGTATGTTGGTTCAACCGATTGTGGGCTACTACTCAGACCGCACTTGGATGCCGCGCTTGGGCGGCCGTCGTCTGCCCTATCTGCTTTACGGCACGCTGATTGCGGTCATCGTCATGATTCTGATGCCGAACTCGGGCAGCTTCGGTTTTGGCTACGCTTCCTTGGCGGCTTTGTCGTTTGGCGCGCTGATGATTGCGCTGTTGGACGTATCCTCCAATATGGCAATGCAGCCGTTTAAGATGATGGTCGGCGATATGGTCAACGAGGAGCAAAAAGGCTACGCCTACGGCATTCAAAGTTTCTTAGCAAATACGGGCGCGGTTGTGGCGGCGATTCTGCCGTTTGTGTTTGCGTATATCGGTTTGGCGAACACGGCCGAAAAAGGCGTCGTGCCGCAGACCGTGGTCGTAGCATTCTATGTGGGCGCAGCCTTACTGATTATTACCAGTGCGTTCACCATCTTCAAAGTCAAAGAGTATGATCCGGAAACCTACGCCCGCTACCACGGCATCGACGTGGCTGCGAATCAGGAAAAAGCCAACTGGTTCGAACTCTTAAAAACCGCACCTAAAGCGTTTTGGACGGTGACTTTGGTGCAATTCTTCTGCTGGTTCGCCTTCCAATATATGTGGACTTACTCAGCAGGCGCGATTGCAGAAAACGTTTGGCAGACAACCGATGCTTCTTCCGTAGGCTATCAGGAAGCGGGCAACTGGTACGGCGTTTTAGCTGCGGTGCAATCCATTGCTGCCGTTATCTGCTCGTTTATTCTGGCAAAAGTACCGAATAAATACCATAAAGCCGGTTATTTCGGTTGCTTGGCTTTGGGTGCACTCGGTTTCTTCTCCGTTTTCTTCATCAGCAATCAATACGCACTGGTGTTGTCTTATACCTTAATCGGTATTGCGTGGGCCGGTATCATTACCTATCCTTTGACGATTGTGACCAATGCCCTCTCAGGCAAACACATGGGTACTTATTTGGGTCTGTTTAACGGCTCTATCTGTATGCCTCAAATCGTCGCCTCCCTGCTGAGCTTTATCCTCTTCCCTATGCTGGGCAGCCATCAAGCAACCATGTTCTTGGTTGCAGGCGCAGTCTTGCTGCTTGGAGCCTTCTCAGTATGTCTGATTAAAGAGACCCACGGCGAATAATCCATCAATACCATCGGCAAAGGCCGTCTGAAACCTTTGCCGAACTTACAATTTTAATAACAGGAGCTTCATAAATGTATACAAGAATCATGGAAATCAGCCCTTGGACGCTGCGTTCAGCAAAACTGGAAAAAGAACACAAACGGCTGCAAGAGAGCCTGACCAGCTTGGGCAACGGCTATATGGGTATGCGCGGCAGCTTTGAAGAAACCTACTCCGCCGACAGCCACTTGGGCACCTACATCGCCGGCGTGTGGTTCCCCGACAAAACCCGCGTCGGCTGGTGGAAAAACGGCTATCCTAAATATTTCGGCAAAACCATCAACGCACTTAATTTCAGCAAAGTCAAAATCTTTGTCGATGGACAAGAGGTCGACTTGGCGCAAAACGACGTTGCCGACTTCTCCGTCGAACTCGATATGCAACACGGCGTGTTGCGCCGCTCGTTCACCGTATTCGGCGTGCGTTTTGATGTGTGCAAATTCCTGTCCGTCGCGCAAAAAGAGCTGGCTCTCATCCGCTGGGAAGCCGTATCCGTTGACGGCAAAACCCACCAAGTCCGCATTGATTCGATCATCGACGCCGACGTGAAAAACGAAGACTCCAACTACGAAGAAAAATTCTGGCAGGTATTGGACAAAGGCGTTTCAGACGACCGCTCCTACATTGCCACCCAAACCGTTGCCAACCCTTTCGGCGTGGAACAATTCATCGTCAACGCCGAGCAAACCTTCACTGGCAGCTTTAAAGCCCTCGGCGGCAGCCAAACCGATTGGCAGGTCTCCAATTCTTTCGAGGCCGAAGTCGGCGGCACGCCCGAAACCTTTGAAAAACGCGTGATTGTTACCACCAGCCGCGATTATCAGGGCTTGGAAGCAGTGAAAGCCGCAGGCCGCGCCTTGTCGGAAAAAATCGCAGGCGTTGCGTTTGAAACCTTGCTGGAGGCGCACAAAGCAGGCTGGCTGCACCGCTGGGAAATTGCCGACGTGGTCATCGAAGGCAGCGACGAAGCGCAGCAGGGCATCCGCTTCAACCTGTTCCAACTGTTCTCCACCTACTACGGCGAAGACGCGCGCCTGAACATCGGCCCCAAAGGCTTTACCGGCGAAAAATACGGCGGCGCGACCTATTGGGACACCGAAGCCTATGCCGTGCCGCTTTACCTCGCACTGGCTGAACCCGAAGTTACCCGCAACCTGCTGCAATACCGCCGCAACCAACTGCCGCAGGCGCAACATAACGCGCGCGAACAGGGCTTGGCGGGCGCACTCTATCCGATGGTAACGTTTACAGGCATTGAGTGCCACAACGAATGGGAAATCACCTTCGAGGAAATCCACCGCAACGGCGCGATTCCTTACGCCATCTACAACTACACCAACTACACCGGCGACGAAAGCTATCTTGCCAAAGAAGGCTTGGAAGTCTTGGTCGAAGTATCCCGCTTCTGGGCGGACCGCGTCCACTTCTCCAAACGCAACGGCAAATACATGATTCACGGCGTAACCGGTCCGAACGAATACGAAAACAACATCAACAACAACTGGTACACCAACACCCTTGCCGCATGGGTATTGGATTACACCAGAGAAGCCTTGGCGAAATACCCGCGTCCGGATTTGAACGTGAGCGCCGCCGAGTTGGAAAAATGGGCGGACATCAGCGCGAATATGTACCGTCCGCATGACGAAGAACTCGGCGTATTCGTCCAACACGACGGCTTCCTCGACAAAGACATCCGCCCCGTGTCCGCGCTTTCGCCCGACGATTTGCCGCTCAACCAGAAATGGTCGTGGGACAAAATCCTGCGTTCGCCCTTCATCAAACAGGCGGACGTATTGCAAGGCATCTACTTCTTCGGCGACCATTTCAATATCGACGAAAAACGCCGCAACTTCGACTTCTACGAACCGATGACCGTGCACGAAAGCTCGCTGTCGCCGTGTATCCACGCCATCCTCGCCGCCGAACTGGGCAAAGAAGAAAAAGCCGTGGAAATGTACCAGCGCACCGCCCGCCTGGACTTGGACAACTACAACAACGACACCGAAGACGGCCTGCACATCACCTCCATGACCGGCTCGTGGCTCGCCATCGTCCAAGGTTTCGCCCAAATGAAAACCTGGGGCGGCAAACTCAGCTTCGCACCGTTCCTGCCGAGTGCGTGGACAGGCTACGCCTTCCACATCAACTACCGAGGCCGTCTGATTAAAGTCGCCGTCGGCAAAGAAAACGTGGTCTTCACCCTGCTCAAAGGCGAGCCGTTCGATTTGCAGGTGTATGGCAAAGACATCACGCTCAACGGCAGCCACACCGTTGCATTGGAAAAATAAGGAGGGCGCAAAATGACTTTTACCGCAGTCTTATTTGACCTCGACGGCGTCATCACCGACACCGCCGAATACCACTACCGCGCATGGAAAAAGCTCGCCGAAGAACTGGGCATCAGCATCGACCGCAAGTTTAACGAGCAGCTCAAAGGCGTGTCGCGCGACGATTCGCTCAAACGCATCCTTGCTCACGGCGGCAAAACCGTCGGCGAAGCCGAGTTCGCCGAACTGACCCGCCGCAAAAACGACAACTACTTGGAGATGATTCAGGCAGTCAAACCCGAAGACGTGTACCCCGGCATTTTGCCGCTGCTGGAAGCATTGAAAGCAAACGGCAAAAAAATCGCCCTCGCGTCCGCCAGTAAAAACAGTCCGTTTCTGCTGGAACGCATGGGGCTGACCCACTTCTTTGACGCCGTCGCCGACCCTGCCGCCGTCGCGCATTCCAAACCCGCACCCGACATCTTCCTCGCAGCAGCCGAGGGCGTGGGTGCGGATATCCGCCAATGTATCGGCATTGAAGACGCCGCCGCCGGCGTCGCCGCCATCAAAGCCTCCGGCGCCTTGCCCATCGGCGTGGGCAAAGCCGAAGACTTGGGCAGCGACATCGCGCTGGTGTCCGGCACCGCCGAGCTGACCTACGCCTACCTGCAAAACGTGTGGGCACAGTCGGGCAGGTAAAATACTAAGGAAGTAAAAAGGCCGTCTGAAAACTGGATTTCAGACGGCCTTTATTCTAAAAGTTTCCAGACGACGTTTGAGGTCTTCTGAAAGTTTGAAACAGTGGTGAGAACGACAGACAACGCGTGCGTGCGTACCGCACACACCCTACACCTCGATTTTAAAGTTTGTGTTGCCGCAGGTAGGGTGTGTGGCGCAGCCACGCACGCGGTTGGTGGGGATACAGGCTACGGCTTGCTACGGCTTGATCAGGCTTTGTTGTCTATCAACTTCAGCTTTACTCAATGCAACTAATGTATCAGATATGCAAAAAATAGCATACACCGTCATTAAGAAATGAAGAAACCAAATTTCTGAATAATAATTGTATTTATATTTAAATAAATAATTTCCGAATATTCCATTATACCAGTTTTCCACGTATGGTTTAAAAAATATAGCTATTAGCGTAAAAAGTAAACCATATAGGATGGTAATAATAAGATTAATAACTTGCTGGCGACTAAGGTCTAATTTATAAACTATGCGAAGTTTAATATAATTATAAATACCCGTCAAACCTGCACTTAATATTAACAACGGAAATGCATCGTTATTAACAAAACTAAAGTCATAGGTTTTAAAAGAATAAAGAGAATAAAATAATACTGACAAAAACAGCATGATGACTTGTATATATATATCTATACTTAACCATTTATAAATTTCTATTTGCTGATTAGTCATCGATTTATTTTTTAAGAAAAATAAATTACTCGTTAATAACAAGAATAAAATTATTATAAATGATAAGATCATAAATGAAAGGGTGCAAAACTGTATTTTTTCTGAACTTAGAAAACCTGGAAATATTACATTTAAAATCAAAAAAACAACAATAAAAGAAATAAAATACTTATTATGCATAATCAAATCCTAAGTTTCAAATTTTCATTCAGATCCAAACTACTCTACCCCAAACAACAAATTCTCTTTAATCCCCCGAATTCTATCCCGCAACACAGCAGCTTCTTCAAACTGCAAATCCCTAGCCGCCTGTTGCATGGCTTTTTCCAATTTGGCAATTTCTTTAATCGCGTCTTCTTCGTTGTGAATCTCGCCGACTTTAACCTTATTTTTACCTTTCAGACGGCCTTTAATATTTCCAATCAACCCAACGTTACCATCTCAATCTGCTCCATACTTCTACCCAGGAAGCGTTCGCCGATGGTGCGGAAACGCAGTGGGATGTCGCTGACGTAGAAGCGGTAATCCGGGTCGTCGTTTTCTGTATTCAGCAAACCTGCTTGTGCTAAGGCTTTGGCGGTGGCTTCGGCGGTGGTGATGGCGGAATCGACCAAGGTGACGTTTTGCGCTTCGCGGCCGATAAGCGGTTTGAGCAGTGGGAAGTGGGTACAACCCAACACCAGCGTGTCGATGTCGTCGGCCAAGAGCGGCTTCAGGTATTCGCGCACGGTCAGGCGGGTGACTTCGTGATCGAGCCAGCCCTCTTCTACCAATGGCACAAGCAGGGGCGCGGCTTGCGTGCGCACCAGCGTGTCGTTGTTTTTCGAATGGATGGCGCGCGCGTAGGCATTGCTGTTGACGGTGGTATTGGTCGCAATAATGCCGATTCGGTTGTTTTTGGTGGTTTGCAAAGCGGCTTCCGCACCGGCAGAGATGACGTCCAATACGGGCATATTGCCTGCTTTTTGGCGGATTTTCTGTCCAGCAACGGCGGCGATGGTGTTGCACGCGATAACCAGTGCTTTGACATCGTTTTCCAGCAGGAAATCGACAATCTGCATGGCGAAGGTTTCGATGGTGGCGCGGGATTTGGTGCCATATGGAACGCGTGCGGTATCGCCGAAATAGATGATGTTTTCCATCGGCAGGCGTTCCATCAGGGCGCGGACGTTGGTCAAGCCGCCGACGCCGGAATCGAATACGCCGATGGGGCGTTGTTTGCTGGTACTCATGGTTAATTTCTTCAATATAGTGTTGAGGCCGTCTGAAACCGTTTTTCAGACGGCCTGAAGGTTAAACATATTCTTTTTTATCGTTTTCCATCCAAGCCTGATGCGAGCAAATCCACAACAGTACGATACCGCACACGGTCGAGCTCAACATCATACCGGCCATCACCAAAGCGGAACCATTATGCAGCCAAGTCGTTGCCATGCCGACCGATGCGCCGATAAGGGATTGGAACACGCCCAAGACGGCATTTGCACTGCCGCCCTCTGCGCTGAAATAGCTCATAAAGCAGGCCTGAGTGTTCGCACCGACCAAGCCTTGCGTACCGACTGAAAACATCACACATGGTACCAAAGCCCACAAAGGCGGCAGAGACAGCGACAATACCAAAACCGTCATCAGCAGATTGGCGGCAAATTGGACGATAATGCCCCATTTGAGGATGTTTTGCGGATGCGTACCGGTTTTCAAACGCCATGCGGTAACGCGGTTAAACGACATCATGGTAATGATATTAAGCGCAAATATCCAAGCATATTGGTTTGGTGAAACATGATACAGGTGTTGGTAAACGAACGACGATTCGGTCAAAAAGGCAAACATCGAACCAAAACTGAAAGCTTGGAAAAACAGATAGCCCATCGCAGCTCGCGTTTTCAAAACGCGTTTAAACCTGCCTGCCACCACGCCGAACACGTCCATGCTGATTTTACCTTTTTGGTGCGGCTTGGGCAGGAAATACCACATCAACCCCCAAAGCAGCAGCGAATAGCAGGCCAGAAAGCCGAAAATCATGCGCCAACCGCCCAAATTCTGCAAGCCGGCACCAATCATCGGCGCCATCAGCGGCACAATCATCAGAATGATGCCGATTAAGGCAAACATCTGCGCGGCTTTGCGTCCGGAATAATAATCGCGCACCATCGCGCCGGAAATCACCACGGTCATCCCCGCACCAAACGCCTGCAAAGCACGCAAGTTCAACAGCTGCTCGACATTATTCACCATCGTCAAACCGATAACGGCGGCAAAGTAAATGCTCAAGCCCACCAAGGCGACAGGTTTGCGGCCTTTAATATCCGAAATCGAACCGCCGACCACCTGACCAAACGCCACGCCAAACATAAAAAAGCTCAGGCTTTGCTCAATACGGTGGATGTCCGAACCCAGCGACTTCGCCATTTCGGGAATCGCAGGCAGATAGGCATCGACAGAAAACGGCATCAGCGCGACCAACATCGCCATCAGCACGGCCATAATTTTTTCGCCCAAAGGGGCTTGTTGTGCAGTCATTCCGACTTTCGCTTTCGTAAAAAATATTCAAAAAACAAAGAAAACAACCGCCTTGTCAGACGGTTGCGGATTGGATGGAATTATAGCAGATTTCAACCTTGTCCAATCACTGCAAAAAAACCTTTGCAAAACTTAAGGCCGTCTGAAACTTTGCTTGGTTGAACCCCCTCGCCGCAAACGTTAAAATGCTTGTTTTTTTAAGACAACAAATTGTTTCACATCACGGATCCTAAGGAATAATCATGACTACATTTCAAATTGCGCGTGCCGACGGGAAAACGCTCGAAATCCAAGGTAAAATGGCCAACCGCCACGGCTTGATCGCCGGTGCGACCGGTACGGGGAAAACCGTTACACTGCGCCGCATGGCAGAAGCCTTCAGCAGCGAAAGCGTCCCTGTATTCTTGGTCGATGTCAAAGGCGATTTGTCGGGCATCGCGCAAGCCGGTGCCAACAGCGGCAAAGTGGGCGAACGCATCGCCGAGTTTGATTTGGGCGAGCAATGGCTGCAAAGTTTCCCCGTGCGCTTTTGGGATGTTTACGGCGAAACCGGTATTCCCGTACGTGTCACCGTTTCAGAAATGGGCCCGCTGCTGCTGGCGCGTTTGATGAACCTGAACGATACGCAGGAAGGCCTGCTCAACCTCGTGTTCAAAGTTGCCGACGACAGAGGCTGGCACATTCTGGACTTAAAAGACCTGCGCAGCATGTTGAAACACGTTTCCGACCACGCTTCGGAATACCGCACGCAATACGGCAACGTTTCTGCCACCAGTATCGGCGCGATTCAACGCCAACTGCTGACTTTGGAAAACGAAGGTGCAGAAAAATTCTTCGGCGAACCTTCCCTCAACCTGCAAGACTGGATGCAAACCGACAACGGCAAAGGTATCATCAACATCCTTAATTCCGAAAAACTGATGTGCTCGCCGCGTATGTACAGCGCGTTTTTGCTGTGGATGCTGGCAGAATTGTTTGAAACCCTGCCCGAAGTCGGCGATTTGGACAAACCCAAATTCGTGATGTTCTTCGACGAAGCGCATTTGATGTTCGACAATGCCGCCAATGCGCTGGTCGAACAAATCGAACAAGTCGTGCGCCTGATCCGTTCCAAAGGCGTGGGCGTATATTTCGTCACCCAAAACCCGCTTGACTTGCCCGATACCATTCTCGGACAGCTCGGCAACCGCGTGCAACACGCCCTGCGCGCCTTCACACCGCGCGACCAAAAAGCAGTCAAAGCCGCTGCCGAAACCTTCCGCAGCAACCCAAACATCAAAGTTGCCGAAGCGATTGCCGAACTCGGCGTCGGCGAAGCCCTCGTTTCCTTCCTTGATGAAAAAGGTATGCCCGAGCCGGTAGAGCGCGCCCTTATTCTGCCGCCGCAATCTTCCTTAACCCCGCTTGCCGCAGAAGAGCGCAACCGCTTGTTCCAAAACGATGATTTGTATCCAACCTATAAAGACATAGTGGACAACTACTCCGCTTTTGAAGCATTGGCCGAAGCAGACAGCCAGGCTGCCGCTGAAAAAGAAGCCGCAAATGCCGCCAAAGAGCAGGAAAAAGCACAAAAAGCTGCAGAAAAAGAGGCTGCCAATGCCGATCCCGGCATCCTTGGCGGACTGATCGGCGGTTTGAGCGGCGGACGCAAAAAATCCGGCCAAGGTTTGGGCTACAACGTTGCCGACGCCATCGGCAGCCAAATCAACCGCCAAGTAACCAACGCCATTTCACGCAGCGTAATGGGCATTATCAAAAATATGTTCAAATAATCAGCCTGCAAATATAAAAGGCCGTCTGAAAATCAATTTCAGACGGCCTTTTTTTATTTATCAATCCAATCAGTTTTTCATCGATTGAACCGGAGCCGGGATTCTACCGCCTCGGTTGACAAACACTTCGCATGAGCCTTCTTTGACCGGCATTACAGGCGCGTAGCCCAGCAGGCCGCCGAACTCGACGCTGTCGCCGACGGTTTTGCCGGTTACCGGAATAATGCGCACGGCAGTGGTTTTGCTGTTGATCATGCCGATGGCAGCTTCGTCGGCGATGATGCCGGAAATGGTATGAGCAGGCGTGTCGCCGGGGATGGCAATCATGTCCAAACCAACGGAGCAGACGGCGGTCATAGCTTCGAGTTTATCCAGTGTCAGCACTCCGGCTTCGGCTGCGGCAATCATGCCCTCGTCTTCCGAAACAGGGATAAACGCGCCACTCAAACCGCCGACCGCGCTGGAAGCCATCATGCCGCCTTTTTTCACAGCATCATTCAGCAAGGCCAAAGCCGCCGTCGTGCCGTGCGTACCGCAGACGCTCAAACCCATTTCTTCAAGAATGCGCGCCACCGAGTCGCCGACGGCAGGGGTTGGTGCCAACGATAAATCAAGAATACCAAACGGAATATTCAACATTTTTGAGGCTTCGCGGCCGATAAGTTCGCCCACGCGGGTAATTTTGAAAGCAGTTTTCTTCACTACTTCCGCAACTTCGGTCAATGTCGTTGCATCTGAATTTTCCAACGCGGCTTTTACGACACCCGGGCCGGAAACGCCGACATTGATAACGGCATCCGCTTCGCCCGAACCGTGAAACGCGCCCGCCATAAACGGGTTATCTTCCACTGCATTACAGAACACGACGATTTTGGCGCAACCGAAACCTTCGGGCGTGATTTCAGCCGTGCGTTTGATGGTTTCGCCTGCCAGCTTGACCGCATCCATATTGATACCGGCACGCGTGCTGCCGATATTGATGGAGCTACACACGATATCAGTAGTCTTCATCGCTTCGGGAATGGAACGGATCAGCACTTCGTCCGAAGGCGACATGCCTTTTTGCACCAACGCGGAAAAGCCGCCGATAAAGGACACGCCTATCGCTTTGGCAGCCTTATCCAAAGTTTGCGCCACGCTGACATAGGAATCGGCATGGGTGGCCGCGGCGATTTGGGCAATCGGTGTGACGGAAATACGCTGATTCACAATCGGTACGCCGTATTTGGCAGACAGATATTTTGCCGTCGCCACCAAGTCTTTGCCAACAGTGGTGATTTTATTGTAAATGTTTTGGTTCAACACATTGATATCGCTGCTGATGCAGTCGTGCAAATCAATGCCGATGGTAATGGTGCGCACGTCAAAATTCTGGTCGGCCACCATTTTGACGGTTTCTAAAATCTCGCCGGATTGAATACTCATGGCTCTCCCTCCGACTTAAATACGGTGCATGGCTTGGAAAATTTCTTCGTTTTGCATACGGATATCAAGCGCGAGTTTTTTGCTCTCTTCCGCAAACAAATCCAAAACCTCTTGACGCGATTTGGTGCATTTTGAAGTGTCCACCAAAATAATCATGGTAAAAAAATCATCCATCAGCTGTTGGCTGATGTTGAGAATATTGATTTGGTTTTCCGCTAAAATTTTGGAAACGTCGTACACAATGCCCACACGGTCTTTACCGATGACGGTGATGACTGAATTGTTCATAACGCTGTTTCTCCTCATAGGATATTTGAAAAGTGTTGACAATTATAACACTCAGGCCGTCTGAAAAACTGTTTCAGACGGCCTGAGTATTCAAATTTCAATTTTGATTATCGCCCTGCTTTCAAAGCCTGCCACAAGCGAACGCTGAGTTTGCTCGCATCGGTTGACTTAGGGGAGACGATGAAGCTTTTTTCCATCAATTCTTTACTTGGGAAAATCGATTCGTCAGAAGTGTATTTTTCATCCATCAAATCACGCGCCGGACGGCTGGCAGGAGCATAAGTCACATAGTTGCCGTTTTTGGCCGCTGTTTCCGGATTGAGCGTGTGATTGATGTATTTATGTGCATTGGCCACATTTTGCGCATCACGCGGAATCATCAGCGAATCCACCCAAATACCGACGCCGCTTTTCGGCGCCAATACTTCGACTTCGACGCCGTTTCCTGCTTCTTTGGCACGGGTTTTGGCAATATTGAGGTCGCCGCCGTAGCCTACCGATACGCAAAGATTACCGGCCGCCATATCATCGATATAGCCCGACGAGGTAAAGCGTTTGATGTAGGGACGCACTTTTTTCATCATATCGACTGCGGCTTTGATGTCGTCAGGGTTTTCGCTGTTCGGATCTTTGCCCAAATAATGCAAAGCCAAAGGAATCTGCTCGATGGCGCTGTCGAAATAGCTGATGCCGCAGGATTTCAGTTTTTGGGTATATTCAGGGTTAAACACCAAATCCCATTCGTTTTCAGGCAGCTTGTCCGTACCCAAAGCCTTTTGAACCTGCTGCTTGTTAATCGCCAGCGTATTGATGCCCCAGAAATAAGGGACGGCATATTCGTTGCCCGGATCGACGGTTTCCATCATTTTCAACAAATCGGGATCGATATTGGCGTAATCGGGAATTTGCGATTTGTCGATTTTTTGATACGCGCCTGCTTTAATCTGGCGGCCGACATTGGCAATAGACGGCGCAACCAGGTCATAACCCGACTTACCGGTCAGCAGCTTGGCTTCCAGCGCTTCGTTGCTGTCGTAGTAATCGTAGCGGACGTTGATATGCGTTTTGTTTTCAAACGCAGACAGCGTGGCAGGATCGACATAATCCGACCAGTTGTAGATATTAAGTTTATCCGTTTGAGAGGAAGAAGTTTGAGTTTGAGATGCGGAAGATTCTGCGGCGGTTTCTTTTCCACCGCTACACGCAGTCAAGACGAGGCTCAAGATTGCCGCCGCCATCAAAGATTTTTTCATGGTTTCAGACCTTTTGTTCGGGGGTAAAAATATTGCAGCGGTGGCGGATGCCACTTACAAAAGGGAAACTGTGGGGGCGGCCGGCATATGTCCTTTGCCCTTGATTCAGCAAGGTTTGCATTAAACGGCAAAAAGCTTTTGAATGCAAGACCTTAAAGCAGAAAAAATTCTCCCTTTTCAGACGGCCTGAAGCTATGGTTTTATTCATAAACAACATTTTTTCAGAAACAGTTTCATGCCGTCTGGAAAAAACTGTGGGCTTATTCAGACGGCCTCAAGATTTGTCAAAACCGCCCAATTTGTGGGAAAATTGCACGATTGAATTTAATGAAGGGCGACACCGTGTTAGACAGAGAAGGCTATCGCCCCAATGTCGGTATTATCCTGATTAACGAACGTAACGAAGTCTTTTGGGGCAAACGCGTACGCGAACATTCATGGCAGTTTCCGCAAGGCGGCATCAAGCCGGGCGAAAGTCCTGAGACCGCCATGTACCGGGAATTGTACGAAGAAGTCGGCCTGTTGCCGCAACACATCAAAATCGTTGGCCGTACGCGCGACTGGTTGCGTTATGACGTGCCCAGCCACTGGGTTCGGCGCGAATGGCGCGGTTCGTATCGCGGACAAAAACAGATTTGGTATCTTTTGCGTTTGGTCGGCCGCGACAGCGACGTCAACCTCCGTGCCTGCCATCATCCTGAATTTGACGGCTGGCGCTGGCACCAATACTGGGCGCCGGTTGACGAAGTCATCGACTTCAAGCGCGGCGTGTATTTGGACGCATTGACCGAACTCTCCCGTTTCTTGCGCGGCATAGAAAGCTATGAAGACTTTATCCGGCGCAATCCAATAGAAAACCTATAACCCAAACGCTTTCAGGCCGTCTGAAAGCGTTGTTTTTCATCCTTTCTGACGGCCTTTACATTATTCCTATGGCTAAAAACAATCAATACAGCGAATCCAGCATTACCGTCCTCAAAGGCTTGGAGCCGGTCAAAGAACGTCCCGGCATGTACACCCGTACCGACAGCCCGACCCATATCTGTCAGGAAGTGATTGATAACGCGGCGGACGAGGCGTTGGGTGGTTTCGCGACTGCAATCGACGTGCAAATTCATGAAGACGGTTCGCTTTCCGTCCGTGATAACGGCCGCGGCATTCCCGTCGGCCTGCACCCTGAAGAAGGCGTACCCGTAGTCGAACTCGTGTTCACCCGTCTGCACGCAGGCGGCAAGTTCAACAAAAAAGACGGCGGTAGCGCCTATGCCTTTTCAGGCGGCCTGCACGGCGTGGGCGTATCCGTAACCAACGCCCTTTCCACCCGCCTTGAAGTAACGGTCAAACGCGAAGGCAAAATCCACCGCATCGTCTTTTCCGGTGGCGACGTCATTGAGCCATTGACTGAAGTGGGCAAATGCGCCGTCAAAGACAGCGGTACCGAAGTGCGCGTGTGGCCCGACGGCAAATATTTTGAAAGCCCGAATTACAGCATTCCCGAACTCGAACGCCTGCTGCGCGCCAAAGCCGTACTACTGCCGGGCGTACGCGTTTCCCTGACCCGTCCGGTCAAAGGCGAAGACGAAGTGCACACCCAAACTTGGCACTATCCAGACGGCCTAAAAAGCTATCTGACCGACCTCATTGCCGATGCGCAAGAAGCCGTGCCTATCTTCTCCTGTGAAAACTACATTTCAGACGGCCACAACGGCGATTTCAGCATTGGTGAAGGCGCAGCATTTGCCCTGACTTGGCTGGAAGAAGGCTCATGCGCCAACGAAAGCTATGTCAACCTCATCCCTACCCCATTGGGCGGGACACATGAAGCAGGCTTGAAACAAGCCGTGTTCAACGCAGTCAACAACTTCATCAATCTGCACAATCTCTTGCCGCGAGGCGTGAAAGTGCAAAGCGACGACGTGTTCAGCAAAACCGCCTTCGTCCTCTCCGCCCGTGTTCTCGACCCTCAGTTCCAAGGTCAAACCAAAGACAAACTGACCAACCGCGATGCACTGAAACTCGTTGCCACCGTATCGGGCGACCCTTTGGAATTGTGGCTGAACCAAAACGTGGACTACGGCAAAAAAATTGCCGAACTCGCCATCCGTCAGGCACAAGCACGGATGCGTTCGGTTAAAAAAATCGAAAAGAAAAAAGGCAGCGGCGTCGCTGTCCTGCCCGGCAAGCTAACCGACTGCGAAAGCGAAGACATCCGCGAAAACGAACTCTTCCTCGTCGAAGGTGATTCCGCCGGCGGCTCAGCCAAACTTGCCCGCGATAAAGCCACACAGGCCATCCTGCCCCTGCGCGGCAAAGTGCTCAACAGCTTCGAAGTCCACCCCGATCAGCTCTTCGGCAACGCCGAAATCCATGATATTTCCGTTGCCATCGGCGTTGATCCGCATGGCATCAACGACAATCCCGATTTAAGCGGCCTGCGCTACGGCAAAATCGCCATCTTATCCGATGCCGACGTGGACGGCTCGCATATTCAAGTTTTGCTGTTGACCCTGTTCTACCGCCACTTCCCGAAACTGGTCGCCGACGGACACATCTACGTCGCCCAACCGCCGCTGTTCCGCGTCGATGTCAACGCACAAGGCAAAAGCAAACCCGCCCGCAAATTCTACGCCCTCGACCAAAACGAACTCGACAGCATTTTGGAGCGACTACAAAAAGAAGGCGTTAAAGAAACTGCTTATTCCATCAGCCGGTTCAAAGGCTTGGGCGAGATGAACCCCGATCAGCTCAAAGACACCACCATGCACCCCGACACCCGCCGTCTGTTGCAGGTACAAATCCCAGAAGGTGCAGATGACGAAACACGCGACATCTTCGTTAAACTGATGGGCAAAGGCGAAGCCGCCGCCCGCCGCGCATGGATGGAAAAAGAAGGCGATACGGCAGAATTGGATATTTAATCCATTGTTTTAATAGACTAAAGGCCGTCTGAAACTTTAAAAGTTTCAGACGGCCTTTTTTCAATCATCAGAAATTAAGATTAAACAGTATTTCAATATCCTGTTACTTACCTGTTTCTATTTTTGCAGCTGAATTGTGTGTTTAAGACAAATAAAAAAGCACTGATATTATCAGTGCTTTTTAAATAATGGCGCGGCGGACGGGGCTCGAACCCGCGACCCCCGGCGTGACAGGCCGGTACTCTAACCAACTGAGCTA